>NZ_JBKFBO010000029.1:0-45035 GCF_053346215.1 Methylobacterium sp. A49B
CTACTACGTCACCGACCCGCGCGGCCTCTCCAGCCTCGACTTCTTCGGCACCGTGCGCGGCCGCCTCGGCTACGCCTTCGACCGCACCCTGGTCTACGGCACTGGCGGCTTCGCTTACGGCTCGGGCAGCGCCGACCGCTCCTTCGGTGGCTACGCTGGCAACGATAGCTTCCGCACCGGCTACGCCGTCGGCGGCGGCATCGAGTACGCGCTGCCCACCGACTCGTTCCTGAACTTCTTCCGCTCTTCAGCCGTGACGCTCAAGGTCGAAGGCTTGTACGTCAACCTGGACCGAGGCAACCGCAACCAGGGCGCCCTGGTGGTCAATGCCGCCAACCTCGTCCCGGCTTACTACAGCCCGATCGGACGCCGCGACGACGAGTTCGCCGTCGTCCGCGCCGGTCTGAACTACAAGTTCGGCTCCTACTAGGATCCGGTCGAGCTGTTCCCGGTTCTGTCCCGGGAGACGCAGTGACGGGGCGAGGAGTGTTGGTCCTCTCCATCGCCCCTCGCTGCCGAAGAGCAGCCTTCCGGTTGACCTTCGCATCCCCAGCCCGATCAAACTGGCCGCGAGGTCGGCTACACCCTGGGAGCGCCCGCTCCTGGGGTGTTTCTTCTTTGAGCCAGCTGAGCAGTAAAGAACCATCACACCTCTCGGCCTTTGTGTGGTCTCGCTGGCGCAGTTGCCCAGAGCTGAGAGCGGACGTGAGGCTAACGCGGCGACACCGCTCCAAGCAGCTGTTACAGCATCCATCCTACTTGGACGCGTGCCCGAGGCGTTCGCGCGTTATATGGCTCGCAGCGGGTAAGCACGCGATGACAGGGGCATCCGATCCAGTTCACCGGGGCTCGCCCGTGAAGCCTTGGTCAAGCAGTCTCGTGAGGGTCGGCGCGATGCGGCGGGACTGAAGACCGCGAGCGCCGGCCCACGGCCTTGCCGCCTCAACACGGTGCCGACCCACGCTCAATGCTGCGCGATGGTGTGGAAGCGCACCTGGCCGCTGATGAAATGCGCTCGAGTGCGGCTCTACAACCTTCAGGTGGTTGTCCGCTGCAATGCGGTAGCCTACGTTTGCAATGCGGGACGGCGATGGCGTCGCGGTTCCGCTGCCCTTCCAAGGGCGTTTCCTCCCTAGACTTCGGGCCGCTCCTACGGGAGTGGCCTTTTTTCTGTCCGGGAGGTGCATCTATCCGACGTGTTTGAAGCGGACAAGCAGGATCTTGCCTGCACTTTGCGTTGGACAATGCTTTTGTTCCCTCACCTCGGTCGCCGGGGTTGGGAGAGGGGCGGTACCGACACCACCGCTGGCGCGTGAACGATATCGATCCCGAGGACGTTCAAATCTGGACTGATCGAGCCGATCCGTCTGGAGGAACGTCCATGTCCATAAAGACACTAACCCTCGCGGCCGCTCTCACGCTCGCGATCTCGGGTACCGCGATGGCTCAGACTGCCGCTGGCGGCGGTAGCGCCGAAGGCAACATGAACAGCCCCGGCTCTGTGAAGAGCAACTCTGAGAAGTCCATGGAGGGCGGGAGCGGCTCGATGAGCACCGGTACGATGAGCACTGGTACTGGGCCTGGCACCAGCGGTGGTCCGCCCGTGAGCACGCCCGGTGCAGCCGCAGGCAGCGGTTCCGGCAATGGAGCAACCGGCAGCGGTGCGGCGCCGAGCGGCAAGTAGCTTTCAAGCGCCCCGCGGCTCACCCGCTGCGGGGCTATTACGCCTTTCTCGATCCACTTCCTCAGCCGCGACCGCCTCGACGGCGGCGATCACGTTCTCAAGCTCGGCGACGGCACGGATCGCGTTCCCGGCGGGCAGACCATCATGCTCGGCCATCGCCAGGATGAGCGTGCGCTGTTCGCCTTCAGGCGTTCGAGGAGAGCATCAAGCTTGTCGGACATGGGCGGGGTGTAGTCGCTAAACCAAAGCTCAACAATCGAACACGCAGCCCATACCGCTGGCGTTTCGGCTCCCAATCGACGCTATTAACCATTTTATAACAAAGGTTAATATTGTGTTGGTGTGAAGCTCTAATTTGTGAGGAAATACGTAGGCGGGCTGGCGGTCCGCCTCATCCTCCGAGGTCACTATGGTTCGGGTTACGGAGCCCAGGCTCCCTCGCTGCCTGGGTCTGCGCACTCTCGCGAGCTTCGCAGCGCCGCCCCTACTTCTCCTCGCCGGCACGGGCTCCGCGAGCGCCCACGTAAAGTGGTTCTGCGCCTACGACGTCGCCGGCCAGCCGCGAGGCCTCGAACAGGTGCTGTGCGCCAATTTCGAGTGGCTCACCGGGCTCGCTCTAGTATGCCTGATGCTGGGCTGCCTCGCCGAAGGCACGCCGCTGGGCGCTGCTCTCATGAACGCCCTAGACCGCGTCACATCCCGCATCCGCACGGATACTGAGCTGCTGGTCCGCTGCACGCTGGGCTTCTTCTTGGTGTCCCTCTGGAGCCTCGGCGGCATCATCCTCACGCCGGAACTCAAGACCGACCTGGCCTGGATCCCGTGGCTTCAACTCGCGATGGCGTGCTGCCTGATCTGGCGCCGGACCATGCCGGTCACCGGCCTCGGCATCGTCTTCCTGTTCACCTTCGCCACCGCGCAGTACGGCTTGTTCCACCTCGCCGACTACCCAGTGTTCCTGGGCGTGGCCATCTACCTCATCTGCCAAGGCCTTGGACTAAAGCCGTTCGACATCCGGCCCCTCGATCTCGTGCGTTGGGCTGCCGCTATCACGCTGATGTGGGCGTCGGTCGAGAAGTGGGCCTACCCGCAGTGGACCGATCCGCTGCTGGCCGCCAAGCCGCAGATGACCATGGGAGCGACGCCCGAACTGTTCATGCAGGCTGCCGGCGTGATCGAGTTCACCCTGGCCTTCGCGCTGATCTGGACCCCGCTGGTGCGCCGCACGGCCGCGATCATCCTGGCGGCGATCTTCGTCTCGGCGGTCTTCGAGTTCGGCAAGGTCGACGCCATCGGCCATTCCGGCATCATCGTCGTGCTGCTCGGGATCGCCGCCGATGATGCCCGGACGGCCGTTCGCGCCCGCGATGTCGCCCGGGCGCCGCTCTACTATGGTGGGGCGCTCGCTGCCTTCCTGGCGCTGTACTATCTCGGCCACGAAGCGCTGTACGACACGGGTTTGCGCTTCCCTGAAATGGCCAAGTTGGCGCTAATCTGAGCCATGGCAGAAAGGTGGCAACAGATCGCCTACCGCACGCGAACGGCGAGCTTCATCTTTGGATGGACACCGCACAGGACGGTGAAGTCGCCTTCCTTCGGGAAGGTGATCACAGCCTTGGTGCCAGGCTCGATGTCACCAGAGTCGAAGGCGAACTCTTCGGTGTCGACGTAGGCTTGATGGACGAAGTTGTCGTCGTCGTTGACGATGGTGATGTGCTCGCCGACGTGGAGTGCAACGTCCTGCGGTCCGAAGCGCTTGCCCTTCTGCGAGATGATGTGATCGGTGTCTGGCAAAGTCGCGACGGCCCCGCCGGTCAAAGCGATCGCCCAAAACGCTCCCAGGAGGGTCGCCGATATCAATCTTCGGTTGTGGGGTTGCATCGCATACACCGAAAGTCAGTCTACCGACGCTGTAGCTACGAGTTAAATCATTAACGTCGTCAGAAAGGCATCAATCCAATGTCTTTCATCGCGCCGATGTGATCAGTGTTCGTGACCTAAATGCGGGTTTAGAGGCGGTCGGGGCGAACGTACCCAGATGGCTAATTAAGGTCGATCGGGTAGCTTCCCGGTTGATCGCACCCAGGGTAGCGTGGCGATATAGCTCTCCGATGAGGCTGGAGGTAACCTGCTATGGCCCGCTTCATCCTGTCCGCCGCGGTTCTGGTACTTGGCGCTGGCACGCTTGCCACCCCGGCCGCCGCCCTGTCCGTCAAGGACTGCTCGGTGAAGTACCAAGCCGCCAAGCGGGCGGGGACACTCAACGGTCAGAGGTGGAATGACTTCCGCAAGGCCGAGTGCGGCGCCCCGCCAGATGCTGCGACCACAACCGTGCCGAACCCAGTAGCGGCCGGTGCTGCGAAGCCGTCGGCGACAGCTCCTGCACCGACCGCCCCGACTGCAAGGTCGACGGCTACCGCTGCCCCTGCGCCGTCCGCCGCGACCGGTTCAGCCGCATACCCGTCCGCGGTCGATCCGAAGTACGCGAAGGAGTCGGCCGGCAAGGCGCGGATGCACACCTGCCTGGACAGCTACAACGCGGCCAAGGCCGCAGGGACGCTCGGCGGCGCGAAGTGGATCCAAAAGGGGGGCGGGTACTACTCGGCCTGCAACACGCGGTTGAAGGGTTGAAGCGGGCCGCGAAGCTCGCCGCGCATCTCAGTCCACGACCTGCGGGTGCGGCTTATACGTACCGGCGTACAGCTTGGGTATCCTCGGGCAGCCATCGTGTGCCCGGCGATGCGTCATGGCGACGGTCCCTTGCGCCGAGTAGGAACCCTGGGTGTGAACGCGGCCGTGGCAGGACGGACAGCGCTTCTCGGCGGCGCGGTGTTGAGTGTGCGCCTCGGTCAGAGACACGGGCTGCCACGCGCCGTTGATCCGCACCTCGCATCCGGTTTTGTTGTACGTCGCCATGGCAGAAGGGTGCCACGCGGGGGCGACCGTCGCTAGCGCGCGATTGACATGGCGAGGCAGGAAAGAGCCCGCCCGTCGGGGGGACCAGGCGGGCTCCTGGCTTCGCTCCGAGTTTGTAACCGTAGACCGAAGCCAGGATGCAATCTAGCAGCAGTCGTGGCCCGCCGCGACCCAGCAGCCCACGCCGCGGTGATGTGAGCACGTGCCCTGGCGATGCTGGCTGAAGCTCCAGTCGCCATCCCGGCAACGCGCCGTTGCGTCCTGGGGTTTGGCGCAACTCGACCCCTGCGGCTGCTCGGGACGCGGGACCTCGCACCCCTCCCGGTTCGTGTAGGTGCCCTGCTTCAGCTCCTCCGACGCGAAGAGCTTGCAGGAGCCGCGTGCCTTGGCTGCGCCCGGCCCAAGCAGCGCGGTAGCGAGCACGGCGAGCACGGCGAGCGTGACGAGCCGGGTCGGTCCCCGGAGGCGATCGAGTGCAGGCATGGATCGGCCTCAGTCGCGGAAGAAACGACCGGCGACGTAGTGTCGACCGCGGCGGTTGGTGTGCCATTCGGAACGCGGGTGACAGTGCCGCGGATGACCATGACAGCCCTGGGCGTTGAGCATGCCGGGTGTGGCGGAAGCTGGCACGGCGCTGAGCAACATCGGGGTGGCGAGAACGAGCAGGATCGGCAGAGGAACTCGGATCAAGAATGCATCCTCCGGTTGAGAGGTGCACCCTAATCGAGCTTGGCTGTAAAGCGAGTGCTGTCGATCAAAACTTGATTTTAAGCCTACCAAGCCGGCCTGAGCGTCACGCGTGATCAGCCGCGTGCCCACAAGCCTGCGCTGCGCAGCGCGCCGTAGAACTTGCCCGGGTCGAACATGGCGCGGGCCTGCTACAGGGAGATTGGCAGAACGAAGCCATCTCGAAAGCTACGGCGGCGCTCGCCATCTTGAGCGTATGGACGCCGGCCTGAACCCTCGCGAAGCTCATCAAGCCGATCTCGACAACCTCAAGGGCGCATGCCTACCTGTGCGGTATGCGCTACGCCCTCGCCGCCGTCGTGTTGCTCTCGCTGATCGAGCCGACGATCGCGGCTGGGCGCATACCCTACGGATCACGAGCCGGGATGGAGGTGACGGTCACGGGCGTGGAGGGTATCGGCACCCCGAACGCGGTGATCCACGTCCAGCACACCCGCGAGAACGCCAAGGAGTTCTGCACCGAGTACGAGCAGAACAACTCGGACGAGTGCGTCCAGCGGACCCTACGCGAGACCCGGATCAACGACGTGCTCCGCGGCAACTGCCAGACAGGTCGGTTCATCACCCTCTGGGGTGACACCCTACGGTTCGCTGGGCTCAACCGCCGCAAAGGCGACTTCGGGCCGAAGTACATCATCATCGGCGCGAGCGGGCCGCTCGATGGGAGCAGCGCCTCGGGCTACTACACCGCCCTCTCCGAGTTCAACGCGCTCTGCCCAGGGGTCGGCGGCACCGATCCCTGACGATGTTCCTCAAGCGAACATGCTGGACGCGTAGCGCAGATCGTCGGCCTTCTGGCGCTCCCCGTGACGCCGCCAGAGTTCTGCGGTCTCGCGCACGTCACCGTGGGTGTTGATCGTGACGTTCGTGGTCCCGCCCGTGTAGCTCTGCTGCCGCAAAGAGTTGTCGTTGCTGGTAGTCGAGCCAACCGGCGGCGCCGTCAGGAACTGACTGGGGTCGAACCCCTGGGTCGCCGCGCCGATCCCCCTGAACTTGTCCATGTCCAGACGGTTCATGCCGTCCCCGAACTTCGCGACAGCACCTGCGAGATTAGGCACTACCGGAGCCGCCGGAGCGGCTGTAGGCGCCGGGCTCGGAGCGCGAACATGAGGCAGCCATGAGCGGGCGTTGTTGGCCCGCCCGCCTTCTTCACCTACACCGAAGCGCTCACTCTCCCGCACGCCGACGATCGCGTCGTCGAGTGACGGATTATTCCTCAGGATGGCGCCACCACGCTGAGTTCGGCCGGTGTCGTAGATCGAGTCCCCAGGCTTGGCGTTGTGTTCAGCAACCCACGCGCGGGTCTGCCACACGGCGTCGTTCGGATCGCCGCCCTGATCCGTGATCCACTTCTTGATCTTGGGCCAGCGCGTGCTGTCCCACTGCCACAAGCCGGTATGGCCCCCACTCTGATTGTTGGACGCCTTCGGGTTGAAGGTGCTCTCGGTCTGCATCGAGCCGACGACTGCGGCGATGGCGTTGTCATTGTAGCCCGCCTTCCGCAACTCGCCGATGATGGCCTGCGCATTCTGGTTCTGAGCGAGCCGACCGATGCGACCGCCACCGCCAAGCCCGACAGCGTTCAACGCGGCGCGTCCAAGGCGCTTCGCTCTCGCAAGAGCACCTTCGCCCTCGCTGGGCGTCCCGCCCCCAACACCCGGAAGCTCATCACCGGGGTTGAGTTGACCATCGGGACGGCCGCCCGTCCCGTTCACCGACTTCGACGGGTCGCCCAAGCCACCGAGCGCAGCACCGACCGCCGCAGTTCCGAGGATCGGGATGCCGAGCGCGGCCATGACGGGGGCCAGCAGCAGGAGGAGCGGCTTCAACTCCTTGAGGATGTCGGCGAACGCGCCCGTGATCTTCGCCACGAACACCGTGGCGATGAACACCGCCAGGGCCTCCAGGGCGGACTTGATCTTCTCCGTGTCGGCGACCCACTTGCCCGAGCCCTCCTCGACATGGCCGAACATGCCCATCAGCCAGTCGAGGCCGCCCTTCACCTTCTCGCTGGTGAGCAGTTCGAGGAGCGCCCGTGAGACAGCCAGGACGAGTTGGGCGACCTTGGATAGGATCTCGGCGGTCTGGTCGCCGTGCTGCTCGATGAAGGTGGTGAAGCTCTTCAGGTTGTCGCCCACATCCGCGAAGATCTTGGACGCGGTCTTCTCGCCGATGATGTTGATACTCTCGAACATGTCCCGGAGGGCGTGCTGGAGCCCCTTGGCGTCCTCCTTGGCCTTGTCCGGGTCGTATCCCAGCCGCGCGTACTTCGCCCGAGAGCGGGCCTCTTCAGCCGCGAGGCGCGCGGGGTCGGTGGCACGCCACGTCTGCTCCGAGACGCCCATCTCCTGCATGTAGAGCAACTGCTGCTCGTAGGGCTTCTCGCCGACGTTCTTCCGGAACTCCTTGTAGAGTTCGGCGGCGCCCCGGATGTTACCCTGCGCGTCCCGGGCCTCGACGCCGACACTCTTCAGGAAGGCGGTGTAGCCCTGCGGGTTCGAGCGCAGTCGCGCCGCGAAGTTCTCCAGGTCGTTCAGGGCGCCACCGGCCGAGCCCCCGAGCTGCGACACCGCCTGGGCGAACACCTTCAGGTCCTGGACCGAGGACTTCGTGCGCTCGCTCGCGTAGGCCAACTCCTCCAGCTTCGCCGCGACGTGCGTGGCGTAGCCCGCCAGCGCGATGGTCACGGACTGGACCGCCACGGCAGTCGCCGCGGCTACATTGACCAGGGTGCGCATCCCCGCGACCGCGTTGGCCTGCGCCTTCGCCTGCCGGGCGTCGTACTCCTTCCGCCGCTTCTCGTGCCCCTCCTCGGCCTTGGCCATCTCGTCCCGCTTGGCCATGATCTGGGCGACCGAGGCGTTCTCAACCCCGGCCGCCTTCAGGGCCGCCGCAGCACGCGCCATCGCCTGCTCAGCCGCAGTTCGGGTGCGGGACCGCTCGGACCTGTTGGCGGTGTCCTCAACCCGCTTGATGCGGTCCTCGGTCTTCCGCGCGGTGGACTCATCGGCCGCGAAGCCGATGCTGACGAGGAACTCCTTGATGATGTCGCTCATGATCGATCCCCCGCCCTACTGCTGGAAGTCCATCAGGGCCTTCGGCAGGAACGAGTCCCCCGAGGCGGCGGCGCAGTAGAGGGTGTCGAACCACTCGTTCCCGCGCATACTCCCGGTCCGATCGACGCCGTAGACCCGGTATCGGCCATCGGCCGCGATGCTCGGGAGCTTGGCGTTGCTCGGGTTGTTGTAGCCGAAGGCTGGGTCCGGGGCGGCCTGATCAATCGACTTCTCATCGATCTTCACGATCCGGTCCTTGTACATGGCCGAGTTGATCAGCGTGCGGACGATGATCCCGTTGAAGGTCTGGGTGGCGCGCCCGACCATGCCGGTGTTGCTGTTCAGGACGATGTCGCCGCCCGGCATCGCCTCGGTCTTGTGGACGACGTTGAGCTTCATGGACTGGAAGCTCCAGTCCGCCCCGATGTCGTTGGCCACCCGGCGCATGATGTCCCGCGCCAGCCCGAACAACGGCACCGCCTGCGGGTACTTGAAGCCGTCGTTGAGCTTCGCCGACATGAAGCCCTTGGAGATCCCGTAGGGCGCGAACGCCTTCAGGCACTCGTTGACCACGTCCTGCCGGGTCGAGCCCTTCGGCAGCGTCTTGATCACCTGGGCCTTGATGTACGCCTGATCACCGTCGCCGCAGAACAGGTCCACGTAGGTGTCGGTGCCGTTCACCTTGCCGCGGTTGCCCTGCTTGATCGTGCCCTTGAAGATCGCCCCGTAGTGGTCCTGGTAGCCCGCCTCCAAGATCACGGACTGGTTCTGGCGGCAGATCGCGTTCTTCGTCGTGTCCGACAGGTTGAGGATGCGGATCTCGGCGATGGCTGGGGTCGCGACGCGCTTCTGACGCACAAGGAACTGCACCTGCATGTCGTCCAGGTCGTAGGTCTTGCCCCCGGTGATCAGGCGGCAGACCCGCAGGTAGTTGTCGGCCATCTTCTACGGCCTCCGCTGCGCGGCTTCGGCTTCAGCCGCCCGATGAGCGCGGCGGCGGTTCTCATCCCGCGCCGCGAGCGCATCGACCATCTGGGCCACGTCCGCGAGGCGCAGGGTCCCATCGTGAAGATCACGGTAGGAGCACATCGGCGGCTCGGCCATGACGGGCCACAGCAGCCAGTCGAGATCGTCGGGGAGCCTCACGGGATCGTAGCCCGCCGAAGAAGCCCGAGTTCGGTCAAACTCGACAGCGCGTCTGAAAAAAAAACCGAGATCGCGTCCCGGAGCACGGCGTAGCAGATCCGCAGGACGTGGATCATGCGCAGGCGCTCGACCGCCGGAGCCTGGATCTCCTGATCCCACGTCGGCACCCACGTCTCACCATCGAGCATCTCGGTGGCGGCCATGCAGCGCGCTATCACGTAGTTCGAGTCGTCCTCGGTCAGGTCGGCGAACGCCTGGAAGAGCGGCGCGCTGCCCTCGATGACGCCCGCGACCCGCTCGGCGCCGTCCCCGTCCTTGGCCGCCAGCGCGGTGACGAGGGCGCCCGTGTTCTTCACCACCGGGGCGACCCGGCGGACGCAGTGGAACTCGTCGGCGGCGCTCAGCGTGCCGTGCCGGAACGTGTCCGTGCCGATCATGAAGCGGGTCGCGGCGGCCGTGCTCAAGGCGATCTCCTATTCCGACAATGAGGTCATGGCGGCCGTGTCCACGGGCGCGTGGGTGTCGGCGGCCACCTGCGCCGCGAGGGCGGAGAGCATGGCGGTGCGGGCGGCGGGCTGGACGAAGGTGCTCAGCGCGGCCTGGAGCGGGGTCTGCGCCGCCCCGGCGCCGATCGGCGCAAGCAAGCCCGCCACGGTGCTCACGGCCGACGCCTGCATCTGCATGGCGGCACCCTGGGCGAGAGCATCGGCGCTGGCCGACACTACGCTGGTGACGTTGGCGATCTGAGACTGCACCCACGAGGTCGCCGCCGCGATCGACATGCTGCCGGAGATCACGTTCTGGACCACGGTCGGCAACGACGACGTGATCCCGTTCAACAGATCCCCCGAGGCGGTCGGCCCGAGAACACGGGACAACGCCATCGCCGCCGGGGCGGCGTCGCCGAGCATGCCGAGCAGGCTATCGTGGCCCGCAAGCGCCATGAGCCCGGCCTGTCCGTTCGTCAGGCCCACGAGGTTGTCACCGGCAGCCTGAAGGGCCGACAGGGCACTGGTCAGCCCGGATGCCCCCGTGAGGGCCGAAATCAGGCCGCTGGCGCCCGAACCGATCGCCGACTGAAGCTGGGCAGCCGCTTGCCCTGCGAGGCCCTGTAGCCCCTGCGTGAGACCCGCCATCGGGTTCTGGAGCACCGAGGACAGGTTGCCGTCCGCCAGCACCTTCTTGAGCAGGCCCGACATGTCGCCGCCCTGGAGGAGCTTCGCGAGCGGCAAATTCTCGAACACCGCGGTCGCCACCTTCTTGTGGGGCGTGCCGTCGAGAAGCTGAAGAACGGTCGGGAGGGAGACGCCGCCAGCCATCAGCCGATCCCGCAGTTGTGGAGGAACTTCCGCGTCACCTGCTGGATGGTGGTCGCATCGACGTGGTGCTGGGAGTTGCCGACCTCGGTCTGCACCGCCATCCCGTTCACCTGATGCGCGGCGCCGTCCCGGATCGTGGTGATCGCGGTCGGCGACACGTCGTGAAGGCTCTTCTTGTCGTCGGTGCGGGTCTGGGCTGAGGAGGTCGAGACGCCCTGAAGCTTGCGCGGGTCGGACCGTGCCCCCGGCCGGAAGCGACCGCTCGCCAACCCGTTGACCTCGCCGTCCTGCGGCTGCTGCACGCCGCCGTTCGAGCGCCAGAACCCGTGGCCGCGCGTGCTGAAGTCGATCCAGCCCTCGTCGCCGACCGCGGTGGGGAACGTGTGCGTGATCCCGCCAGACCCGCTCCAGTTGATCGGGATGTCGGTGAACTCGGGCAGCTCGACGTAGGTGACGGTGTTGTCGTCCTGACGCTGCGGGATCTTCACCGCGGCTTTGACGCTGATGGTGTGCCCGTCGTCCGACTTCTTCGTCACGATCACCGGCAGGCTGGTGAACGTCTCCGCGCGCATGGCCTCAACGACCGCCCGGATCACCTGCTCCATGCTGGGCTGGTTGCCGAGGGCGGCCTGAGCCGCGTCGTGGCTGCCGGGATCGCCGCTCATCGGTCTAATCCGGCACGAAGTAGAGGTGCGAGGTGGTCCCGAGACCATCGTAGGTCACAGGGTCACCAGAGTTGTGGTCGCTCGTCACGACCAGGGAGCCCCCGAATTCCATGTAGCCGAACTGGCCGAGCAGGTCGGAACCCGGGACCAGAGGAAGCCCTGCGATCAACGTCGCGGACGTGGAGGCGTCCCCGATGTCGATGTAGTAGGTGCCGCCGCCCACGCTGAAGGGATCGGCATCGTTCCACGTCTGCCGAATGAGGTACGACTTCCCGGCAAGCTCCACCGAGAACATGCGGTTGCCGGGCTGCATCGGGATTTCTTGAGGCTTGCCGCTCACGGGCCTGCTCCGAAGATCGAGTATTGATCGGGACCGGCACCCTGGAGACCGCCGATGCCCTCGACCGTGGTCACGCTGATCTCCGGCAAGGTGATCGACATGGGCGGACTGATGCCGCTGAGGTTGGGGTCCAGCGCCGGGCTCCCCGGCAGCGGCCCGAGACCGAAGCTGCCGTTGGCGACCGTGCCGCCGTCAGGGTTGAACCCGCCGGGGTTGAACGAACCGGGCCCCGTCCCGCCGCTGTAGTCGCCCGGGTTGTAGGCGCCCGCGAACACCTGGGAGCCGACGCTCTGCGTCTGGACCTCGCCTTGATTGACGACGGGCTGCGTACCGGCAGGAGCACCCTCACCCACACCCGCTGTCGTCGCGCCGCTGTTCATCTGGGTCCGCGAGATGATCAACTCGCGGAAGGTGATCCGCGGGATCATCGCGTAGTAGGTGTTCGCGCTGATCGGGTCGGTCAGGCTCTCCATCAACATGTTCGGGTAGCGACGGCGGGACGTGAAGATCTCGAACGGCTGCCTCGTGGCCTGGAGCGCGAGGAGCTTCCGGTAGATCTCGTTGATGTAGCCGTCGTACCCGGCGGCCGAGTCCGACCATCCGGCGACCATCTCCAGCCGCACGGGCAGCTTGAACGAGTGATCGGTCATGGTGGCCCCGGTTTCCACCGGAGCGCCCGTGATGCCCAGCGCGTCCTGCCCGACCGCCTCGATCGTCACGTCCGGGATGAACATGCCGACCCGGAAGGGGCCGCCTCGGAGATAGATGCCGATTGCCATGATCAGATGCTCCCCGGCGCGCCGGGCGGGCGGGCGGACAGACCCGCAGCCGCGGCCAGAACGGGACCCGGTTTCAGGTCGAGAGACGCGATGTAGTCCCCGATCGCCTCCCCGAACTCCAGGAACAGGTAGCGCGACACGAGCGCCAACACCTTGAACCCGTCGAGGTCTCGGTAGACGGGCATGTCGTTGCGGGCGTCCCAGATTGGCTGTCCGCCGCCACCCTCCGCAGTGCGCCAGATCTTACTGCCGCACTTCCGGATGATGAGGTCGATCGACGCTTCTTCGGTCGCCGCCGCAGCCTCAAAGATGCTGGTGGCAAGGTCCAATGCATCGGTCATGACCTGATCGCTGGCGACCTCAACGGGAGCATCCTCGCCTTCGACGGAAGCCAAGTTGGCGAACTTCGCCAGCCGCGCCAGGATTTGCTTGCGACCGCCCTCCGGCTTGAGCGCGCTCAGGATGACGGGGGCCAATCGGCGCGCGATGTGGATCTCCTCCAACGGCGCCAGCGGCTGGCACTTGTACCTATGGCCACCTGTCTCGAATTCGTGCGCGGTCTGGTTGTACCGCAAGGAGTCCGGCCGGTTATCCGAGTGAACGCCGTATTGATCGACACGCCCGCGAGGCATCAGGCATCTCCATCTCTGGTTTGGCGAATGGTGCCTCGGAAGATGAGCCCGACATCATCAGTGCTGTGACCCGCAGCCGAACTGGGGACAATCGTGACGCTTCTTCGGATCGGCGACGTACTGCCTGAGGTCACCCGCAACGGCCCGCGATCAGACGAAGGCCGATCAAGGTACGCTTCTGGCTGATCAGGCTTGCCCATCGTCACCACCTCTGTCCGGTTTCTGCTTCTGCCGACTGCTTAAGCCGCCGATTTTGTCGTAGAGAGCATCCCTGAGGGGCTTACCTTGCGGCGTATCAAGCAACGCCGTCATGTCATTGAAAAACCTGTCGAGATCCGCCGTCTGAAGAAGTCGTCCAAGTTTCACTCGATCGTACCATTCGTTGATGATTTTACGTTGACCAGCTACGACTTTATCCAAAAGCGCGGCCACGAATGCATCTGTAATCGCCTCAGGATTTTCTGTGTTCCACTCGGCGTATGTCGCAGCCAACGACTCTTTGAATAATTCACCCTCCGAGAAAGCGATCATCATCAAGTTGCGACCGCCGAAAAACTCAACGTACTCCTCATCAAGGGCGGCCCGAGCGGCAGCTTCCGCTTTCTCGACTGCTTCAGGCTGAGACTGGTTGAAGGCATCCGTAACTCGGGCCTCCATTTCCTCACTGAGTGATCGCCCATTCTCCGCGGCAGCAGCAGCGATCTGATCGTAGAGGGCTTGGGACACACGCAACGACAGGCTGGGCCTCTTGCCCTGATCCGGATGCTTCGGCGGACGGCCCATCCGTTTCGGTTGCGGCGCTTCGTCGGTCATGCGGCGGTGTCCATGAAAACTTCTGTCGCAAATCCGCGCGGAATGTCCTTGACACATTTCCAGGCGCGGCGCAACACTTATGGCGCAAATCCGCGACGGAAGTAAGGGACACCTATGAACGCGAAACCCCGCCATGAGCGCGGGGCCCAGGCGGGGTTCGGAATTGTCACTTTGGTCGGCGACAGTTCCGAGTATACCGCGCAGCCCCACACGCTTCAAGCTTCTAAGATCGCACGACAATTCGGATACAGCCGCGAGTTGGCTGGAGTCGTTGCCGGGCTGGCCTACGGGTCGATCCCTGAGACATGGAGGACCGCCCGATGACGGCGCTCTCCGACGCGCTGGCCGTGAAGGTCAGTAAGATCATCGGCCAGTTCGGCAGCGACAACCCGCACGTCGTGACGACGGCGGCGGCCGTTCTCCGGAGCACCCTGTCCTCGAACGGGTGCGATCTGAACGATCTCGCCGCCCACATCGCCGAGAAGCCGCGCGAGACCATCCGGTACATCGAGCGCACGCCGCGACCGGAACCGGCGGCCTACCCGTTCGGAGCGTGGCGCGACGTGGGTCGGCAACCCCGCGGGTCCGGCGCGCACCGTTACCTCGTGGTCCGGTGCCAGAATGCCAGCGCGGGGCGCCTCTCCGAGTGGGAGGCGAGCTTCCTGCTCAGCATCGGCCAGCGGCTTGAACGCGGGCTCAGCCTCACCCCGAAGCAGGCCAGCACCCTCAACAGTATCGCCGAACGGCTGGGGGTCGCATGAGCGTTCGCATCCGCACCCTGAAGGCCGCCTTCGGTGGTGATCTGACGAACGGCGGGCGTACGTTGCTGTGCCCGACCATCGGCCACGGCCCGAGCGACCGTGGCACGTCCTACACCGAGAAGTACGGCGCGCCGGGCGATCTCCTCGTCTACGTCCACAACGGCACCGCCGCCGACGCCCTAACCGCAAAGGACAGGGCGCTGGAGGTCCTGGGCGAACGCCAGGAATTCTCGGGCCGGGACCGCGAGCCGGACCCAATCGAGGCGATGCAGCGTCGGGAGCAGCGCCGGAAGGCCGAGGCGCAGGAGCGCGCCGAGGCCGAGTGGCGTCAGCGCCGGATTGACGAGATGTGGCGCGCAGCCCGAGACCCACGCGGCACGGCCGCTGCCGACTACTACCGGAGTCGCGGTCTCGACATCGGCGACGACATCGCGAGGACGGTTCTGCGCTTCCACCCGCAGGCCCGCTGGGGCGAGCGCACCGCGCCGACGATCTTAGCCGCCCTGCGCGACATCAACACGGGCAAGATCCGCGGGCTGCATCGCACGGCCCTCGACGCCACCGGTCGCAAGCTCGGGCGGAAGATGTTCGGCGTCGCGATGGGCTGCGCCGTCATGCTCGACCGCCTCGACCCGGTGAACGGGTTCCTGATCGTCGGCGAGGGCGTTGAGACCGTCCAGACGGCCCGTCAGTATCTCGGGCTCAAACCCGCCTGGGCTCTCGGGTCCTCCGGCGCGATCGGCGCGCTGCCGGTCCTCAACGGCGTCCACACCCTGATCGTGCTGGCTGAGCACGACGAGGGCGGCGCGAGCGAACGAGTGATCGAACGGGTGGGCGAGCGCTGGCACGACGCCGGGCGGAACGTCGAGATCGTCTGGCCCCCGGAGGGGGCAAAGGACCTGAACGACACGGTGCGGGAGGACGCTGCGGCATGCCGGTGAACGGGACAGCCGAGGCTCTGAACCGCATCCGCCGGGAGCCCTTCGGCGCGCGGGGGCATCAGGGAGCCGGGCGACCGGGTGGACAGCCCTTCGTCGAGCGCGACCGCCTGGAGATCGCGCCCGCAATGAGCGCGGCGCCCCCGTTCCCGATCGAAGCCCTACCGCCCGTGATGCGCGCCGCCGTCGAAGCGCTTGAGGAGCACGTCCAGGCGCCCCGTTCCCTCTGCGCTCATAGCGTGCTCTCCGCCGCGATGCTGGTCTGCCAGGGTCTCGCGGACATCAAGGTCGAGGGCCTGCCCGCCCCGGTACCGCTGTCCCTGTTCATGCTGGCCATCGCAGTGTCGGGGGAGCGCAAGTCGGCTTGCGATACCCTTGCCCTGCGCGCGGTCGCGGATGAGGAAGCCCGGCTGCGACTGGAGCACGCCGAGGAGGATCGCCGGTTCCGAGCCACATGGGCGGCGTTCGAGGCCGAGAAGAAGAAAATCGAGCGCGACACCAAGATCGACCGGGCCGAGCGCGAGAGCCGTCTGCTGGCGCTGCGCGAACCGATCCCGCCGGTCACGCCCATTATCCGCGCGGAGGAGCCGAACCTCGAAGGGCTCATCAACCTGCTGCGGGTCGGGCGGGCCAGTGTCGGGATCTTCACATCCGAGGCCGGGCAGTTCCTTGGTGGACACGGGATGGGTCCCGAGGCCCGGACACGCACCGTCACCGGCCTGTCGAAGCTTTGGGACAACGGCTCGGCTCAGCGGGTGCGCGCGGCGGACGCTCAGACCTTTGTCGGGCGCCGGGTCGGTATCAGCCTCGCTGCCCAGCCGCGGGTCGCCTCGACCTTCGTTGGCGACGAACTGGCCAACGACCAAGGCATCGTCGGCCGGTTCTTGGTGATGTTCCCCGAGAGCACCATCGGCTTCCGAGTGTTCCGCGCGACCAACCCGAGCACGGATCAGCGCCTCATCGCCTTCCAAGATCAGTGCCGCCGCTGCCTTGAGGTAGGGCTGCCGATCCGCGAGGGCGCGCGGAACGAGCTGGTCCCGCCCGTGCTGGACCTCGCGCCCGACGCCTGGACCCTGTTCCGGCAGTTCGGCCAGTCGATTGAGGACGAAAACGGGCCGGGCAAGGCGTGGCGGCCGGTGTCGTCGGCGGCAGGCAAGATCGCCGAGAACGTGGCGCGCATCGCCGGTATCCTCACGCTATTCGCCGCGCCGGACGTGGCTCGCCTGAGCCGGATCAACGGGCCAGCCCGCACCCTAGACGCGGCGGTCTCGGCCGAAACGATGGCCGCGGCTTGCGCGATCGGGATGTTTTACCTGCGGGAGGCCCTACGCATCACTGGGCATGCGATCCTCGATCCTGAGACACGCGCGCAGAACGATCTCGCCGAATGGCTAGCCGACCCGAAGGCGTGGGGTATCGGCAAGCTGATCTCCCCGACACTCATCCAGCAGTTCGCACCGAAGCACCTCCGGGGTGACGCAGGCACGGTCCACCGCCGCGTCGACGCGCTGGTGCGCTTCGGGTGGCTGGAGCCCGCCGGGAAACAGGAAATCGGCGGCAAGAGGTTCAAGGAGACCTACCGGATCGTCGGGGAGGCCGGACAGCAATGAGCGATCTGCCCCTGTTCGATCCGTTCAAGGCTTTGGAGGAAATCCGCCGCAAGAGCCGCGAGGCGCAGCCAAATGGCGCTCTAGCCAAAACTCTAGCAGAACTCTCGCAACCTCAGAAATCGACAAATCATGTTTCAGATCAGAGTGTTACGCTAAACTCTAGCACTTTAGCAGGTCTAGCAGGGGGTACCCCCCCAGACACCTCCGCGCGTACCCGCGAAGAAGAAGAAGAGAGAAAAGAAAATATAATAAAATCATACACTTACGCGGGAGATGCGGCGCGGCAGGGGGTTGTGGCAGTGTCCGCCCCGATACCCCCTGCTAGAGTTGCTAGACCTGCTAGGTTTGACCTAAGTCATTCTGAAAAAAAGAATTTCCTAGAAAGCAGCCCTGCTAGAGTCTTGTCGGACGGTCTTCCGCACTGGCGCTCTGGCCTCTCGCGGCTCTCGGGCGAGCATCCGCCCTGCCCCGGCTACCGGGGAGACGAATGGGTTGCCGTCCTCAGAGGCGCGCTGCGCTTCCTCGACACCTTCGGGGTCCAGGCCGAGGCGCTGGGTTGGACGGCCGCCCGGCTCTTCGGGGTGCATCGACAGGCCGGGATCATTCGTGTGGACGCCTGCGGGGCGCTGGTGTTGCCGATCGCCGGCCCAGTCCGCGCGATCACGGCCACGGAGATCGCGTTCGGTCACCTCACCCACCGGGAGAAGCCCGGCCAGCCTCAGGGCGTCCCGTGGTGGGAGTTCGGCCGGTGATCGCCGCCCGTGACGCCTGGGGGCCATTCCGCCCCGACCTCGACGAGGCTGAGCGCCGGGCGCGCCTTCGGTGCCTGCGCGCCGTGGTCCACCTCTCGACTGGGTTACGCGGTGCAGACCTCGCCGATCTGCTGCGGCGCGCCGAGAGCGACCCCGCAGCACTGCCCGCCGCGATCGACGCGCTCGACCGCCTCGCCGGTCTCGACCGCCGCCACGTCCTGGCGAGCTACGCCGCCCTGAACCGTCCCGCAACCTGAGGAGTCGCCGTGCCCAACGTCATCACCTTTCCCGACCGGACCATGAAGTCGGTCCCGATGGCCCACTACGAGGAGATCACCGTCTACGGATCAGTTGGTCCCCTCACGGTCAGCCTCACCCGCCGTACCGACGCGATGGCCGGGCTTATCCACGTTGTTGTGCTCGGCTCCGCCATCGGCCTGGAGGTGGTCGCCACCCTGCCCGACGACACCCAGGGCCGCGCCGTCGCCGACTTCACCGGACCCGCCGTGCTGCGCGCCGCGGAACTGGCCGAGACCGAGTTCGCCGCCCGCCCGGAGGTGTGCTGATGCCCGCGTCCGATCGCCCGCCCCATCCCGGCCGCACGTCGGCCGAACGCCGCGCCCTGGACCGCATCGGTTGCGGCCAGCCGCCCTCCTGTTCACCGAAGACGCTGAAGGCCCTGATCGAGGCCGGAATGATTGAGGACACGGGCGGGCAGATGCGCCGGGATGCGCTCGGCTCGTACCGGGTGCCGTTCTACGAGATGACGATCCCGACCCACATGCAGTGGTGCTCGGCCGTAGCCGCGACCGATGAGGAGATGGTGGCGCTTGGGGCTGGCGAGGTGCTGCTGTGATCCCCGCGGAGGTCGCCACGAAGCTCGCCAAGATCATTCCGCGCCTCGCAACCGAGCACGAGGGTGAGGTGGTCGCCACGGTCGGCGCCCTCAGCCGGATGCTGGCCGCCGCGGGCTTGGACTGGCACGCCGTCGCCAAGGTCATCGAGGACGCGGGCTGGTCGTCGGAGGCCGCTCTAAGTGATGCCGGGTTCCAGACATTCAGGTGGTCAGGGTTTCAGGACTTCGCGAAAACCTGGGAGGACCCGGCGGCCGATCGGAAGCCGCGACCTGATGCGGATGCCCCTGACGCCTGCTCCCGTCGTGCTGGCCTCCCGATCTGGGGCGTGAAGAAGATCGAGCCGTGGTGGATCGTCGCCGGTCACTGCCTTCAGCTCGACCGGGCCATCCCGAAGGCATTCGGCGGGAAGTCGCTCGCGAAGGCCGACAAGGACCGGCTGCGCGCCATTCAGAGCCACGGCCCCGTGACGAATGCCGACGCCGACTGGATCGAGGCCATCGTCAATCGGTGCCACGTCGCTCGCGATGCTTGGCGTTCTCGAAAAGCGCAAACTGCGGTCTGAAGACCCGAACACCTGAAACCCGGAATAGCGCAAATGCGGAACTCAGGCATTCATGGTACAGAGAGCTGCGCCCAGTTGGGGACGTACACGATGCCGCCGACCAGTAACTTCAACGACTTGGCACGCCGACTCCGGAAGCTCGAAGGCCAGACCCGCAGCCCTCGGCACCTCCCCGTCCGGGTCTACGCGATGGAGGGCCCCAAGGATCTGCCGCCAGGAGCAGCGGAAGCGTTCTTGCGCGGGTGTGGCCACACGTTCGACGCGGATCATCACAACATCATCCGGATCATGGTCGCGGCGGACCGAGACCTGCCGATGAAGGACCTGACCGACAGCTACGGCCGGGCTCCCCGTGTCCCTGCATCCGGGCTGCATGTGCAGCACGGCCGCGGTTGAGGGAGGACTGAGCGTCGTGCCGGGGAGACCCTTCACACCGGGCAAGAGCGGTAACCCTGCGGGCAAGACCAAGGGCACCCGGAACCGCACCACTGTGGCGCTGGAGGCGATCCTCCAGGGCGAGGCCGAGAGCATCACCCGCAAGGCGATCGAACTCGCCCAGTCCGGCGATACGGTGGCCCTGCGCCTCTGCATGGACCGGCTGATCCCGGTCCGGAAGGATAGGCCTATCACCTTCACCTTGCCCCAGATCGAGACCGCGGCCGACCTGACCAAGGCGACCCAGGCGCTGCTGGAGGGTGTCGCGAACGGCGAGATTACCCCGAGCGAGGCCGCCGAATTGTCGAAGTTGGTCGAGGCCCACACCAAGGCGATCGAGGCCGTGGACCTCGCGACGCGGCTGACCGCGCTGGAGCAGGCGGCAGGAGGAAAGCGATGACCCCAAGGCTGATGGATCGGCTCGCCCGGCTTGAGGCAATCGCCGTCTCTCGCCCGGTCGGGAAGCACCTCGTCTTCCAGGTGGAGGCCACGCACGGGACCCAGTTCGCCGACATCGTGGCCTTCTTGAAGGGTCGGGGGCACGCCATCCACGACGACGACGACGTGTTCGTGATGAACGTCGGCGCCCATCAGCATGACGCCTGCGTGCCGATCCGGGACCTGAGCCGCGACCTGCTGACCGAGGAACTTCGAGCTGCGGCTCCGGCGGGCGGGAAGTGGCCGAGCCGAACCACGCCCTTCACGTTCCACCTTGAGAGCCCGGGAGTGCGCCAGTGATCCAGAAGCTCGCGGAACGGCTCGCCCGTCTGGAGGCCGCGCACACGGTCGCTGCCCCGCCCCCGATGCCGCCGGAGTTGGTCGAGGCGAACCTGTACGCCGTCGCCATTGCCCTCGGCGGCTATCCCCAGGCCCCAGAGCCCGCGCCGTCCTACCGGCAGGACAGCATCAGCGACGGGTTCGCCCGCGGCCTCGGCTACATTGACCGCGATGACATGGAGGCCCGCTGCCTCTCCGATCCTGACGACTGGCAGGCCAGGATTGCGGGCGCCCAGGCGGCCCTCGTCGAAAAGTACGTCCAGAACCCCTCAGCCCGGGGGATCGGCCGGGAGCCGATGTTTCAGATGATGGTCGGCGCGCTGGACGAGATCTCGCACGCCAAGGCGGCGCGGCTGCCGGGCGCTCCGCACCACTGGCCGAGCGACCACCCGAAGTTCGACCGGGCCGAGACAAGCATCCGCCGCGCCCTGACCTTCTTCGGGTTGTCGGACGGGAACGCGGAAGGAGCCCGGGCATGACCCCGAACCTGCTGATCCGCCTCGCCCGCCTGGAAGCTGCCCAGTCCGCGCCGGTCGCGCTGGAGACCTCGTTCAGCCCGGCGCTCCGGCTGCTGCGTCTCCTGCTCGCCGTCTACCTTGGGGGCCTCCGTCCGGGTGAAGATGTCGCCGCGAGCGAGGCGCGGGCGCTCGGCTACCGGGCCGCGGCGGAGATGCACGCGGCGATGGTCGCGGAGCGCACGGCCGTGATCGGCTGGGGCACGGCGCACACCGCCGCGGTGATGCGGATGCTGGCGCCGTTCGGCGGGGGTTCGACCGGCGGCATGTCGGTCAACCGCGAGGCGATCACCGCCTTGATGACAACGCTGCCCGAGGCGTTCACCGATCACCCCGACGCCGACCCTGAGCAGATCGGCGCGGCGGCCGAATGGGTGAGCCTATGAACCGGGGCGCCCTCGATAAGCGTCTCGCAGCTCTGGAGGCCGCCTGCGTCGCAGCACCCGTCCGGCTGACCCCTGATGAGCTTGATGAAGCCGCCCGCCGGTACGAGGCGACGCTGCACCAGGACGACCCGGTCTCTCTGGAGGCCGAGGCGTACTTCGCGCCTGCGACCCTGCACCAACTCGCGTCCGACTACGACGCGATGCTGAAGGGCGCTCCAGCGCCGTGGGAGTGATTTGTGGGTTAGCGAAGCTGATCCAGCCATTGCCGAGGCACATCCTTGGACTTGGCGTGGGTTTTCAGGTAGACATACATGCGGAGGCGGCCCCAGGTCTCTCCGGGACCGCCTTTCTCGATGATGCGTCATATCTTGCCCAGGAGCCGCATCATCAGCTTGGCCTCGTGACTCTTTGAACCTTCTTGGTTCAGGGTTACGAGGTCATTGCCCGCCGTTCAGATGGACAGCAGGATCAGTTGAGCGCCTTCTCGGCGGCGATGCAGGCCGCCTTCTTGGCCTCGCATCCCGCCTTCCACTTGGACTTGTCCGCCTCGCAGCGGAGCTTGTCCCACGGCATCTTGCCGCCGCACTCGATCTGCCTGCCCGAGCACTCAATGTTGCGGCACTCGGTCCCTTGGGCGAGGGCGGGCGCACCCGCCCCGAGGGCCAGAGCAGCGAACCCCGCTGCCAGGATCTGTTTGCGCATACCAAGTTCCTCTCTGGTTCATGACGCAGGGCAGGTTTTCCCGTTCACACAGGTGGCCCTGCGCGTTGTGGACGTGGTAGTCTTCGAAGGGCATTCCCCCGCCGAGACACCCCAGCGGGACAAGACCTGCAACAAAGCTGACGCAGGTTTGCAATTTCCGCAAGAGACCGGCTGCCTATGACCTTCCGTGCTGTTGCCGAATTGTTGACTTTACACTGTTCATCGTAGGGGGCAGCAACTTATAGGCAGGCAGAAGTACATCAAACGGCAACCAAACGGCAATCAGACGACAAGGTAAAAGACTTCGATCGGCACGCAGAACACAAATGAAAGGAACATCCAGACACCTGTTGCAAACATACAACATTCACGTTTCCGTGATCGCAGCCTAAACGGCTAAGCTTTCTTGCCGCCTGAGACTCGCTGGTGGGCTACGTTCCGTCTGACGGTGCGAGCGCTGGGGTCGAGGGATGGCTATCTTGAACAATACGCAGTGCCGCGAATGGCTCACAGTAAACGGTAATGGCCAAGACTACTCTCTACTCGGAAATGCTAAAATTGTCGATAAAAGCCTTACTCAAACACCGCATTCACCAAATGAAATTGCTGGTAGGTCAAAGGATGGCGTATATGATGTGCCAAAGCCGATTGGTCGAAATGTCGCCGATAGGATAAAAAAAGGGTCACCTGAAGATAACTTTGAGACAAAAAGTCTCATGACTTATTTCATTGTCATAGGGCGCCCTTCTGATTTCGGAAGAGCAACTCAACCTTGGGCTGGACAGGCTACTGTTGTAGAAGACGAACCTCAGACCGGGGTCGCGCAGGACGAAGCTCAAGAAGGTGGAGTTGCCATAGATAATGGGAACACCGCACCCGACACTGTGACAGAAACGTCAAATGAGGAAGACCGGAATTCTGAGGAAATTCAACCGTCTCCGAAGACCTCAATCATTAAGAAATGGGTAGATTTATTCAAGCAGAAGATAAGTAAATTCTCATTCCTGACGTTCGTTTTTGGATTTGTGATCGGATTTCTTGTTGCCAGCGCCTTGTTTCTTAGAGCGCATTAGAGAAATCCAGATCCGGAGTGATCCTTGAAGGCGTTCGCTCGCCGGATGTAGCCGACGACGGTCCGAGGATCGCGGTGGCGGCTCTGGTCCATAATCCTGGCGAGATCAGCGCCGCGCTCGGCCGCCGTCGTGATGTACCCGGCGCGCAGCGAGTGCGGCCCGAAGGTCGAGGCGTCGAGCCCCGCGGCCGAGGTGTAGTGCTTGATGATGTCGCCGACCGCCCGGGTCGTCAGCCGCGGCGGTTCTCCTCGGGCATCCAGACGGCGCATGACGCCGTACCGCGATACCGGCCGGAAGACGGGACCATCGGAGATCCCGGCAGCGTCGAGCCACTCCCGGACCAAGGCGACCGGCCGGACGAACCGGCCGTGTGGGATCGCGATCTCGGTCCCCGCCCCCTCCTGGTCCGTCTTGCTCTTCCTGATCCGCACCCGCAGGCCATCGGGGTGCTCAACGAGGTCGGCCACATTAAGGTCCATCAACTCGGAACGCCTGAACGCTCCTGCGAACCCAAGGGCGAGGAGCGCCCGGTCTCGCTTCCCTGTCAGGGTGTCGGGCGTCCGGGCGAGCAGCATCTGCAACACATCCACCGTGGCCGCTGCCTTCTGCCGCGTCGGTCTCGTGCTCAGCCTGCGTCGGATGCCCTTGATCGCCGCCGAGACCTCCTCGTGTTCAGTGGGGTCGGCCGCCTTCGCGAGCTTATGGGCGTACTTAATCGCGGCGAGCCGCCGCCCGATGGTGGAAGCCGCTCGGCCCGCCTCGGCTTCATGGACGAGGAACCCAGCGACGGCCTCAGGCGTCGCGGGCAGCGACCGGAACCCGTACCGGGCGCACCAGTCCTGGAACACCCGGGCGTCCGACGAGTAGGCGCGGATCGTAGAGTCGGCCTTGCTGGCCTGCTGATAGGCTCGGACGATCGCCGCAGCTTCGGCCGGTAGACCGACGCGAATTTGCGTCGGTTCGGCCGGGAGGATTTCGGGCTCGACCGTCATGGCTCAATCGTCCGCGCGAGACCGCCCGCCAACTCCGAGACGCCAGCGGACCACGCTTCGTCCCTGTGCCCACCAACCCATTCGGTCACTGTCTCGGCCAGCACCTCCGGTCCCGGCACCTCGATCAGCGCGAGAGCGTCCGCGACTTGGGCGCCGATCTTGGCCTCGCGCAGCACCCGGGCGGTGATCCGCTGCTCGACCTGCTCGGCGAGTTGCCGCTCGGTCTCGTCCACGATGATGGCGGACGGCGGGATCACCTTGCCGACCCCGTGGGCCTGCATCTTCCCGTCCAGCCACGCGATGAGCTGCGGCGTCGTCATCTCGTTCAACTCGACGCGCTGCGTCTGAAGCCAGTTCACCCACCGGGGCCCGTCCGACCGGATCTGGACGTAGTCGGCGACGGCCTTGCTCCGGTCCGATGCCTCGACGCGTTCGGGCTCCAGTCCGATGCCGAGAGCTTCCCACGGGTCGAGGCCCAGGTTGATCACCTCGACGCGCCGACGCGCCCGGGCCTTGGTCTCGTGCAAGAGCGTCTGGAAGATCATGGTCCCGAACGCGTCGGCGTCGTGGACGCAGAACACCCTGATCGGCTCGTCTCCTTCACCGAGCAGATCGAGGAGATCCCGCACGGCCCGGGTCGTGAACCCCTTCGAGGTGACCAGCGCGCAGTCGTGCCGCTCGGGCCAGCGGGCCGCCTTCAGGGCCTCGAAGAACCCTTCCTTCTCCAGGTAGAGGATCTGCCCGAACGTCCAGGCTGGGCGCTGGTACTGCTCGACCGCGAGGGTGCCGAGGCTGATGTCCTGGCCCAAGTGCGGATGGTAGAGCGTGCCCCGCGGGTCCCGGTACATGCCCGGGATGTCCTCGTTCTCGGACTCGTAGTCCGTGATGATCTTGCAGAAGTTCTCCCAGCTTGGCTCCTTGCCCGTGGTGGTTATCACGATGGGCCGCAGCACGTAGAAAAGCTGGCGCTGGTTGAAGCGGTACTGACCGTCGCCGCTGGCCTTGGCCACGGCCACGTCGAGGTGGCGGAGGATGATGTCCTTGTGCGTCGTCCCCGTGGTGATCGCGGAGGGCTGGCGAGGCATCGCGCCCCGCGCCCGCTTCGCCGCCTGCTCCACGGCTGCGGCGATCTCCAGCACGAAGGGCGAGAGATCCGGCTCCTTCCCGTCCGTCGTCACCGGGCACCACGGCGTGGTCAGGTTGATGGTGATGGAGTAGCGCCCGGGCGCGATCCGGCTGCACCTGTGGTTCAGCCCGCAGCCGGTCAGGGCGAGATCGCCCTTCACCCGCCACGCCTCGATCGCCGCGACCGCCGGGGTGCGGTTCACGTTCATCAGGATCTCGATGTCGTCGCCGGTCTCGTCCCGGCGCGCGGCCGTCGCCCATGCCTCAACGACGAACGGGATCTCGGCCTTCGGCTCCCGGCCGCCGATCGAGGCCGTGCCGCGCTGGCAGGAGTACGAGACCGCGGCACTGGCGGTTCGTCCGACTTGGCCCAGGCGCTCCGGTCGGACCGGGCGCGCCTCGTACCTGGAGACGATCAGCAACTCGGTGGCTTGTTCTCGGGTGAGCGAGCGGCAGGGCAATCCCTTGAACGCCTTCGTGATGCGCCCGGCCTTCCCCCCAGTGCAGCCGTCCAGTCGCTCCACGAACTCGCGCAGGAGCCGATCGCCAGCACCTTGCAGCAGTTCGTAGAAGGCGTCGGCGTCGTACCACCAAGGTGACGGCCTGCCAGTGTAGGACTCCCCGCCCCCGGCCATGCTGATGGCGAGTTCGGCCCATTCGAGCGCGCCCAGGTCACCGGGCAGGGCCGGGCCGAAGGTGATCTCCACCGTCGTGCCGGTGAACGCCTCGACCGGCTCGCTGCGCTCGATCGCCGTGGAGCCGTCTGGCTGCGGGACGAGGGTGAGGCGTCGGCCGCGGGTGGTGACCACCAGGGCGCCATCGGAGGCGGCGACCGCGCCGACGACGACGCGCAGGCCGTTGCCCATCGCGCCCCGGCTCGGCAGGCGCCAGAGCTTGGAGGAAATGAGGGGGCGATTGACGCTGAACAGTCGGGCGACGGCCTCAGGGCCGCCCTCGATCCCCTTGCCGTCGTCGCGGACGATGTAGCGGTCTGGGCCGTCCCGGGTCGCGGTCACGACACGCGCGCCGCTGTCGAGGGCGTTGTCGGTCAACTCCTTCAGGACGAGGCGGCGCAGCAGGTGCTTCCGGACCCCGGCCTTCTGCGACAGGGTGTCGGCGCTTCGGAACAGCGTCCAGTCCGGTCGCTCGAATTGAAATTCGGCGGGGTTCGGCGGGGCCGGTTGGCTGGATAACCCGACCTCTGGAACGGCGCCGTTTTTCATGAGGTCGGTCATCGGGTCAGCTTTCCGGGCCGGTGAACGCGTCGGCGTCGTTGCGCCCCATCTGCTCGGCCAGCGCCTCGCGCCATCCATCCGGCAGGTTGACCCCGCGCATCCGCGCCTTTGCCTCGACGGCGGCGAGCACCCGCTGCCAGAGTTCCGGCGGCAGTCGTTGCGGATCGGTGGCGAAGCCGAGGTTCCGGGATGCCGCCGAGCAGGCGTCGCGCAACTCGTCGAATGGGTCTGCCATCACGTCACCGCTCAGCCGCCGCCAACTCCGAGATCCGGTCACGAAGCGCGGCGTAGAACTTCGCCCTGTCTCCGTCCGGCTCGGGCTGCACCATCCATTCGCTTCGCGCCTCCGCCGCCAACTCGATGAGGAAACGCTGACGCCCGGACCGGGTGGACCACTTCTCGGCTTCACGGGTTGCATCCGCGGCAGCGCGGCTGACGAGTTCGGGGATGCTCACCCATCCAGCCGACCCGACGACATCAGCGGCATCGCGCAGTTCTGCGAGAAAACGGCGTGCCGCGCTCCGGGCGGCGGCGGTGTTGTCCTCGGGCGGATTTCTCATTGATCGCACCTGCTGCCAACTTCCGAGAACACCACTTACAGGAAGTTAGAGTATGACCGGAATTCCGGCAAGCCCGAACACCGTAATCCCTGAAACCCTGAACCAAAGCGTTCTGAAACACGGCGGAACGATCTTCATCAGCCGGGGAGCTGGATGGCCTCGATGTAGGGGATGCGGGCCTCGTCGAAGCGCACGCCGAACTCCCGAGCCGCGTCGCGCTTCGTCTTGTCGAAGAACAGGCGCGTGCCCTCGACCTCAATCTCGGCGTAGCAGTCCAGAAGGTGCTCCAACTTCGGGTCGTAGCAGACCGCGCGCTGTGGCAGGCGCACGCGACCACTGCGCATCTTCTCCCCCTCGCCCTCGTAGACCCGGAACGGCTCGCCGCCAGAGAACCGCGCGCGTTCCTCGAAGAACCGGACGGCGAACGAGACACGACGGCCGCGGCCGAGCTTCTGGGGCCGAGGGATCTCGCGGTAGGCGTAGATGCCGCCGCCGTAGCCCTGGCGCGACGGCACGGGCGTGAACCCCTTCTTCGCCCAGAACGACGCGGACTCCTCCGGCGCGCAGGCGATCTCGATGATGCTCAACCCGAGGGCTTCCGACTGGGCGATCATCGAGTCTGCGATCACCTTGCCGTAGCCCAGGCCGCGGAGATCCGGACGCACCTCAGCGATATTGTGGTGGCTGCCCTCATTCGCGAGGAAGGCGACCGGCTCACCATCGACATCGACGACGAACAGTTCGCCGGTCTTGAGCGCCCCGGTGATGATGTTCCAGTTGCAGTAGAAGCCCTCACCCGTGGCCGCGCGCTCCTCCCGCAGCCACACCTCGATCTTGCGGAGGTCATCGGCGTCGGCCGGGCGGAAGTTCGGTGCCGTTGTTGTCCGAGGCGGCATCGACGCGGCCCTACCCTTCCCGCTCCTGCCCACGCTCGCCGACCCGGCGCTGTACGACCGGCGGCTTCTGGTACTTCAACAGCACGTCGTTCAGCGCCTCGACCATCAGCGCCTCAAGGCTCTTGTCGTTGTCGTCCCCCAGATCCCGCAGAGCCTTCCAACCTGCCTTGTTGATGCGGACCTGCACCGTCTTCATGTCAACGGGAGCCCGACGCGGCGTCGGCTCGGCCGATAGCTTGGTCTCCTGACGCGGGGCTTCGGCGTCGGGGGTGGACACGGCCGGGGCGGGCGAGGACGACACGGCCTTCGGCACAGCCATGCTGGCGAGCGAACCGCGGGCGGGCTTGGACATCGGGGCCTCAGTTCTTGGCGTTGCGGGGGAAGGCGCGGGCCAACTCGGTCACGGCGGACCACATGGCCTGGATCTCGGCGGCGGCACGGCCGTCCGGCTCGTACTCCGACACGGACTGCCCGGTGATCAGCGCGTGCGAGAAGCTCGCCCGCTGGGAGATCTGACCCGGAAGGACAGGGGCATCCATGTTCGCGAGGAACGTCCTGGCCTCGGTGACGATCGAGGTTTCGTTCTCGCGGGTGATCGGGGGCGCCGCGTTGATGATGCAGGCGATCGGCGCCTTGAGGGCACGCGCCATCTCCAGGGTTGCCCCGGCCGCGCGAAGGTCGAACGGTCCCGGACGGACTGGCACGACGGTAACGCTCGCGCGCGTCATCAGGGCTGCCATCAGCGGCGCGTTGTGCGGGGCGCTATCGATGATGACCCAGTCCATGCCCTCGGCCGCGGCTGCGTCGAGAACCCCGCTGATGCTGTTGGCATCGGCCTGGACGAGGAGCGGCGTCTCGGCGTTGCGGCTCTGATACCAGCCCATGAGCGAGCCTTGCGGGTCGGCATCCACGAGGAGCGTCTTGCCCTCACGGTCGGCCAACGCTCCGAAGTGCGCGCTGATGGTACTTTTGCCTGCGCCGCCCTTCTGCGTCGCCACCAGGATCACATGCATTGCGGGTTTCCGGGCTTCGGCACTTCGGGCGCTCCGGTATCATGGAAAGCAGGGCTTAAGCATTCCCTGATGTGCGGGCTTCACGGGCTCGGGAACCCCGGAACACCGACCTTCAGGGTACGTGGAAACACGGGATCGCGGAACTGCGGACAACGGGGGTTCTGGAAACCCGGAATTCCGGAAGACCGTAGTGCCACACCCGGCCGACCCGTCGATGGTGGACGCTCCCCGGCGGGCGGAGTAGGGGCAGCGCATGGCCAAAGAGATCCCCAGCGTCGGCGACCTGCGTCGGAAATCCGAGGTGACGGACGAGGAGATCGCGGCGGCGACGGCCGCCTACCTGAAGGGCGAGGACGCCAAGCCGTTCGCCTTCAAGTCGGGGCACACCATCGACGTGGCCAAGGCGATCGAGATGCACCCCCAGGCCAAGAAGCTGCTGGCGGACAAGGACACCACCCCGGGTCTGCGCCGCACGATGGTGAAGACTGCCATCAGCATGGGCTTTACGGTTCAGGGGTGAGAACTGCCGATCAGGGAGTGGCGGCTCTCGACATGCGGACAGCGTCGAACCCTTGATCTGACGCTTGTTGTGCAACCTGACGATCAATCGGCAGCCGGAGGTGCGTCCAACGGTGGGTAGCTGCCGAGAAAGCGCGCGCGCTCCCAAAGCTCGATGCCGCAGCCATTCACGAGCGTCGCCGCAATCACCTTCGCCTCATCATCCGTTTCCGCGTGGATGATCTCCGCTCGTCGCACACTGCCATCGCGGTCAAGGTGATAGGCGCGGTAAGTTCGCTGACCGGGTGGGGCCTCGGCTGTGCTGACGATTGGATCTGACACGCTTGCGCATCCATGAAATTGGTAGCGCCCACAGCGCTGTGCGCAAAATCTGTCCGCTCGCGGACGATCGATGCACCAACTTACGTTGCTTACACATCGCGCGACACCGTGATCGTGGCGGTTTATACACGGGCCTCATGCTCCGTCAGGGCAGCATAGCCCTGCTGCCATTCGACACGAGCAGAGTGAAACGGCCAGCCAGCGCAACAATAGAAAGGGGGCTTGCGGCGTCATCCGTGCCGATCAGAACTCGTGAACAACGACAACAAACGTTAATTCCCGACGAAAATTTCCCACCTATGTAAAGGTGCCTCTGCTTGATGAGAGGTAGGCACACCCATCGCTGACCCTGGCCCGAGCCGTCAGTGACTGTGAGAGGATTGTGCTCCCGGCTCATGCCAGAGGGAGCGCGACGAGTGCCCCGCTACTTCTTCGACATCCACGACGGCGGCTCGACCCGCGACAATACCGGCACCGAATGCGCCGACGACGAGGCGGCTCGGAAGATCGCGATCCGCACCCTGCCCGACATCGCCCGCGACGAGATCCCCAAGGACGGCGACCGACGCTCCTTCGTCGTTCTGGTCACCGACGAGAATGGGCGACCGATCTTCTCCGCGACCCTGAGCTATGCCGGTGTCTGGCTGAACCGCTGAGGCCGACCTCATGCCCCTCAGTGTCGAGCCTACGACCAACCCGCTGATCCGGAAGTTGGAGGCGGCTGAAGTTCTCACGGGCAGGGACCGTGCGGTGCTGACCGAACTATGCAGTCGCACGCGCCACGTCGGGGCTGGCCAGGACATCATCCAGGCTGGAGAGCCGCCGAGCGACGTACACCTCGTGCTGTCCGGCTTCGCCTACCGGTACAAGATCCTGCCGGACGGCAACCGCCAGATCGTCGCCGTGCTGGTGCCGGGAGACTTCTGCGACCTGCACGTGGCGATCCTCGGCCAGATGGATCACTCGATCGCCGCCGCCTCCTCGTGCACGATCGTGAACATCCCAGCCGCGACCGTGCGCGACCTGACGAACAGCGAGCCGCGCATCACCCGCGCGCTGTGGTGGGCGACGCTGGTCGATGAGGCCATCCTGCGCGAGTGGCTGGCCGGTATGGGCCAGCGCGAAGCTCCCCAGCGTATGGCGCACCTGTTCTGCGAGTTGCTGCTGCGCCTGCAACTGGTCGGCTTTGCGGACGACGACGGCTACGATCTACCCCTGACGCAGACCGATCTCGCAGACCTCCTGGGGATGACCAGCGTGCACGTTAACCGCACGCTCCGGCACTTACGGGAACTCGATCTGGTCGTGCTGAAGCGCAAGCGGCTCACCATCCCGAACGTGCCGCAGTTGAAGGCGTACAGCAGCTTCGATCCAGCCTACCTGCATCTGAGATCAACGTAATCGCCGCCTGTGTTCCTGATGCTTGCTCGGCACATCGACGCGTGCGGCAGACCAACACGCCGGTCGAAAAACTAATTTATCGAATAGAAATCTTGGTCGAAATCATCGAAGATGGCGACAATCGCGGGCCATCTCTGGGCATGCCCCGAATGAGGACTTTGGTCCCCGCCTGAACGGCGGAGGTATCCGTGCCAAGGTTCTTCTTCAACGTGTACGACGGGACGAGTTCACTCGACGACACGGGCACCGAATTGGCCGATTGGCAGACGGCGCGGATCGAGGCGATCCGCTTGGCAGGCGCGATCTTCACGGACGAGGCTCAGAAGATTGCCCTCGGCGAGGACTGGCACATCGAGGTGACGGACGAGCGGAGGCTGGTATTGTTCCGGCTCGACATCGTCTCACAGGAGGCTCCGGTGCTGTCGAGCCAGCGGCGCAAGTCGGACAGACCAGTTTAGCGGGAGGGGGCACCGCAAGATGCGCGGTGGTATGCCCGGATGGAAACAAATCCTCTGATCCGCAAGCTTGAATACGCTGGCAGTTTGACCGAGGCGGATCGCTGTCTCGTTCGACGCGTGTGCGAGACGGTCCAAACCGTCGAGCGTCGGGCAGACCTCATCCAGCAGGGCGATCGACCCGAGAACGTCCATCTCGTCCTCGACGGCTTCGCCTGTCGCTACAAGATGATGGAGGGCGGCAACCGTCAGATCATGGCCGTGCTGGTTCCCGGCGACTTCTGTGACCTGCACGTCGCCCTCCTGAGCCGGATGGACCACACGATCGCCACGCTCACGCCGTGCACTGTGGTGGAGATCCCGCGGGCGACAATCCTGGAGTTGATCGAGAACCATCCGCGTCTCGCTCGCGCCTTGAGATGGGCCACCTTGGTGGACGTAGCTGTGCTACGCGAGTGGCTGGTCAATCTTGGTCAGCGATCTGCCGATCAGCGCTTGGCCCACTTCTTCTGCGAAATGCTGCTACGGCTTCAGGTGGTTGGTCTGGCCGACGAGAATAGCTGTCCCATGCCGATCCGGCAGGGGGACCTCGCTGACATCTTCGGCCTGACCGATGTGCACGTGAACCGCACGTTGCAGGGGCTGCGTGAGGCTGGGTTAATCGTGCTGCGCCATCGGCGCCTGGAAGTGCCGGACGTGGAGCGGCTGCGGGCGTTCTGCGGCTTCAACCCAGATTACCTGCACTTAATGCCGCGAGCGGATGAGAGTGTCGTTTGAGCGCTCACGGGATGGGCTATCAGCAAGACGCGTCCTCTCCGGCCGCTCATAGTTCGGCAGTGCTGGTCCGGAATGGCGGTCCGTCCAAGCCGAGATTGGACGGACCGCCATTCCCGATGTTCCGCAAAAGTTCTATGTCCTCGCCGAACGGTGCGGAGCGGCAGAATGGTGAGGCGAGGGGTCTTCGTGCGGGCCGAGGAGGTCGCGTTTCTGGAGGAGATCCGACGCTGGCGGCAGCAGTGCGTCCTGGTCCTCACGAGGGCCAAGCCGCAGGGCCCGCTCTACACCGCGACCTCGAAGGTGATCGAGGCGATCGACGATGTCGCCGAGGCCGTGACCGGCGATCGGCGGACCTTCTACCAGCGGGACGCGACGACACCCGGCCCAGCCCTACCGCCTGTGAAGTGGCACACGGTGGAGTAGATCAGCCCGATTAGAGCGCCGCGGGAGCTTCCTGTCGCGGCTCCAGGCGGATCAGCGTGAAGCTCTCGCGGACGACCTCGCCGTCACGGAGTACGCGGCGTACCTTCAAAGTCGCAACGGCGTCCACGTTGACCATCGTGCGGTTCAGCTCAGCGAGATCGGACGCAGGGATGGATCGGTCAACGCCCCCCTTGATGGGGCCCCGCATCGTGCTGCGAAACTCGAACTGATGCGCGTCAGGTAGCACGCCACCCAGTTGCCCCTCGATCTGCTCTGGCGTCTCGGTGACACGAGTGGAGGATGCGCGCTCGGCTGCCCGGGAGACATCGTCGAGCCCGAAGGATCGATCCTCGTCCCCTGCCAGAAGTCGGAACGTGGCGCCGCTCGCCCGCATAAGCGAGAAGAACTCTTGTGCGGTCGCCAGCACACGCTGATCGATGTTCTCAACGGTAGCGCGGAACCTGTCCTCGCTCGTCTCGCTGAATGCGCCCAGAAGCTGCGCCGCGTTATCAACGGCAACCTTGAGGGACGTATCAAGTGCCTCACCCTGAGGCTCGACCTCTTCGAGGAGGAAGCCGAAAGACCCGCGCACCACGTTCGTGATGTGCAGCGTTGCCGCGCCCTTGTTCGGTACGACGCCTCGCTGACCGAGCGATCCCGCCTCATCCGCCATGAGCTTCGCGACAAGGTCCTGAAATTTGCTGACCGCAGACCCCCCAAACTCGGACTCGATCCCACGGGAGCCAGCAACCGGCCGACCTCCGAAGAACAGCGCAGCCGACGCGGTCGGAGACTCAGGTTCCTCACCCATAGCGACGAGATCGGCGGCGATCTCATCTCGGCGCGCCTCAAGCCCAATACGCGTGATGAAATCCTCGTCGGTGAGCCGGTCGATCAGAGCGTTGACAGACGAAAGCTCGGCGGCCCGCTGGTCGCGTTCGATCTTTTTGAGCGAACTCATGGCCCAACTCCCGGGACGCCGATGGTGGGTGGCGGGCTGATCGCCGCGAGCGCCGCCTGATCGTCTGCCAAATCCTCTAAACGAACCGCCAACATGCCTTTCCAGACATTATCACCGCGGCGATGGGAAAAAAGGCTGCCGTAATACCGGGTGCTGTCCACCAGGATCTCTGGGCTGCCGTTCAAGTCGAGCAACATGGAGTCCACGTTGTACAAGAACTTCACTATACCTCTGTTCAACAAATGGCCATGCGTCGCCACCCATAGTGCCCTCTGAGCAGGGTCTTGGAGTGCGGCTGGCCTGTAGAAGAACGTCATCACGTCGATGTCCTTCGGGTCCTTCTGCTCGACGAAGCTCCCATCAATCCACTGGAAGCCCCGAGTGATGCCGGACGATCGGAGACTTGAGCGGAAATTTAGCCATCCAAGCAAGATGTCTTGGCGTCGCGCGCTGGTCCCGAAGGTGTTGACGACTTCTTGCGCGCTCGCTCGGTAAGGGGTCATATCCTCGCGCGCTCCGCCCGGCCCATGCGGGCCAACGAAGGGCGGGAGAACACCATCGATCGTGAAGGCGGGGATCGGCATCTCAGTGCTCGTCCCTGGTGCCGTCTTCCCGGAGCCGGAGCCGGAACCGAAGCCCGGACCCGCCGCCGTTCTCAGGGATGAACTCCAGCCCACCCTTCTCGAACGCCTCGATCAACAACCGCGCGTTCGCGGTGATCATCCGCCCGGTCTCCGGCTTGGCCTCGAACGCGTTGATCGTCGGCTCTGGGACGCCGGACGCCCCAGACAGATCAGCTTGACGCCAACCGAGCAGGGCGCGGCCAGCGCGACATAGGCGTGGGGTGAGGCGAAGCGGTTTCGGCGGCATCTGGATCGCGGGCGGCACTGGGCACGGTGAAGATAGGCGACAGGAGCGGCAAAGGCAATGTCTCTCGCATAGGGCTATTGACAGCACACCACAAAAGCATATCCTATGTCTCACACACAGGGATATGTACCTCGATGCCCTTCCGCACTGTCTCCTGGACCCGCCTCTCCCGTAGCCTCCACGACGCGCGCCCGACGATCCCCGCCGGTCTGCTCGGCGCCCGCGCTCTGATCCAGGTCGGCGCCCGCACCCGCCCCCTCGTCGTCGCTGGCCGCTATGACCGTACCGCGATCATGGTCGCCGCCTGTAAGGCCGCAACCGGCATCATGGAGCGCTGCGGCGTCTCCCGCCCTCAGGCGATGTCCTCCGCCCTCAAGGCTGCGTGGCAGGTCGCCAAGGCCGCCCGCCGCGCCAGCGCACACTGAACCTCCGCATCTCCCAGTTTCCGGAAGAACCTAAAACCTGAAACCCTGAAACACTGAAAGCTTGGAGCCCTGAACTATGGGAATGATCTCGCACGTCTCGACCGCAGTCGATCCGATCCACGCTCTGATCGAGCACCACCGCGCCGCCTATGACGCTTTCCAGATCGCCCCCGAGGGGGATGCGTCCCTGCGCGCTGAGGCGGCCTACGACGACGCCAGCGACACCCTGACCTCGACCGCGTGCTCCAGCCGGTTCGGCGCCCTGGCTCTACGGGCGCACCTGCGCTGGTGGCTGGCGGAGGAGGCGCAGTTCAAGGATGGGCACCAGCCCGCCTACGGCATCGCCGAAGCCCGCGCCGCCGATCTGACGCTGTTCCTCGGCACCAATCTGCCGCCGGTCGTGATCCCGCAGGCTGCGCCGTCCGGACGCCTCGGTACGACACGGCTCCTACCCGGCGTCGATCGGTATCATCAGTCCGCGCCGCTGACCCTCCCGAACGAGGACCCACCCGGGACCATCGAACCCTGGCAGGCCGTGGAGCCGTACCGCCCCGACACCGCGACCGCCCGGGCGCTTCGGGTCATGGACATCGCCAACAACCTGCTGGCCGCCTTCGCCATCATCGGTGGCGGCATGGTCCTGACCGGCCTCGCCTCGCTCCTCTGAACGCAGCCCGCAACCCGAGCGGGCCGGACGCCCGCGACCTCACCCGAGGATCCCGCGATGTCCCTGCGCACGTCCCTCCAGAAGCTGATCCGCCGCGACCCTGCTGCTAGCCTGCGCGAGCGCGCCGCTAGCCTACAGACCGACCTTGCCCGCGTGACCCGTCAGCCCGCCGTGATGCAGGCGGAACCCGAGATCACACCCGATCCTCGCGACGCTGAACTGCTGGCGCTGCAACCCGAATGGGAGGCTCGTGCAGCCGCCTACACGAGGGCCCTTGAGGAGCAGGACACCATCTCGGACAACGCCCCGAACGTCGAGGCGCCACCGCCGCGCGAGCCGATCGCGGAGTGGGCGAGGCTCATCCCCGGCTGGCGTCAGCGCACAGGCATCGAGGAGGCTGAGTTCGCTACCGCCGAAGCCATGGACGACCTGTGCGAGGTCGAGGGCCAGATTTCCAACATGCCCGCTAGGACGCTGGCAGGGCTGCAGCTCAAGGCCCGCGTCGCCCAGCGCAACGAGGAGGTTTCCTGGCCGGAGGGGCTTGAGGAGAGCCTTGTGCGGGACATCCTCGCGATCGGCGAACCCGAGATTGAGGTGGATGCCGAGCTGCTGCGGCTCGGGCGCCAATTCGAGGCCGCTCGTGCCCGCGAGATTGCAGCCGGCGAGGCCTGCAACGCGGCCCAGCGGGAAGCCGACCGGCACATGCCCCAGCGCCCGGCCTGCCTGATCTACCGAGCCTCCGACGCCCGCCTGAACGTGCACCAGAACTGGATGATGCCCGAGGCGCTAGAGGGGCGTGAGGTTCACTATCAAGATGTAGGTCGGCTGCGGCGCATCATGCCGATGATGCACGAGGTGCTGCGCCCGATCCGCCCCGGCGAGCGTGAGAACCCTGACCACCCCGGAAAGCGGCACGAGATCGTTCCCCATCCTGAGGCTCAGGCGCGCGCCGAGGAGATCGTGCTCGCCTGGGATGCGTGGCGGACGGAACTGTTCCGGATCCAGACCGAGCATGTCACGCCCGAGCTTGAGGGGGAGGCCGAGGCAGCCGGTGAAGCCGCAGCCGACCTCGCCGAGAAGGTAGCCGCACTGCCAGCTCTCACGGCCGCCGGCTTCCGCGTGAAGCTTCGGGCACTCTCACACTACCAGCGGAAGGCCCTGCTCGCGGAACTGCCGGAGGAGCCGGATCCGGATCAGATCCTGTCGCACTCGCTCTGGCGCGACGTGCAGGACGACGCCGTGGCGAACGATGACCACCCCGCCACGGTCGAGGAGGCCGCCAGCCTCGACTTCACCGCCTACACCTTCGACACGCCGACCCGCGACCCGAACGGCTGGATGAAGAAGTTCGCTCACCACGCCATCGGCATGCACGTCGCCGACCGGACGCTGCGCATGACCAAGCCCGAACTGGTCGCCTTCATCAAGAAGGGGGGCGACCGCGACGCGGAGGTGCCCGTCACCATGCTCGCGGCGCTGGAGAGCGCGCAGCGTACCTTTGAAGGCTGGGGCAAGCTGCTGGACCTAGCGCGCACCCGATACTTGGTGGCGGGCTCATCCGCAGTGCTAGGCCAGGACAGCGGCACCATTGCCGAGGCGGTCGAGTCGGAGGCCCAGCCAGTAGAACAGCCGGCCAGCGAACACCCCGCCGCTGTCAGCCTCGTCGGCATGATCGACTTCGCGTCTGCCTCGCTGGACGAACTGCAGGCCCTTCACGACCTCGCGGACCTCGTAGGCGGCGTCGCCTACGCCACCGTGTGGACGGCCCGATGCAAGGCCCGCGGCTCAGGTGACGACTACAACGCTGCCGGCAAGCTGATGCAGTGGCTCGGCGATGCCCTGACCGACGTGGAGACCGCAGCCAACAACGAGGCGAGGCGGCGCACGCCCCTGCTCAACAGCGACCGCGAGACCCGGCTGGAGATGCTGGCCCTGCCGGTGATCCAGAACGGCGACCCCGACGAGACCGAGGCCTTCGCCCGTGATCTGCTGGCCCATGCCGAGGCCGAGCGCCGGGGCCGCTGACAGCGGCTACCCATCCCTTCGCGTACCTGCGTACCGCCCCGGCCGGGTCAGCCGGGCCATCCTTCACCTGAGACTCGACATCATGGGCGACGTGCTCACTTTCACCCCGCGACCGAAGCCGGCCGCTCCGATCCTCCCGGAGCCGCTGGCCAGGCCGGCGCTCCGCGCCAGCCTGGAGGAGGCGGCGCAGACCGCCCTCGACGCGGCGGACCGCATCATCGCCGTGCTGGACCGCATGGACGGCGACGCCGACCACGAGGACGGCGGGGACGATGAGCCGTCCTTGGCCGCTCCCGAGAACACCACCGGCTCGCAAGTGACATGGCTGCGCGGCGGCGATCAGGATCGCGAGGAGGAGGCGCCCGAGGTCGTTCTGCCGGACGTGCTGGCCGAGCCCCAACCCGAGGCCGTCGTGCTTCCCTGGCGCGGGCGCGGCAACGTCATCGCGGCGGCTGGCTCGTTCCTCGTCGACCTGCTGGAGCACGCCTGATGCGCGTTGATCTCCTGCTAGGAGCCGCCCCCGCCCGTGAAGCGATCGCGCTCCCGCTGCCAGTCTCGCATCATGTCGCGCATCCGCTCTTCCTCCGGCGTCAGCGGCCGAGCGAACAGCCAATTCCACAGGGCCATGCCGCCCATGCCGACGAACAGGATGCCGATGAACAAGCCCAGCCAGCGGCCGTCACTACCGCCGTTGGTCCAGACCATGTCCGGCCCAAGGGGGTGCCATCCGAGGTAGATTGCGAGGACAGCGCCGATCGGGATCGCGAACAGGCTCCAGATCGCCCATCGGCGAGCTTCGGGGTCGTTGTTCGGGGCTCGCATAGCAGGCGTCCTTCGAGCTCGCTGAGACAACGTCTGCCTACTGGCCAAGTGCCGTTCAGCATGCTGGCTCGACCGGCGGCTGCATTCCGCCCACCGTCGTGTTGATTGTCTCGGCCTCAACGCGGCCGGCGACGAGCTGCTGCGGCTCGCCCGGTGCCGGCTCGACATTCACCAGCAGATCGGCGCCTTGCTCGGGACCCCGAGCCGCCACACGTCAGGATCGTGCGGGCCACGCAGCGGCTGCCGAACGAAGTTCAGCCTGCAGAAGTTGCTCGGCCTTCTGTTCAGGGTGGGTCCTCTGAAGGTTGAGCCGGGTCCGCATTCCCTTGCCCGGCTTGAAGTGGACGTGGGCTTTGGCTGCGACCCGCACGATGGCGCCCGATTGCGGGTTTCGGCCAGTGCGGGCTTCAGTTTCCCGTGTCGAGAAGGCCCCGAAGTCGCGCAGCTCGACACGGTCACCGTTTGCCAGCGCCGCAACAATCCGTTCGAAGATGGCGGAAACGACCGCCTCAACGTCTTTGGCGTAGAGGTGTGGGTTCTGCTCGGCGATGCGGGCGATGAGTTCCGACCGGATCATGCTGCGAAGGTGCGAAAAGCGGGCCGTGGAGGCAAGTGCGAGACCGTGCCGAAACACAGCGAGGTCAGGGCAACGTCAATAGCGCTGCCATCGCCACCATGGTCACCGCAGTTCGAAGCGTCTTCTCCTTCGGTCCTGGCCGCGCTGCCAGCGCTTTGAAGTCGGCTGACGCTGCGATGGCCGCCGCGATGTCGAGGCTGTGGCCACTGGCAAAGCGGTAGGGCCCTGCTGCTGGGTTTCGCATGTAAGCGTCAACGGCCGCGACGACCTCAAAGCTTGTGATCAATCCGGCCTTGCGCAGATTGGCTAAGGTTGAGGGTCCGGCCGGCATGGTCGCGCTGATCACCCCTCAACGTTGACTTAACCGTGCCGCCCGGCCGACATGGACCGTTCCGGCCCGGCCGCCTTTGGCGAGTCGCGGCCAACACCAGGAGAGCAGCCACCGCGGATCTGAGACCCTGAAACGACTACGGGCCCCCTGTCGCCAAACAGAGAGCCCGCGAAATCGAGAAGGCCAACGAGGGCCCCGAACAATCCCTCAGAAGCCACAGCTCCCCTCGGGAGTCAACGGGAACGCCAATTCCCGGAGCGATGAAGTCGTGCCTGTTCACAGCCGCGGTCCGAGAAGGACCGGGATTGATGACCTATGCCGAGGAGATCCGCCGACAGGCGGAGACGGCCCCGTGTGCCGCGCTGCCGGCCGTCACGGCTGCGCTCTGGCGCGCTTATGGGGAAGGGCAGGTGACGGAGGCCGAGGCCGAGTCGCTATCCGTTCTCATCGAGGCGCGGAGAATGTCAGCTAGTGCACACATTGCCGGACAGAGGCTGAACCCACCGAGAACCGATGCGGCTGCGGTTGCCGCTCAGGATCGCGTAGGATCGCCCATGAGGGCCGTCGGCTCGCGCCCGCGCACGGATGCCTCGATAGAGCGCCGCCGCCGCTGGGCGGCCTCTGGGCGGCTTCCTCCGGCCATCGCGGCCCGGTTCACGCTGGCAGAGCAGGCGGTCCTCGCCCTGGTGGCGGCCGAGACGGCACGCCGGAAGGACTGCCGGCTGTCGATCGAGAACATGGCCGCGGTGGCGGGCGTGTGCCGCTCGACCGTCAAGAATGCGATCCGCGAAGCCCGGCAGCTCGGGCTCCTGACCGTCGAGGAGCGCCAGATCACCGGCTTCCGCAACGACACGAACGTGATCCGCATCATCAGCCCGGAGTGGTTGGCTTGGATCCGCCTTGCCCGGAAACCGGCAAGGCATCCCCATGACGGGGATACCCTTGCCAAGGGGTATGCCACTCGGCCCACCCCTTCATTGGGGGGAGGGGTCAAAAGCGTGACCAGCACGCCTACTGAGGTTCCAGATCTGGAGAAAACGAGGCCAGCGGAACCGAAGAAGGGCTGCCGAGGGGCAGCGGTCGACCTCAGCCGAGGTGACCCTGTGAGAATTCTCGCGGGCGGTAGAACCGGTGGAGCTATGCGGTGAGGGTCTGCATGCGGACGGTATGACGAACGCGAAGGTGATCAGCTGATGGAGGAAAAAGCGAGGCACTCCTCCGTTTGAGGGAGGGTACGCTGGAACTCCGCTCCCTATTCCTGACCCTGGCTGCACAGAGCCAACCTCAGCTGCACCGAGCAGAGGAGCGATCCGATGAGCTTGCTGCTTCCTGCGCTCGCAGCGCGCTGTATCCCCGTCGCGACTGCGATCTCAATGACTCTGCTCGGCGCGTCGGGGAACCCGACTCTGGAGGTGTCGCAAACCCGCAAAATTCCTGCTTCTCCCGCGGCCGTGTGGGCTGTCATCGGGCAGTTCTGCGATATCCGCCGCTGGCACGGCCAAGCCCGGGCATGCGCCCTGTCCCATGACGGAGGTCAGATTGTTCGCAGTCTCAGCGTGCGAGGCATCGGCACGCTCGTCGAGGTTCAACTCGACCGCGACGACGACACCATGACCTACAGCTACGCCCTGGTTCATAGCCCGTGGCCAGTGAAGCAGCACCGCGCGGTCCTCGCCGTGTTCCCGGTCGGGAACGGATCGGTCGTGACATGGCGGGCGACGTTCCGCCTTCAGAGTGTATGCGATGAAGGCGCAGTGTCACAGATCGAGGATCTGTTCAGGGGTGGCCTCGCCAACATCGCCCAAGAAGTGGTCCGGTGAGCGCGCCAAACCTGCGATCAGTCCATCTACAGCGGCTTCGCCGCGACGGGCGGCGTGGACAGCAGCAGCTTGACCAGATCCTTCTGCCGTTTGGCGCCTGTTTTGGCGAATAGGCTCTTCAGGTGAGTGCGTACCGTCGATGGGGCGATACCGTAGCGCTTCGCGATGTCGGCCGGTGTGGCGTCGTCTGCTAGCCCGAGCAGAACACGCAGCTCAGCCCCAGTGAGGCCGTAGGCTCGCCCAAGCAGCTCGATCGCGTGCGGACCGCACGGATTGTCCTGCACGAACAAGGCGACCCGCTTTTGCCCAGGTGCGGTAATGCGGCGGCGGCCGCTGTTGAGTGGCAGAGCCGAGACGACCGCACTGCCTCTGCCGCGCCTCGCTAGGCTAACGGTTCCGCCAGCCTCCGCGGCGAGCATGGCGCGGAAGGCAGGTAATACAGTTCGGTCCCACGGCTCGACGATCCCGATCCGAGAGAGCAGCAGATCCTCACGTGCCAGCGCAGCTCGTCCGGCTGCATTGCTATAGACGAGCCGTCCGTCCGCGCTGAGCACCAGCACGGCAGTCGTGAGCCCGTCGAGCGTGGCCGCCAAGTCGTCACGCTCAAGCGTTTTGTGATCAATCAGGTCGGCGATGGTGATCGCACGGCGCACATGAGGCGCCAGCATAGCCATGCGGGCCTGTTCCTCGGCGTCGTAAGGGCCGCCCTCTTCGCTGCGGGTGATGCCGATGAACGCCAAGCGTGCTTGGTTCTTGATGAGGGCGGTCAGGAGCACGTAGCGAAAGCCCTGAGGGACAGCCCACTCGCGGTAAATGCGGCTCTGCAGCAGCTCCTCCTCGGCAGCGAGTTCCTCGGACGTTGCCGGTTGATCAACTGGGCTGAGGAGGAGGCTGTGGGCGAACACGTCGCAGCCTTGGTAACGCTCCCGGTAGAGCGTCTGGTAGTGATCGGAGATGCCGACGTGCACGAGCGTGCGTTCTGCGCCTGTGACAAAATCCATGACGTTGAGCGTCGCAGCCATGCTGCCGTGGGCGGCCGCGATCTGCTCCAGGGTGCTTGGCCAGAGCGCAGGATCAATCGCGCAGTCGTAAATCGACTCAATTAGACGAGATAAGCGAGCTGCCTCCATCGCAATTGCCCATCCATTGTGCAGATCAGCACCATGCTTCGTTTCGGAATGAAGCATTGATCGCATTCGATGTCGGTATGAGAAGATAATTTCTCAGCGAAAACAATTCACATTCGAATGAATGGACCGATCTCCTCGTTTTAGGGGAGGCGCCGCATTGCGAATGCTGATCCACTTCCGGCCGAGGCTAATCGTCCGGAGCCGTCCGGCTACCGAAGCCTCGCTCGCAATCGGAGATAGGTCATGCGGATCGTGACACTCTTCACCGCCGGCTTCACCCTGGCAGCCGCCGCCTTTGTGGCGACAATGCTCGTCTCGCCGCCGATCAGCGTGGCGTCGAGCGCCTCGTCTTCGACCAGGATCGACGCGATCACCATCTGCGAGTTTCTGCCGACGGGCGACGTTGCCCATTGCACCATCCAGAACTGATCCCCCGACGGCTCCTAGCTCCATGCTCGAAGCTATTGCACGCGTGGTCGTTTGGTTGGGACTGGGCGAGATCCTGATGCGGCTCGGTCTCGTGCCCGTGCCCGGGCCCGTGATCGGCCTCGTGCTTCTCTACCTGGACCTGCTCTGGCACAAGACCTTGCCTGACGACCTCGGCCGTCTGGCAGACCGAATGCTCGCTCTGTTCGGCCTGCTCTTCGTTCCCGCGGGCGTCGGCGTCGTTGCCCACGCTGATGTCCTGAAGGCAGAGTTCGTCCCCATCCTCGCGGCAATCATCGGCGGCACTGTCGTCACCTTGCTCGCGACGATCACGAGCCTCGTGCTGGTCCGTTCATGGGCCAGGCGTCGGAGGCAAGTCGGTGCCGGTAGCCTCGGGGAGGCAGATCTTCGTGCCTGATCCTCATCCCTGGGCCATCCTGTCCGAGCAGCCGATCCTCGAAGTGGGCGCGACCGTCCTCGCCTTCCTGGCAGCGGTCCGCCTGGCGCGCTGGAGCGGCAACAATCCGTTCCTCAACCCGACGTTGGTCGCGATCGCCCTGGTCGTGATCATGATCAACATCACGGGCACGTCCTACGCGACGTACCTGCGCGGAGCGGGGTTCATCCAGTTCCTCCTTGCGCCGACGGTCGTGCTGCTGGCCGTGCCGCTGTACCGGCAGACGACACTGATCCGCGCCTCGGGTGGCCTGATCGCTGCGGCGCTCCTTGTGGGGCTGCCGACTGGCATCCTCAGCGCTGTAGGCATCGCTTGGGCGCTGGGTGCGACCAAAATCACGCTTTTGTCGCTTGCGCCCAAGAGCGTGACCACCGGCATCGCGGTCGGGATCTCGGAGTCGATCGGCGGCGTACCAGCCCTGACCGCCGTTCTGGTGATTAGCACGGGCATCACCGGCGCCATCGCCGGACCGGCGATCCAGCGCTGGCTGCGCGTGGAGGACGACCGCATCACGGGTCTGGCGATCGGTATCGCCGGGCATGGGATCGGCACCGCGCGGGCGCTGCAGATCAGCGAGGTTGCGGGTGCCTTCGCGGGTCTCGGCATGAGCCTGAACGGCGTCCTGACCGGCGTTCTCCTGCCGCTCGCCATGAGGGGGCTGTGATGGCGCACGATCCTTGGTGCCCAAGCTATCTTGGCGGCGAAGCAGTCAACCGACGCGTCGCTGATCGCGTCGAGACGGGCTCCAGTTCCCGTTCAGCTTCATCACACAGCCACTCGGCGGGCCCTTTCGCGCCGACCCAGCGATCAGAGCACCCGCGATGACCACGAGCTTGATCGCACCCGCAGCACAGGTTTGCGCCTTCGCGCTGGGCTGCGCGGTGATCCACGTCACTCGCGCACACGCTGCGGCCATTACACGGTTGCTCACCGGAGCGGTGGTGATCGCGGCAACGCTCTTGCTGATCGAGGCGGCGGTGACGTTCACCCCCGACCTTGGGGAGCGCTTCGATGAACTCAGCGTTCATTCGGCTCTGTAGCTGCAACTTCCAACCGACGATGGACCCGAGTGGCGAAGGCTCTTGCTCCTGATCGTTGCTGGAGGTGAAAGGATGCCCGGTTCTAGTCGTAGGGCCCTCCGAACAGATCGCCGAGCGCTTTCCGCCGGAACAGGGTGCGCCAGCGCCGCCTCTGATGCTCCGGCCGGTCGTGGATCATGTGACACCGCTGGCAGAAGGCCGCGAGGTTGGCGTCCGCGTTGTTCGACGTGTCGTGGTCCCGATGGGCGGCGGCCAGAACCACACGGGTCCGGCTGACGCGACTGAGGATGTCAGCGTCTACC
>NZ_JBKFBO010000030.1:0-279 GCF_053346215.1 Methylobacterium sp. A49B
GGACGCCACAGGATCGCTCCCGAAGCGCCGCGGGCAGGTGCGGTCAGGAAGCACAAAATAGGAACATTGTCAAGGTTCGTGCCGTCGGGCACCCCGATCGACGCGTGCTCGACCGTCATCGCGCGCGCAGCGAAGCGACCCAGGGCAGCGCGACGTCGGCCGGCGTGACGCCGCTGGCTTGCTCCGCTACGCTCGCAAGGACGACGGTGCCGAGCATATCAGCCGTAGCCCTTGGCACATCGGCCGAGCCTGCCGTCATTCCGAGGCGCCGCAGGCGAG
>NZ_JBKFBO010000031.1:0-214 GCF_053346215.1 Methylobacterium sp. A49B
GGTCTCACCCGTGGCACCGGTCGAGCCAGTCGCTCCGGTCTCACCCGTGGCACCGGTCGAGCCAGTCGCTCCGGTCTCACCCGTGGCACCCGTCGAGCCAGTCGCGCCGGTCTCACCCGTGGCACCGGTCGAGCCGGTCGCGCCGGTCTCACCCGTGGCACCCGTCGAGCCAGTCGCTCCGGTCTCGCCGGTGGCACCCGTCGAGCCAGTCGCG
>NZ_JBKFBO010000032.1:0-237 GCF_053346215.1 Methylobacterium sp. A49B
GGCAGCTCGAACCTGAACGTCGCCTCGGTCGACGCCACCGCCAGCGGTCTGGGCCTGTCCTCGATCACCAACTCGAACAGCTCGTCGAGCACGAACGGTCTGGGCAACTTCCTGCTGAACGCGGACGTGAACAGCACGCTGGCGACGCTGACCAAGGCGGGCAGCGCGCTCAACTCGGCGGCGAGCACGCTGGGCTCGAACCTGTCGGTGGTGCAGAACCGTCAGGACTTCTCCAAG
>NZ_JBKFBO010000033.1:0-456 GCF_053346215.1 Methylobacterium sp. A49B
GCAGCGTACCACGTCCTTCATCGCCTCTCAGCGCCAAGGCATCCACCGAATGCTCTTAAGGCACTTGATCGCTCTCGTGATCGATGTCCGTTCTTTTGTGACTGGGCCCAGAGGATCCAGCGCAAAAGTCTGACACGGTCACAAAAAGACCAGTGATCAGATCGTTTCCGACCCGATCACCGTATGCTTGCCGAACATGACCGCCGGGCAGACGCTTTCGCGCGCCTGACGGCCACATTCCCTCTTCACGATGTCACTGATGTCTTCGCCAAACAGCACGTCCAGCCGAACCTGACGGTCCTCGCTGATCATTGCCGCGGCAAACTCATGTTCCAGATAGCGGGCTCGACACGCACTCTCCCGGTTGGCTGCCGTTAGCACGACGCCAAGTCCCAAAAGAATGGTGGAGCCAGACGGGATCGAACCGACGACCTCATGCTTGCAAAGCACGCGCTC
>NZ_JBKFBO010000034.1:0-216 GCF_053346215.1 Methylobacterium sp. A49B
CCGCCGAGCTGCCGGCGCTGATCGCCCGCGTGCACGGCGCGATCGCCGGCCTCGTCGCCGGTACGCTGACGGTCGAGACCGGCGCGGCGGCCCCGGCGGACGTCGACAAGCCCGGCGCGGCCCAGATCCGCAAGTCGGTCCGGCCCGACGGCATCGTCAGCTTCATCGACGGCAAGACCTACAAGACGCTCAAGCGCCACCTCACCAGCCACGGCC
>NZ_JBKFBO010000035.1:0-1611 GCF_053346215.1 Methylobacterium sp. A49B
GACCGGCAGGTCGGCGGCGTGCGCGGCGCCCACCGCCGCGAACGCGGCTGCAGACCCGAGCAACGAGCTCTTCAAGAGCTTCATAGACATATCCAAAGCTTCGAGACCCAGATGCAGTGCCTTACGGCATTTTTACAGCCAAACGCGCTGCAGATTGTTGCGTATTATTTTTATCTGTCGGCTCAGATCTCGAGTTCTACGTCGGATCTTCCGCCAGGCACGATGATCTTGTCCCGGCAGATCTGATTCCTCAATGAACGATCCGTACTTTTGCGTCCTTATCTGCGTTCTGTTGCCGAACGACAACGTCTTTGATCGATTACGATGGCCAAGTTCAGTCTTTGCCGGAAGATTATGGAAGTATATATCAGATATTCAGAGGAAATATACTGATTTTGACAAATCATATTTCGGCATATCGGGGGATATGGCATAGACTGAGCGATTTTTACTTCGATCCCATTTGAGCACCCGAGGCCCACCCGGAATGAGCGACTCGATAAGCTGTTGGGCACGCACAGGCTGTCGGCTGGCGGAGGCGGCGATTCGCGATTGTCGCCTGTTCGAACGTCCGCGGCTCGCGGTCCGTCCTGTGGACGACGATGCGGCAGACGCGCATGTGCGTGCAGGCGATGTGAGGATGGACGGCAGGGCGCGCGGAGGCTGGCGTTCCGCATCGGGCGCGGCAGCACCTCAGAGCGGTCCGCTTCAAGCGTCGCTCCGCTGCGCCCGGCCTGCAGGGCGGGTCAGGCAGGCGTCAGCATCGTCTCGCGGGCAGCGGCCCACGGCGAGGGCCGGACGCCTCTCGCGCCCGCAGCAGAACCGCCTGCAAGCCTCGACTCGCGCGCGCCAGGGCCGGGCGCGCGCAGGGAGCGCGCCAGAACGAAAAAGGCCCGGCGTGAGCCGGGCCTTGAGAGATGTATCGCACAGGGTGGGAAGCCGGGATGAAGGCCCCGGCTCCGCCGTCTTGGATCAGAAGTCGCGCTGCACGCGGACGCGGATCTGGGACACGCCGTCCGAGGTCGTGGTGCGGACGAGGCCGCCGGCGTTGATCGCCGCAACACGAGCCGCAGAGTAGGCGGTCGGATCCTTGTCGGCGTCGATGACGCGGCCGTTCTTCACGCCGATCTGCGTGTAGAAGCCTTCCAGGCCGATATCGAGATCCTTGACCGGCGACCAGATGATGTTCGCGCCGGCGACGAACTGGTAGGTGTCGCGGAGCGCCTGGCTCAGAGCGTAGAACCGCGTTCCGGGCGCTCCCACAGTGTTGTTTGCGAAGGCAAGGCCATTCGCGCCACTGATGATGCTGGACAGCTGACCCTGAGCGAACCGAGCGCCGCTGGCGAAGTTCTGCTCGCCGTAGGAACCGAAGAACGCCGAGCGCCACTCCGGCGACCAGTAGTGCAGATACGCCGCCGACACGGTGACGTTCTCGTTCTTCGAGATCTGGCCCGTGAACGGGTTGATCTGCCCGTCGTTGAAGTACTGCGAGAACTTCTGGCCCTGGATGGTCGCGGCCGACTGGGCGTAGGTGCCCGAGTACGAGGAGTAGCCGGAGTAGATCTGGGCACCGTTCGCGTAGGCGGCCTGGACGTACAGCGCATCGCCCGG
>NZ_JBKFBO010000036.1:0-226 GCF_053346215.1 Methylobacterium sp. A49B
CGCGACTGGCTCGACCGGTGCCACGGGCGAGACCGGCGCGACTGGCTCGACCGGTGCCACGGGCGAGACCGGCGCGACTGGCTCGACCGGCGCCACGGGCGAGACCGGAGCGACTGGCTCGACCGGCGCCACGGGCGAGACCGGCGCGACTGGCTCGACCGGTGCCACGGGTGAGACCGGCGCGACTGGCTCGACCGGTGCCACGGGTGAGACCGGAGCGACTGGC
>NZ_JBKFBO010000037.1:0-527 GCF_053346215.1 Methylobacterium sp. A49B
CCACGGCTTCTACCGGGCGCGCTACGGGCTCTCCGAGGAGGCCGACGCGGTGCGCGACTACTGCGACACCGGCTGGAGGAAGGGCCGCAACCCCAGGCCGGATTTCGACGGGCAGGCCTATCTCGACGCGCATCCCGGGGTGCGCGAGACCGGCTTGGCGCCCCTGGTCCACTTCCTGGCCACGGCACTCCTGCACGGCACCGACATCACGGCCGGCGCCTTTCACCCGCGCTACGGCGAACCGGATTCGCGGGAGGCGGCGCTCGCCGAAGAGGCCCGGGAGATCGAACCCTTCTTCGACGCCGCCTTCTACGCCAAGCGCAACCCCGACGCCGCCCACGCCCCGCTCGCCCATTTCGTCGCCTACGGGCAGCACGAGGGCCGGGACCCGAGCAAGGCCTTCTCGATCGCGTTCTACCAGGAGACCTACGGCCACCTGTTCGCCCCGGGCGAGTCGCCGTTCCTGCACTACGTGCGCACCGGCCGGGACGCCGGGCTGATGGCCGCCCCCGAGGATCTCGGCGCCT
>NZ_JBKFBO010000039.1:0-200 GCF_053346215.1 Methylobacterium sp. A49B
GCCGCAAGGACAAACGCCGCCCGCGTCTCCCTTCCTCATTCACAACTTGTCAAAGAACCGCTCCAGCCCAGAGACCAGAGCCTCATCAAGAGGCAAACAGAAGACCGCCCGGCAATCCCGCCGGCCAGCCCGCCCGCTTGTCAGAAGATGGCTCAGCGCCCGGTCCACTTCCGCGGCCGGCGCCGATGAGCCGGGGTATA
>NZ_JBKFBO010000040.1:0-291 GCF_053346215.1 Methylobacterium sp. A49B
CCATGGGCGCTGGCGTGTTTAACGGCCGAGTTCGAGATGGGATCGGGTTCTGGGCACGCCGCTCAGGCCACCAGACCGGCGCATCGCAATTGTTTTCGGACTGGCCTTCGCAGGGTGCTGCGACGGCGAGTGCTGTGTTCGGCAAGCATGCAGCGTCTGCTGCGGGTCTTCTTGTTGCGTGTGTCTCTGGCTTCGCCAGCCTTGCGGCTGCCGAACCAGTCCGGACACGGATCACGGGAGCGATCAAGCCTGTCGGGCGATTAGTACCGGTCGGCTCAACGCGTCGCCGCG
>NZ_JBKFBO010000041.1:0-240 GCF_053346215.1 Methylobacterium sp. A49B
GCCGCGACGGTGGCCGAGATGCTCGACGAGGCGGTGATGTTGGCCGACACCGAGGTGCCGTTGATGGTCAGCAGCACGGAGGCGCTGGAGTTGCTGGCGCTGTAGGCGTTGGCGGCGGTGCCGGTGGTGGAGAGCTGGGTCGAGAGCGCTTGGTTGGCGATCGACTTGGCCTGATCGACGAGCTTCTGGATCGAGGTGATGCCCTGGTTGGCCGCCTGGATCGACTGGATGCCGTTGGAG
>NZ_JBKFBO010000042.1:0-220 GCF_053346215.1 Methylobacterium sp. A49B
CTCCAGCGCCTCCGTGCTGCTGACCATCAACGGCACCTCGGTGTCGGCCAACATCACCGCCTCGTCGAGCATCTCGGCCACCGTCGCGGCCCTGAACGCCGCGGTCAGCTCCGCCAGCACCTCCTCCAACGGCTCGTTCGGCGCCGGCGCGATCTTCTCCACCGACAGCACCGGCACCAAGATCGTGCTGAATGCCCAGGCCGACGTCGAGTTCCAGAAC
>NZ_JBKFBO010000043.1:0-101875 GCF_053346215.1 Methylobacterium sp. A49B
GCCATCAGCTGCGCCGTGTCCTGCAGCGAGAGCAGGTTCTGACGCGTGGCGGCCGACAGGGTGATGGAGGACATCGTTCGATCTTTCTGACTTGGCGACCCGCTTTTGGGTTCCCCGTTAGAAACCCTCCCGAACTCAATCCAGGTTAAGAACGCGAAAGATCAGTTGCTCGCAATCGTTCACGGTTAACAATTGCCAACGAGTTGGTCCGCTTCAGCGCGGTCGATCCTATTCCGCTCTTCGCCGATGACTGGTCAAAAGTCGACGAAAGCGATCTAGTTGGATGGCGCGCACATCGCTGATCGCCTGCCAGAGCTGCCACCGGTGCCAGGAGCGCACGTCCGAGAGCGCCTGGATTTAGGCTTGCTGCGCGTCGGTCATGGATAGCTCTTTCGCGATCGGCAGCCCAGGCCGCTTCCGTCAGCCTCTGGCGTAGCCCCACGCGGCTGCCAGTATCTCGATCGCTTCATTCTGGGTCGAACCTGCCCATTGAGTGGCTGCCGGTCCTAGGCCACATTGCACTCGGCGATCACGCGGAGGGCGGCCATGCACGACCTTATCCATGCACTCCGCCTCTGGCTTTGGCGCCGACAGGTCAAGGCGATGGAGCGGGATTGCCGACCGAGTGGCTCAAGCGACGGCGACTGGATCGCGGCGACCGTTGCGGCGTCCGCCTCTAGTTCAGGTTCCGGGGCTTCGGCCTCGTATTCCAGCGGGTCCGGGATATGAAGGGGACGGACCGCGGAAGCGCCTGCCGCCGCTCGCGATTTTCAGCACCATCCACATAGCTCCACCGCGCCTTTCGCGGGCCCACCTCGTCGCCGTTGAAGCCTGCGCCGGCATGGGGTCTGTTCCATATCCGTTCGCGGATGGAAGGGCACCAGAATGGGGCGTCTGGGCGACGCGCAGCCCGGCCGGGCCTACGTGGACTGCGCCGCCTGCAAGCGCTCGGGGCGGTATCAGGTAAGCGGCCTGATCGAGCGGTACGGGCCCGACATCTCGTCGACCGACCTGCTGCGCCACCTCACGGCCTCATGCCGCCACCAGCGCCCGCCCGGGGCGCCGCCCGCGCGCAAATACGAGCACCTGTGCCTCGCCGCGATCACGCTGCCGCCGCCGGTGAAGCAGATCCCGCCGGTGCCGCCGGGCGTGCCCTACACAATCGAGGTCTGGAAGGAGGTCGGGGGCAACATCGAGCTACACCTGGCCACCATCTACCCGCTGGCCCTCGCGCTCGCCGCGTTCGAGGCCGCATGCCAGGAATGGCCGACGCACATGGTCACGCTGCGGGATCGGGCCCGGATCGTGCGGAAGCGGGAGCAGCCGTCGCAGACCGCCGGCGCGTAGCCTGCCGCCTGCCGCTCAGTCCGCCCGCACCTCATGCCGCCCGAGTTGGGACAGCAGGTATCGGCCGGCGTGTGTCGAGTACCACGCCGATCGCGTGCGCCCTGGGCCGCGGGTCACGCGCGACTCGACCAGTCCCAACTCGACCAGCATCGGCATGACGGACGGGTGAGCCTGCATCCGGAGACCACCCGGGTTGGCCGCCACGGCGCGCAGGGCCTTCAGCGCGAGGCCTCGGACCGGAGCGTGCGGTTCGGTAGGCATGTCGGCGGGCTATTGCAGCATCCCTGGCGAGTCCATCAGGCCCAGTCTGATAGCCAGAGCCAAAAGGTCGCTGTCGGTCAGCGTCTCGCCGTCAACCAGCCAGAGCGCGAAGTCGTCGCTCCAGGGCTCGACCTTCTTCCTGAGGAGCCGGAGCGCTTCCGCGGCCTCAAGGATCGGGTCGGGCTCGTCGGTCATGGTCGCCGCCGCCGCCTCGCCTTCCTCGGCAGCGCCTTATCCAGCACGTTCTGGATCTGGCGCAGGATCATCGGCGCAGCGTCCGGATTATCGGCTTCCTCGGCGACCCGGACGAACACCTCGATGATCCGAAGCGCTTCGTATGGGTCCATCAGGGCTTCGGGTTCGGTCGTCATGCGAACCTGCCTGTGAGGTTCGCCGAACCGGTTTCAGGTTCGCTGAACCTGGGATCACTACTTCAATGCCAGCTAAGTCACTGAAGTAGTGGTGGGCGCGACAGGGATCGAACCTGTGACCCCTACCATGTCAAGGTAGTGCTCTCCCGCTGAGCTACGCGCCCGGGCCGGAGCCGTGCGGGCTCCGTTGGGCCGGGCCTATAGCGGCTGCCCGGCGTGGGTGCAAGCGGAACCTGCGCGCCCCGCGCGTTGGATCCCGGCGCGGACGCGTTCGAGAGGCTTGAGCGATCTGCTTGCCTGCAACACCGATCATCGAGACAAGGGGCCGATCAGAATGCCATCCTGGCTTCCGCCAGCCGCCACCGCTTGACCGCCCGGAGACACGCTTCGGGCGCTCACCTTGGAAACGATTTATGGCCGCCGCCGACCAGATCCATATCGGGAAGGAAGGCTTCCTGTTCCTTCTGCAGGGAAGCAACAACGTCAGCGAGCAGTTTGTCAGATCCGCAGACGTTCAGAATTTTCTCCTGCACTGGCAGACCATGATCCTGTATCGCAGGCGAAAGCTCCGTGAGATGGGGGTCGCCTACAGGCACATTCTCGTTCCGGAAAAGATCACGATCTATGACAATCTTCTGGATCAGATCGATCTCGATTGGAAGTTGTCGCCAGCATTCAGGTTATACCACGAGGATCAATATCTTAAGCACGCTCCGCTTCTCCGCCTGCGCGTCGATCTCGTCTTGCGGCGTCGGGCACGCTGGCGATCAACCCTGATCGACCTGATCGGGCCGTTGCGGCGCCAGAGAGGCGAGCAGGATCTCTACTATCGGACCGACAGCCACCTGTCCTTCGCCGGCCGAATGGTGGCGTATCGCGCGATCTGCCGCGCGGTCGAAGCCAGTCCCGTGCGCGATTTCTGGGAACGTCCGACCACATACCATCCGGGTTGGGCGGGCGACCTCGGGATCGCCTTCACGCCGCCGAGATACGAGGGAACGACGCTGCACCACATCCAGCGGGACGCGGTTCGGGTGCATGCAAGCCCGATCGTCGAACTCCGGGAGCGTCTCGGACTGGAGGGAACGCTCCACACCGGCGCTCACGTCATCTACCGCAATGACGGCGCGGCCGACGCCCGGCGGGTCGTCCTGTTCGGCGACAGCTACGCGAACTGCCTGCCGAACGGCCTCACGATCATGCTGGCTGAGACGTTCCGGGAGCTGCACTTCATCTGGAGCACGCAGCTCGACTACGGCTACATCGAGCAGGTCCGTCCCGATCTGGTTCTGACGGAGATGTCGGAACGGTTTGTGTTCCGGTCCGCGGACGACGGGTGGAGCCTGGATCGTTACGCGCGGCACCGTTACGGTGCGGAGCTGGCGGCTGTGGCCGCGCCGGACGCCGTTCGGTCGTGAGGGATGACGCGCCGCGTTCCAGGGCGGCGGCAAGGCTGTGCGCCCGGATCCCGAACACGGTGCGCCGGATCCCGCGTCGCGCTTTGCACGCGCCTTCGCGCGCTGATAGGTTGGCCTGCCGAGAGAACGGCGTTCGCCGGCTGCGCGTGCTATGAACCGGCCCGGCTCCTGACGCAGACTTGCAGACCCGATCCTCGAGAAACAGAGAAATTTAGAAATCCGCCGTGCGCTTTTATATAGATCACGATGATATTCACTCGATCCGCGGCTGGGTTGTACCGGATAATCAGCAGGCCATCGGCCGGGTCGCCGTGTCCGTCAATGGACGTCGGGTCGCCGAGATCGAGGCAAGCCTCACCGACCCGGTGTTCAAGACCAACGGCTGGCACGCGACGGGGCAGTGCATCTTCCTGATAACCGGCGTCGAGGTGCCGGGGCTCCATGACATCGAGCGGCTGGAGCTTTACGACGCCGATACGAACACGCTCATCCATCGGCGCAATGTCCAGAAGAATCTCACGCAGGTTCGCACCTATCTCATAAATACCGGGATCGAGCCTGAAGTCCTCATTCAGAATGCTCTGTTCCCGCATTATGAGAAGTGCTACTTCGGCGCTCACAAATTGAGCGACGAGATCATATCCAGCATCTTCATGAGCACCACGCGCTCGCTCCTGATGTCGGGCTCGCTCACGGTGCCGCGGTATGAAAATTATCTGACGCCGGACCTGATGCTCACCGCGATCCTGCTGCAGGATCCGCATATCGAGATGGCGACCCGCATGCGCTGGCTCAAAGCCCGGGCCGGCGACGCTGCCGATCCGGCGCGCAGCTGGCGCCTGGGCCCGCTGGCCGAGGCCGCGACCTTCGCGGACGAGTACGACTTCGCCGACGTGAAGAGCCTCAAGCGCTTCTTCCGGATGCTGCCGGAGCCGGCCTACCGGCTGCTCTACAACCCGCTGACCCGCCAGCTCGGCACCCGCATGCCCGAGGACCGGCTGCATCCCGGCAATTCCATCGCGGCGATCGAGGTGCTCGCGCGGATCGAGATCGTCGGCCACAAGGCCCGGTTTCCCGCCTTCGCGTCGACCCTGTTCGACCGGCTCGGTATCGCCGCGCCGATCCCGGTCCTGCCCGCGGTTCCGCCGGAGACGGAAGCGCTCGCCCAGCGGTTGAAGAGCGTCAAGGCGGTCGAGGAGATGCTGGTGTTCGACGTCGCCATGTCGGATGTGGTGAAGGCCTCGGTCGACAAGGGATGGAGCTGAACGTGCGCGTCGCCGACGCGGCGGGGCACCGCCTGCCCCCGGCGCAGCTGGCCGGGACCCGGCGCGGCCGCGGCGGCCTGCCGGTCCGGTCCGGGGCCGACGGGCTGCGCGTCGCGCTCCCCGGCCTCGCCGGCCGCTGGGCCGAGATCGTCCTGTTCAACGATCCGGCCGACGGCCGCGACGCGGTGCCCGATATCAGCTTCGTCGGGGCCGACGGACGTCCCGGCCCGCTGCTGCCGCAGGAGGCCCGGGGCGCGGGGGCTTTCGCGTGGATCGGCCGCCTGCCCGAGGATGCCGCGGAGCTGCGCGTGTTCGACCCGGCCGGGCGGGTCCCGGCCCGTCTGCGCCGGATCGCGGTGCGCCGCCTCGCCCGGCCGGGCCTCGCCCTGCGCGGGCTCCTGCGCGATCCCGGCCTGACCGCGCGGGCGCTAGGCTGGCGGGTCGTGGGCAAGAAGGTGCGGGCCCGGGGCTTCCTCGGGCGGGCGCTGCGCCACCGGCGCGTCACCGGCTACGAGGCCTGGATCGGCACGCACGCGCTCCGCCGCACGGAGCGGGACGGGATCGCCGCCGAGATCGCCGCCTGGGCCGACCCGCCCCTAGTCTCCGTGCTGATGCCGGTCCACGACCCCGACCCGAAGGTGCTCCGGGCCGCCCTCGCCTCCCTGCGCGCGCAGCTCTACCCGCACTGGGAACTCTGCGTCGTCGACGATGCCTCGACGCGGCCCGCGATCCCGCGCATCCTCGCCAAGGCGGCCGCGGACGACCCGCGCATCCGCGTCGTCACCCGGCCCGAGAACGGCCACATCGCCCGGGCGACCAACGACGCGCTGGGGATCGCCCGGGGCGTCGCCTGCGCGTTCATGGACCACGACGACGCGCTGACCGACGACGCGCTCTACGAGGTCGCCCGGGCGCTGCGCCGCGACCCGGCGCTGGTGCTGGTCTACAGCGACGAGGACAAGATCGACGGGCGCGGGCGCCGGTTCGACCCGCACTTCAAGGCGGGCTTCGACCGGGAGCTGCTCTACGCGCAGAACTACATCAACCACCTCACGGTGGTGCGCACCGAGGCGCTGCGCGCCGTCGGCGGCCTGCGCCCGGGCTTCGAGGGCAGCCAGGACCACGACCTGCTGCTGCGCCTGACCGACGGGCTCGACCCGGCGCGCATCCACCACATCCCGCGGGTTCTGTATCACTGGCGGGCCGCTCAAGGCTCCGGCACCTTCTCGGACCGGGCGCTCGCCCGGGCCGAGGCCGCGCGCCTGCGGGCGCTGGAGGAGGTGGTCGCGCCCTTCGGCGGCCGGGCCGAGCGCGGTCCCGGCGGCTTCAACCGGCTGATCCGGCCGCTGCCGGAGCCGCCGCCCCGGGTCTCGGCGATCATCCCGACCCGGGACCGTGCCGAGATCCTGTCGATCACCCTCGACGGGCTGCTCGGGGCCACCGACTATCCCGACATCGAAGTTGTGATCGTCGACAACGACAGCCGCGAGCCTGAGACCGCCGCCCTGTTCGCCCGCTACCGGGACGATCCGCGGGTGCGCGTGGTGGCGGTGCCCGGGGCCTTCAATTTCTCCGATCTCTCGAACCGGGGCGCCGCGGCGGCCACCGGGCCGGTGCTCCTGTTCCTCAACAACGACATCGAGGTGCTGGAGCCGGACTGGCTCACCGAGATGGTCCGCCACGCTGTGCGGCCGGAGATCGGCGCCGTGGGGGCCAAGCTCCTCTACCCGGACCGGACCATCCAGCACGGCGGCATCGTGCTGGGGATCGGGGGCGTCGCCGGCCACAGCCATCTCGGCGTGGCGGAGGCGGATCCGGGCTATTTCTGCCGCATGGTCATCGCCCACGAGGCCTCGGCGGTCACCGGCGCGTGCCTCGCCATGCGGGCGGACGTGTTCGCCGAGGTCGGCGGCTTCGACGCGGTCGACCTCAAGGTCGCCTTCAACGATGTCGACCTCTGCCTGAGGATCCGCCGGGCCGGCTACAGGATCGTCTGGACGCCCTTCGCCACGCTGATCCATCACGAGTCGAAGAGCCGGGGGGCCGAGGACACCCCCGAGAAGAAGAAGCGCTTCGAGGGCGAGGTCCTCACCATGCTGGACCGCTGGGGCCCGGAACTGCGCGCCGACCCCTACTACAACATCAACCTGTCACGGAATTCTGCCCATTACCGGGTGTGAGCGGCGCGGTTTGCGTGGATGCTGCCGGATGGCTGCGACCGCGTGGTGCTATGCATGCGTCAGTGGGTGAACTTGCGTCCGGAGCCGGTTGCGATACCTCTGGACATGCCGCAAGAGGCGGTTCCGGCCGGGGCGCCCAGTGAGGCGTCCCTGCGGGCGCGCGGCGAGGGCGACAAGCAGAGATGAGTGCGAACACCCCGACGGTCACAGGGCTGGAACGCGACGCCCAGCAGGCGATGGGGGACCACAAGGTCCACCCGAACGAGATCGCCATCGGCGTGGTCATCGGGCGCGCCTCGGAATATTTCGACTTCTTCGTGTTCGGCATCGCCTGCGTGCTGGTCTTCCCGAAGGTGTTCTTCCCCTTCGTCGACCCGCTGAAGGGCACGCTCTACGCCTTCGCGATCTTCGCCCTCGCGTTCATCGCCCGGCCGATCGGCACCGTGATCTTCATGGCGATCGACCGCCGTCACGGACGCAGCGTCAAGCTCACCACCGCCCTGTTCCTGCTCGGCGCCTCCACGGCCGCCGTCAGCTTCCTGCCGCGCTACGACAGCATCGGCATCTCGGCCGTCTACATCCTCGCGGGCTTCCGGGTGCTGCAGGGCTTCGCCCTGGGCGGCGCCTGGGACGGGCTCGCCTCGCTGCTCGCCATGAACGCGCCCCGGGAGCGGCGCGGCTGGTACGCGATGATCCCGCAGCTCGGCGCGCCGCTGGGCTTCATGGTGGCGAGCGCCCTGTTCGCCTTCTTCATCGTCAACCTCGACGAGGCGGACTTCATCGACTGGGGCTGGCGCTTCCCGTTCTACTGCGCCTTCACCATCAACGTGGTCGCGCTGTTCGCCCGGCTGCGCCTCGTCGCCACCGACGAGTTCGCCCGGATGATGGACCTCGACCGTCTGCGCCCGGTGCCGGCCCTGGAGCTGTTCCGCCACCACGCGGGCGACGTGGTCCGCGGCGCCTTCGTGCCGCTCGCCGCCTTCGCGCTGTTCCACCTCGTGACGATCTTCCCGATCGCGTGGCTCGCGCTGAACAGCACGACCCGCTCGCCGGGGGAGTTCCTGATCGTGCAGTTCTCGGGCGCCATCGTGTGCGCCGGCGCGGTGGCGGCCTCCGGGCTGATCGCCGACCAGATCGGCCGCCGCAACTGCCTGATCATGAGCGCGTCGCTGATCGCCTTCTTCGCCGTGGGCAGCATCATCGCGCCGCTCCTGTTCGGCGAGAGCGCCATCGGCCAGACCATCTACGTCACGATCGGCTTCATGCTGCTCGGCCTCGCCTACGGCCAGACCGCGGGTGCGGTGAGCGCCCGCCTCGGCAACCGCTACCGCTACACCGGCGCGGCGCTGACCTCGGACTTCGCGTGGCTGATCGGCGCCGGCTTCGCGCCGCTGGTCGCGCTGTTCCTGTCCCAGCGCTACGGCCTGGCGATGATCGGGGTCTACCTCCTGTCCGGCGCGGTCTGCAGCCTCGTGGCCCTGTTCACCGACCGCTCGGAACTGCGTCAGATGTGACGGACGCGGCGCGCGGCGAAGGCCGCGCCGCCCTCCCGTGACGGACAGGAAAGCCGCTTCGCGCGGCACGGCAGAAGCGCCGCGTCAGCGGCATGGGATAACGAGACGCGTGCTGTGACCTCTTCGACCCATCGACCGGACAGGACCGACGCCTTGCGACCCCGGGGCTTCCGCGGGCGCCGCCTCCTGCCGCTCCTGACCCTGCCCCTCCTGACGCTGCTCGGAGGCTGCAACTTCGTGGTCCTGCAGCCGGCCGGCTACGTGGCCGAGCAGCAGCGCAACCTCGTGCTGGCCGCCACCGGGCTGATGCTCCTGATCATCGTGCCGGTCATCGCCTTCACGCTGATCTTCGCGTGGCGCTACCGCGCTTCCAACGAGGACGCGGTCTACGACCCCGAGTGGCACCACTCGACGCAGCTCGAGGTGCTGATCTGGACGGCGCCCCTGATGATCATCATCGCGCTCGGCGCGCTGACCTGGATCGGCACCCACACCCTCGACCCGTTCCGGCCGCTCAGCAAGATCGACACGAAGCGCGACGTGCCCGCCGGCACCGTGCCGCTGGAGGTCGAGGCCATCGCCATGGATTGGAAGTGGCTGTTCCTCTACCCGCAATACGGGATCGCCACGGTCAACGACCTCGCCGCGCCGGTGGACCGGCCGATCCGCTTCAAGATCACCGCCACCGACGTGATGAACACGTTCTACGTGCCGACGCTCGCCGGCATGGTCTACGCGATGCCCGGCATGCAGACGCAGCTCCACGCGGTGATCAACCGCGAGGGCGATTCCGAGGGACGCTCGGCCCATTACAGCGGCGCCGGCTTCTCCAACATGTTCTTCAAGTTCCGCGGGCTGACCAACGACAAGTTCGACCAGTGGGTCGCCAAGGCCAAGGCCGAGGGCGGCGAGCTGACCCAGGAGGCCTACCTGAAGCTCGAGGAGCCGAGCGAGGCCGAGCCGGCGCGCTACTACAAGTCCTACATGCAGGGTCTCTACGACCGGATCATCGGCATGTGCCCCCGTCCCGACCAGATGTGCGTCGGCGAGATGGCCAAGATCGACGCCCAGGGCGGCGCCTCGGGCGAGGAGGCGCAGGCGAACTACAAGCGGCTTCGGTACGACAACCGTCTCGCCGAGCGCGGCGTCGAGGGGCCGGGCGCCACGGCGCCGGCCTCGGAGACCCTGCCGCACGGCCAGACGCAGCCCCAGGGCATGCAGCCGCGGCCCGACATGGGCAACCCGGACGTCCGGGGGCAGAAGTCGCCCGACAGCCAGGGCAAGGGCTCCGGCGAAGGCCAGAGCGAGGGCTTCCAGATCGCCCCCAAGCAACTGAACCAATGAGGCCGCGCGCGATGGCAGCGGACTCCACACACAAGACCGGCGGTCGCCGTCGAACCCACTGAACGGGCCGATCCCATGTTCGCAAACCTAGACCTACAGCAGCTGCTCTTCGGACGATTTACGATCGAGCAGATCCCCTACCACGAGCCGATCCTGCAGGGGACGTTCGCGGGCGTGGCCGTGGTCGGCCTCGCCGTGCTCGGCGTCATCACCTACTACCGCTTCTGGGGACCGATGTGGCGTGACTGGATCACGTCGATCGACCACAAGAAGATCGGCATCATGTACTGCATCTTCGCGGGCGTGATGCTGCTGCGCGGCTTCGCCGACGCGATCCTGATGCGCTCGCAGCAGGCGATCGCCTTCGGCTCGGAGCAGGGCTTCCTGCCGCCCCACCACTACGACCAGATCTTCACCGCCCACGGCATGATCATGATCTTCTTCGTGGCGATGCCGTTCGTCACGGGACTCATGAACTTCGCCGTGCCGCTGCAGATCGGCGCCCGCGACGTCGCCTTCCCGTTCCTGAACAACTTCAGCTTCTGGATGACGGTGGCCGGCGGCATGCTGGTGATGGTCTCGCTGTTCGTCGGCGAGTTCTCCCGCGCCACCTGGCTCGCCTACCCGCCGCTCTCCGGGGCGGCGATGAGCCCGGGCGTCGGGGTCGACTACTACATCTGGGCGCTGCAGATCGCCGGCATCGGGACGCTGCTCTCGGGCATCAACCTGGTCGCCACCATCGTGAAGATGCGGGCGCCCGGCATGACCATGATGAAGCTGCCGATCTTCGTCTGGTCGTCGCTGTGCACCAACATCCTGATCGTGGCCGCCTTCCCGATCCTCACGGCCGTTCTCGCGATGCTGTCGCTCGACCGTTACGTCGGCACGCACTTCTTCACGAACGACCTCGGCGGCAACGCCATGCTGTACTTCAACCTGATCTGGATCTGGGGCCACCCGGAGGTCTACATTCTGATCCTGCCGGCCTTCGGGGTATTCTCGGAGATCACCTCGACCTTCTGCGGCAAGCGCCTGTTCGGCTACACCTCGATGGTCTACGCGCTGGTGGTGATCACCATCCTGGCCTACCTCGTGTGGCTGCACCACTTCTTCACGATGGGCTCCGGCGCGGACGTGAACTCGTTCTTCGGGATCACGACGATGATCATTTCGATCCCCACGGGCGCGAAGATCTTCAACTGGATGTTCACCATGTACCGCGGCCGGATCCGGTTCGAGGTGCCGATGCTGTGGGTGGTGGCGTTCATCGTCACCTTCGTGATCGGCGGCATGACCGGCGTCCTCCTGGCGGTGCCCCCGGCCGACTTCGTCCTGCACAACTCGCTGTTCCTGATCGCGCACTTCCACAACGTGATCATCGGCGGCGTGCTGTTCGGCATGTTCGCCGGCGTGACCTTCTGGTTTCCCAAGGCCTTCGGCTTCAAGCTCGACGAGTTCTGGGGGAAGATGGCGCTGGGGTTCTGGGTGACCGGGTTCTACGTGGCCTTCATGCCGCTCTACGTGCTCGGCCTGATGGGCGTGACCCGGCGCATGCAGCACTTCGACGACCCGTCGCTGCAGATCTGGTTCGTCATCGCGGCGCTCGGCGCGGCGCTGATCGCCTGCGGCATCGCCTCGCAGATCGTGATGTTCGTGGTCTCGATCCGCAACCGCGACAAGCTGCGCGACCTCACCGGCGACCCGTGGGGCGGCCGGACGCTGGAATGGTCCACCTCCTCGCCGCCGCCGGACTACAACTTCGCCTTCACGCCGGTGGTCCACGATTCCGACGCGTGGTGGGACATGAAGAACCGCGGCTTCTCCCGCCCCCTCAAGGGCTACCGGCCGATCCACATGCCCAAGAACACCGCGGCCGGCGCGATCCTGGCGGGCCTGAACTTCACCTTCGGCATCGCCATGGTCTGGTACGTCTGGTGGCTCGCGGCGCTCAGCTTCGTGGCGATCTTCGTCGTGGCGATCGCCCACACCTTCAACTACAAGCGCGACTACTACATCCCAGCCGACACGGTCAGTCGGACGGAACGTCAGCGGACGCGCGAACTGGAGATGGCGTGATCCGATGATGCACGCAGAGACCGCACCTCCCGGCGCCGCGGCGCCGGTCTTCTACCAGATCGACGAGGAGGGCCATCATTCCGAGGGCTCGACCATGCTCGGGTTCTGGCTCTACCTGATGAGCGACTGCCTCATCTTCGCGACCCTGTTCGCGACCTACGGGGTGCTCGGGCGGAGCTACGCGGCCGGCCCTACCCCGAAGGACCTGTTCGACCTGCAGGGCATCGCGGTGAACACCGCCATGCTGCTGTTCTCGTCCATCACCTACGGCTTCGCCATGCTGGAGATGGACCGGGACCGGATCCGGCAGACGCAGATCTGGCTGGCGGTGACCGGCCTGTTCGGCGCCGCCTTCGTGGCGCTCGAGATCCGGGAATTCATCCACCTGTTCCACGAGGGCGCGCCGCCCTGGCGCAGCGCCTTCCTGTCCTCGTTCTACACCCTGGTCTCGACCCACGGCCTGCACGTCTCGATGGGCATCCTGTGGCTGGTCGTGCTGATGGTGCAGGTGGGCAGGCACGGGCTGATCGTCGAGAACAAGCGCCGGCTGATGTGCCTGTCGATGTTCTGGCACTTCCTCGACCTGATCTGGATCGGCGTCTTCACCGTCGTCTACCTGATGGGAGTGCTCGAATGAGCGCCGACGCGCACCCCGCGGCTGCCCACGCCGGGCACGGCCACCACGACGCCCACAGCGAGGGCGGGCACGGCTCCTTCCGGGGCTATATGACCGGCTTCGTCCTGTCGGTGATCCTGACGGTGATCCCGTTCTGGCTGGTGATGGGCAACGTCCTCGACAACAGCCTCGTCACCACCCTCGTCATCCTGGCGCTGGGCGGCGTCCAGATGGTCGTGCACGTCGTCTACTTCCTGCACATGAACACGAAGTCGGAGGGCGGCTGGACCTTTATGGCGCTGATCTTCACGATCACGCTCGTGGTGATCATGCTCGCGGGCTCGGTGTGGGTGATGTATCACCTCAACCACAACATGATGCCGATGGACGCCCACGACGTCATGAACAACGCCCGCTGAGCGCGCGTCCGGAGATGAGGCCCGCGGGGTCGGGAGGGGACCCAGGTCCCTCCCCGGCCCCGATTTCGTTGCTGCGGCGCGTCGTATTCGGCGTTGCCGCCGCCCTCGTGTTCGTGGTCCTGGTCGGGCTCGGCACGTGGCAGGTGGAGCGGCGGGCCTGGAAGCTCGACCTGATCGCGCAGGTCGACGCCCGGGTTCACGCGCCCGCCGTGCCGGCGCCCGGCCCCGCCGACTGGCCCCGGATCGGCCCCGACGACGCCTACCGGCACGTGACGCTGTCGGGCACCTTCCTGCACGACCGCGAGACGCTGGTGCAGGCGGTGACAGAGCGCGGTGGCGGCTTCTGGGTGCTGACGCCGCTGCGCCGCCCGGACGGCAGCCTCGTGCTGATCAACCGCGGGTTCGTGCCGGGCGACCGCCGGGATCCGGCGCCGCGCGCGGCCGGGCAGGTGGCGGGCGAGACCAGGGTCACCGGTCTCCTGCGGTTGACCGAGCCGAAGGGCGCGTTCCTGCGCGCCAACGACCCGAAGGACGACCGCTGGTACTCCCGCGACGTCGCGGCCATCGCGGCGGCGCGCAGCCTCACCGATGTCGCCCCCTACTTCGTCGACGCCGACGCGACGCCCAATCCCGGCGGCCTGCCGGTGGGCGGCCTCACGGTGATCGCCTTCCCCAACAACCACCTCGTCTACGCGATCACGTGGTACGGGATGGCGCTGATGCTGGCGGGGGCGGTGGTCTACGTCTTGCGGGGCGGCCGGGCGAGGGACGGAGCTGCCGAAGAGCACTGAGCCCGGTTGGCAGCGAGGCCCCGCCGCACAGCCTTCGCCCTTGACAGGGACCCGCGGCCTGCCGCTTCCCGGGCGGATGCCGGACGACACGGACGAGATCACCATCGTGGGCGGCGGCCCCGCAGGGCTCGCGGCGGCCGAGGTGCTGGCGCAGGCCGGGCGCGCGGTCACGGTCTACGAGCGCATGCCGTCGGTCGCCCGCAAGCTGCTGATCGCCGGCCGCGGCGGCCTCAACATCACCCACAGCGAGGGGCGGGCCGACTTCCTCGCCCGCTACCATCCGCAGGGCTACCTCGACGCCGCCGTCGCGGCCTTCCCCCCCGACGCGCTGCGGGCGTGGTGCGCGGATCTCGGCGAGCCGACCTTCGTCGGGTCGAGCGGGCGCGTCTTCCCGCGGAGTTTCAAGGCCTCGCCGTTGCTGCGGGCCTGGCTCGGGCGGCTCGACCGCCTCGGCGTCCGGATCCGGACCCGACACCGGCTCACGGCGATCGACGGGGGGCTGCGCTTCGAGGCTCCGGACGGGCCGCTGGCCATCGCGCCCCGGGCGGTCCTCCTGGCGCTGGGCGGGGCAAGCTGGCCGCGGCTCGGATCGGACGGGCGCTGGGTGCCGGTCCTCGAAGGGCTCGGCGTGGCGGTCACGCCCCTGCGCCCGGCCAATGCCGGCTTCGCGGTGGCGTGGTCCGACCTGTTCCGGGAGCGGTTCGCCGGCACGCCGCTGAAGCGCGTGGCGCTCGCCTGCGACGGCAGCGCCGTGCGGGGCGAGGCCGTGATCACCGAGACCGGCCTCGAGGGCGGGGCGGTCTACGCCCTCTCGCGTCCCTTGCGCGCGGCGATCGCGGCGCGCGGCGGCGCCCGGCTCGTCGTGGATCTGCGCCCGGACCTGACCCGGGATGCCCTCGCAAGCCGCCTGTCCGGCGCCCGGCCCGGCGATTCGGCCGCCACCCGGCTGCGCAAGGCGGCGGGTCTCCCGCCGGTGGCCGCGGGCCTGCTGCGCGAGGCGGCGGGGGCCGCCCTCCCGACGGATCCCGAAATCCTCGCCGGGCTGATCAAGGCCGCGCCGCTGACCCTCACCGCCTCGGCGCCGATCGAGCGGGCGATCTCGACGGCGGGCGGCGTCCGGCTCGACGCCCTCGACGGGCGGTCGATGCTGCGGGCCCGTCCCGGCCTGTTCCTGGCCGGGGAGATGCTCGACTGGGAGGCCCCCACCGGCGGCTACCTGCTCCAGGGCGCCTTCGCGGGCGGCCGGGCGGCGGCCGCCGGAATCCTCGACTGGCTGGGCGAGACCGGCGGCTGAGGCACCGCCCTCACGGCCGCGCGCAGAACCCGACGATGCCGGAGGCCTCCGCCGGGCAGCTGGCCCCCTCCCCGTCATAGACCGGCGCACCGCCCTTGAGGCAATGGGCGGTGACGAGCGTCTCCCCGGTCTCGCAGGTCACGGCGCAGCCGCCCGCGCATTCGGACTTACGCACCGGCCGCAGGGTGGAGGCCGCGGCCTCGCCCCTCGGTCCCGGCGCGCCCTGCGCTCCGGCCTGCCCCCTGGGACCCGGGGTTCCCGCCTCGCCCTTCGGACCCGGCGCGCCCTGCGGGCCGGCCGGACCCTGTGGCCCGGCATCCCCCTTGGCGCCGGCATCCCCCTTTGGGCCGGTCTCGCCCTTGAGACCGGCCTCGCCCTTGGGGCCCTGATCGCCTTTGAGGCCCTGCTCCCCCTTGGGACCTGCCTCGCCGGGAGGCCCCGCGACGCCCTGAGGGCCGGCGGGGCCCGGAGGTCCTTCGGGCGCGCAGTTCGCCACCACGACCTCGCGCTCGTCCGGCTCGGACTTGAGCGTCGCCACGCAGGTCGAAGGCCGGTAGGGAAGCCGGAAGGTGAAGCGCCCGCGCCGGTCGGCCTGGATCGAGATGTCGTCGTCCAGCACCACGATCGCGCCCGGCTTGCGCACCGAGCCCGAGATGCGCAGGTCGCCGGCCTCGATCCGGGCGTCGTAGACCATGATCGGCTGGCTCGGGACCTGGGCGTGCCGGACCCGCGGGCGGGCCGGGCGTGTCCGCGTTGCCGGGGCCGCATCCGGGGCCGCGCCCCCCGGGTCCGCGGGCTGCTGGGCGAAGGCCGCGCCCGACAGGGCGAGCAGGATCGTCAGGGCGAGGGTCGAGCGCATGCGCGGTCCGTATCGACCGCGTCAGGCACGCGGCACCGGGACATTGGTCTCGCCCTGCGAGCGAGGTCAACCGTGGCCGTCGAAGCCGGCACGGGCGGCTGATTCCACAGGCGTCCACAGCCATCCACAGGCCAAGCCGCTGCGCCGCTGCGGGATTCCGGAACCCGGCGGAAACCGTTTGTGCGCGTTCCTGTTATGTTCCTATCGTTCGGCATGATCGGAGCCGATGGAAATGGGGCTGGACCCTGCGGACGAGACCGGGCGCGCGTCCGACCGCGGCGAGTCCCGGGCGCGGCTGGCGGCCCTGCGGACGCGTCTCGCGCCGCCGGTCGACGGACGGGGCTCCCGCCCGGTCCTGCCGCTGGACCTGCCCGCCCTCGACGCCCATCTCCCCGGCGGCCTCGTCCTCGGTCCGCCCCACGAGATCGCGCCGGCCGAGCCCGCGGACGGGATCGCAGCCCTCGGCTTCGCCCTGGCGCTCTGCGCCCGCCACCTCGCTCACAGGCCCGGGGCGGCGTTGATCGCCGCGGCGCCCGGCCAGCCCCTGCCCTACGGCCACGGCGTGGCCGGTCTCGGCCTCGACCCCGACCGGCTGCTGCTGCTGGAGGCCGGCAGCGACGCGGAGGTGTTCCGCGCGCTGGAGGCGGCCCTGCACGCGCGGGCTCTCACGGTCCTCGTCGGCCTCCTGCAGGACGGGCTGCCGCTGAAGCCGAGCCGGCGCCTCCAGCTCGCCGCCGAGGAATCCCCTTCGGGCCCCGCCCCGCCGCTCCTGCTGATCCTGCGGCCGGCGGAGGCCGGGATGCCCAACGGGGCCGCCACCCGCTGGCGGATCGCCGCGGCACCGGCGGCGCGGGACCGGTTCGGCACCCTCGACAGGCTGCGCTGGCGGGCGCGGCTCGAACGCTGCCGCAACGGGCGGGGCGGCGACTGGCTTCTGGAGTGGGACCATGCCGCGCATCGTCTGCATCTGCCTGAGCCACTGGCCGGTGACGCGGCTGCGGCGGGCCGGTCTCGCGCCTGACGCCGGGCCGTTGGCCGTGGCGGCCGAGGGCTCCGGCGGCCTGCGGCTGGTGGCCCTCGATCCGCAGGCCCAGGCCCTCGGCCTGCGGCCCGGCGAGCCCCTGGGCCGCGTCCGGGCGCGGATCGGCGTGCCGCTCCAGGTCTACCCCGCCGACCCGGCCGCCGACCGGGAGGCCCTGCTGCGGCTCTGCCGCTGGGCGATGCGCTACGCGCCGCTGGTCTCGTCCTTCGGGGCGGCCGAGGCGGCGGACGGCCTCTACATCGACGTCGCCGGGGCGAGCCACCTGCGCGGCGGCGAGACGCGCCTCGTCGACGACCTCGCCGGACGCCTCGCGCGGGCGGGAATCCCCGCGCGGATCGCGCTGGCCGACACACCCGGGGCCGCCTTCGCGCTGGCCGGCCACGGCGGAGCCGACCGGATCGTCGTGCCGCCGGGCGGGGCCGTCCCGGCCCTGCGGGGGCTGCCCGTGGCGGCGCTGCGGCTCGATCCCGGCACGGTCTCGGGCCTGAAGCGGCTCGGCCTGAAGCGGATCGGGGAAATCGACGCCCTGCCCCGGGGGCCCCTCGCCCGCCGCTTCGGCGAGGCCCTGCTCCTGCGCCTCGACCAGGCCCTGGCGCGGCGGCCCGAGCCGCTGGCGCCCCTGTCGGACGCGGCCGCCTACACCGCGGGCCGCGGCTTCCTCGACCCGATCGGGCGGCAGACGGACATCGTCCGGACGACCCGGGACCTGATGGCGGAGATCGCCCCTCAGCTGGAGTGCGCCGGGCTCGGCGCCTGCACCGTGCGACTCGCCCTCCATCGGGTCGACGGGGCGGTGCGGGCCCTCGATCTCGGCCTGTCGCGCCCCGAGCGCTGCCCGGAGCGGGTCGCGGCCCTCGTCGCCCTGCGCCTCGACCGGCTGGGATCCGCCCTCGAGGCCGGCTTCGGCTTCGAGACGGTGGTGCTGGCCGTCACGGTGACCGGCCCCATGCCGGCCCGCCAAGCGGATCTCGGCGCCGCGACCGAGGGCGACGGGATCGGCTTCCTGGCCGACGCCCTGGCGCAGCGCCTCGGACGGGCGCTCCTGCGGCTCGAGCCGCGGGCGAGCCATCTGCCGGAGCGGGCCGACCGGGGTGTTCCGTGGAGGGCCGGATCGGTGCCGAGTTCGGTCCGGGGCCGGATACAGGCGCCACCCCCTCCCCCCCCTGCGGGGGAGGGTGGCCCCCGAGCCATGACTGCCTTCTTCGACGCCCCCTGGCCCGACCACCTCCCGCCCCGTCCCCTGGTGATCTTCCCCCGCGGCGAGGCCGCCTGCGACGTGCTCTCGACCGTGCCCGAGGGGCCGCCCCGGCGCTTCCGCTGGCGGGCCCGGATCCATCGCGTCGTCCACGCCGAGGGACCGGAGCGGATCGCCGCCGAATGGTGGCGCGCGCCCGCGGAGACGCGGGACTACTACCGCATCGAGTGCGAAGCCGGGCACCGCCTCTGGCTCTACCGCGACGGGGCGCACGCCCCCGACCGTCCGGCCGCGTGGTACGTCCACGGGCTGTTCGCGTGAGCCGTTCCGGGACCGCCTACGCCGAACTCGCCGTCACCACGAACTTCTCCTTCCTGCACGGCGCCTCGCACCCGCAGGAATTCGTCGTGCAGGCGGCGGCCTACGGCCTCAGGGCCATCGGCATCGCCGACCGCAACACCGTGGCCGGCGTCGTGCGTGCGCACGCGGCGGCACGCTCCCTCGAACCGCAGGGGACCGCGCTCCGGATCCTGCCGGGGGTGCGCCTCGTCACCGAGGAGGGGTTCGAGGCCGTCACCTACCCGATGGACCGGGGCGCCTGGGGGCGCCTCTGCCGGCTGCTCACCCTGGGCAACCGGCGCGTCCGCAAGGGCGCGTGCCGCTTCTCCTTCGCCGAGATGGTGGAGGCCGCCGAGGGGCAGATGTTCATCGCGATGCCGCCGGCCCGGCGCGTGCCGGAGGGGTTCAGGGCGCGGCTGGAGGCGCTGGCCGCCGCCGCCCCGGGCCGGACCTTCCTGGGGGCAAGCCACACGCGCCGCGGCGACGAGCGGCGGCGCCTCGGGCTGCTCGCCGAGCTGGGCGCGGCCTCCGGCGCCCCGATGGTCGCGGTCTCGGACGCGCTCTACCACCATCCCGAAAGGCGCCAACTGCAGGATGTGGTCACCTGCATCCGCGCCGGCTGCCGGATCGGCGAGGCCGGCTACCGGCTGGAGGCGAATGCCGAGCGCCACCTGAAGCCCGCCGCCGAGATGGCCCGGCTGTTCGCCGACCACCCGGAGGCGCTGGCCCGCTCCGTCGAGATCGCCGAGGCCTGCGACTTCGACTTGGCGCAGCTCCATTACGAGTATCCCGACGAGCCGGTGCCCCCCGGGCGCACGCCGCAGGAATACCTGGAGGAGAAGACCTGGGAGCGGGCGCGCTGGCGATACGGCGGCGACGTCCCGCCCGGCGTCGCGGCGACGCTCCGCGAGGAGCTGCGGCTCATCGCCCAGATGGACTACGCCCGCTACTTCCTGACCCTGTTCGACGTGGTCGAGTTCGCCTGCGGCCGGGGCATCCTCTGCCAGGGCCGGGGCTCGGCGGCCAATTCCGCCGTGTGCTTCTGCCTCGGCATCACCGCGGTCGACCCGTCGAAGCACCGGCTGCTCTTCGCGCGCTTCATCTCGGAGAACCGGGGCGAGCCCCCCGACATCGACGTCGATTTCGAGCACGAGCGCCGGGAGGAGGTGATCCAGCACCTCTACGCCCGCTACGGCCGGGAGCGGGCCGCCCTCTGCGCCACGGTGATCCACTACCGCCCGCGCATGGCGATCCGCGAGGTCGGCAAGGTTTTGGGGCTGACCGAGGACGTGACCGCGGCGATCGCCGACACGGTCTGGGGCTCCTGGGGCACCGGCATGCCGGACCAGCACGTGCGCGAGGCCGGCCTCGACCCGGAGAACCCGGCGATCCGGCAGGCGCTCGACCTCGCCCACCAGCTGATCGGCTTTCCCCGCCACCTCTCGCAGCATGTCGGCGGCTTCGTGCTGACCCGCGGCCGCCTCGACGAGACCGTCCCGGTGGGCAACGGCGCCATGGCGGACCGCACCTTCATCGAGTGGGACAAGGACGACATCGACGCGATCGGCCTGATGAAAGTCGACGTGCTGGCGCTCGGCATGCTGACCTGCCTCAAGCGCGGCCTCGATTTTCTGGAGAGGGATCACAGCACCTTCTACGAGACGCTGGCCGACCTGCCGCAGGACGACCCCGAGACCTACGCGATGCTCGCCAAGGCCGATTCCGTCGGCGTGTTCCAGGTCGAGAGCCGGGCGCAGATGTCGATGCTGCCGCGCCTGAAGCCCAAGGAGTTCTACGACCTCGTGGTGCAGGTCGCGATCGTGCGCCCCGGCCCGATCCAGGGCGACATGGTCCATCCCTACCTGCGGCGGCGCTCCGGGATCGACCCGGTGGAATACCCGGCCCCGCACCCGGATCACGGCCCGGCGGACGAGCTGAAGGAGGTCCTGCAGAAGACCTACGGGGTGCCGCTGTTCCAGGAGCACGCCATGCAGATCGCCATCACGGCGGCGGGCTTCAGCCCGGCCGAGGCCGACGGGCTGCGCCGGGCGATGGCGACCTTCCGCCATGTCGGCTCGATCGGCGGGTTCGCGGAGAAGTTCGTCGGCGGCATGACCCGCCGGGGTTACCCGCAGGACTTCGCCGAGCGCTGCTTCGCGCAGATCCGCGGCTTCTCCACCTACGGCTTCCCGGAGAGCCACGCGGCGAGCTTCGCGCTCCTCGTCTACGCCTCGGCCTGGATGAAGTACCGGCACCCCGACGTCTTCCTGGCCGCGATCCTCAACGCCCAGCCCATGGGCTTCTACCAGCCGGCCCAGCTGGTGCGCGACGCCCGGGCCCACGGGGTCGAGGTGCGGGGCGTCTGCGTCAACGCCAGCGACTGGGACTGCACTCTGGAGCCGGCCGGGAATCCGAAGCGGCACGCCGTGCGGATCGGCCTGCGCGCGGTGCGCGGCCTGCCGGAGGCGGCGATGCGCCGGCTCGTGCGGTTGCGCGCCAACGGCTACGCCAGCATCGAGGGCCTGCAGGCCTCCCTCGCCCTGCCCCGCAACACCCTGGAGCGCCTGGCCGAGGCGGACGCGTTCCGCTCGCTCGGCCTCGACCGGCGCGCCGCCCTGTGGATGGTCCGCACCCTGGAGGGGACGTCATCCCGCAAGGCCGCCAGGGCCGACGGCTCCGAGCGCCGGGCCCATCTCCTCGAGGCGCCCCTGCCGCTCTTCGCGTGGCACGCCGATGACGGCCTGTTCCGGCACGAGCCGGCGGTGGAGCTTCCGGCCCTCGCCCCGTCCGAGGCGGTGGCCGAGGATTACGCCGCCACCGGCCTGTCGCTGCAGGGGCACCCGGTCGCGTTCTTCCGGGGACGGCTCGCCCGGATCGGCGCGATCCCGGCCCGGGCCCATCTGGATCCGGCCCTGCCCCAGGGCGCGCGGGTCACGGTGGCGGGGCTGGTGCTGATCCGCCAGCGGCCGGGCACCGCCAAGGGCGTGGTCTTCCTGACGCTGGAGGACGAGACCGGTATCGCCAACGTGATCGTCTGGAAAACCGTGTTCGAGGCGAACCGAAGGGCCGCCATGCAGGCCCGGTTCCTGGCCGTGCGCGGCCGGATCCAGCGGGCGGGCGGGGTGGTCCACCTCGTGGCGGAGGGGTTCCGCGACCTCACCGCCTCCCTGCGCGACCTGCGCGAGGCTGGGATGAGGCTGCCACCCGAGACCACGGATTTCAGTGCGCCCCCGGATCGGCGCGTGTATCGCAGCCGGGATTTCCACTGACGCCAACCCCTCGACAGGCCCCGCGCCGCGCGTAGAGTGCGGCCATGTCGAGCTTCGCCGTTCCGCGCCTCCTCCTCGTCGCCTGCGCGGCTCTGCCGCTCGCCCTGCCCCTCCTGGCGGGGGCCGCCCGGGCCGACAGCTGCGACGACCTCACCCGCCAAATCGCCGGCGCCATCGGCGGCCGGGTCGGCAAGCGCGCGGGCCCGAGCATCGACATCCGCATGGCCGGCCCGATCAAGTTCGACGTGACCTGCCGGGTCGAGCCGATCGTGCAGGCGACCTCGGCCGAGCCGACCCCCTCGGCGGCCTTCTTCCGGGACCTGTCGGTGGCCTCCGAGATCCTCGTCGGCGAGCCGGCCGCCACCGTCGAGCCGATCATCGCCAACGCCTACCGGACCGCGCTGTCGGAACGGCGCAAGTCGTTCATCCAGCAGAACGGCTGGTCGGCCTCCTGCTACACCGACCCGGGCAGCACCACGATGCGCACCCTGTGCTCGGTGGGGCGCATCCCGCCGGGATAGGGGCTCTTGACCGAGGGCGTGGCCGGCGGGATCCTCGATCTCTGTCGACTCGGCCCGGGCTGCCCATGACGACTCTCGAAACCCCGCCCGTCCAGAGGACCGATCCCCATCGGGGATTCTGGGACTTCATCGAGACGCGCCCCGATGAGGAGAAGTGGGAGCTTATCGAGGGCCAGATCGTGATGCAGGCCCGGCCGAGCCTCATCCATCAGGTCATCGTCGTGACTCTCCAGCGCCTGCTGAACGAGGCTCTGGAACGGTCGGGCTCCTCGTGGATCGCCATCCACGATCCCGCCATCGACCTCAGGCCGTTCATCACGGGCCATACCTACGTCCCGGACGTCGCGGTCATCGACGCGGCCACCATCGAGCCTGACCGGAACGTCGTCGACGGTTGTTATCTGGCCGCTGAGATCCTCTCGCCGAGCGATCACCGGAAGCTGCCCGGCACGCGCCAGACGAAGATCGACGTCAAGCGCGCGGGCTACGAGGCCTTGCCGCTCTGTCAGGCCGTGCTCCTGATCGAGCAGAGGAGACGCGCGCTGACCCTGTCGGTGCGCAGCGGGGAGACCTGGACCTGCGCCCGCCTGACCGGGGATGACCGTCTGGTCCTCCCCGGTTTCGGCCTCGATTGCGCCGTGGCGGATCTCTATGCCCGCACGCCCGTCGCACAGGGCTGATCAGTACTCGATCACGCCGTCGAGCGCGTAGTGCTTCACGGTCTTCCGGTTGGCGATCAGCTCGTCCACCGTCGGCTCGCCCTTGAGGGCGCGGGCGATGGCGAGCTTCGTCGCCTCGTAGTTGGTCCGGTAGAGGTCCTTCTGGTCCAGGTTGTCGTCCTCGGCGCAGCGCTGGTCGAGCCAGATCATGATGATCATGCACAGCTCGTCGAGCCCGTCCTTCGGCAGGATGCCCTCGATGATGCAGTCGACGATCGCGTCGCCGGTGGCGGCCTGGACCACGCCGCCGAGGAGCTCGGCATACTCGGCCGTGTGGATCGTGACCTTGGTGGTCATCATCGTGGCGGGGCGCACGAGCTGGTTGAGGTCGCGGACCACGAACATCCGCGTGTGGCCCTGGACCTGCCCCATCATCGACGCGAAGGCCTGACCGACCGGACCGCGCACCGAGCCGATCAGCACCTCCGGCATGGCGTCTGTGTACTGGCCCTCGGCCGCCAGCACCGTGGCCTCGCCCGTGCGGAACCAGATCTCTTGCATGTTCGAACTCCACCTGATCGGAGCCCGCGGGAGACATCATCGGAGGGCTCGCGTCAATCGCGTCAGAGCAGGCCGACCCCGTCGAGCACGCCGATCATCGCGAAGGCGATCGTGATCCCCGACACGGCGTAGACGACCCACCTGTAGGCCCCGGCCACGCGCTGCCCCTCCGGCAGGACGCGCGTGGCCAGCAGGATCAGCAGGCCGAGCGCCAGGGGCAGGAGCAGGGCGTTCATGACCTCGACCGCGATGTTGAGCGCCACGAGGTTCGGCACGAGCTGCACGGCCACCGCCCCCGCGGCGACCGCCAGCGCGAAGGCGCCGTAGAAGGCCGGCGCCTCCCGGGGCGACTGCCCGAGGGAGTGCGGCCGGCCGGTCACGTCGCCGAAGCCCCAGGCCAGCGCCAGGGCCACGACGTTCAAAGCCACGAAGGCCGCCGCGATGATGCCGACCCCGAACACCACCTGCCCGAGCCAGGGCCCGAGGGCCGGGGTGAAGGCGCCCGCGAGGTCGCCCACGGTCTCCAGTCCCTTCGCGCTGCCCTGACCGGACTTGCCGATCGTGGCGGCGGCCGCGATCAGGATCGCGCCCATCACGCATTGCGAGATCACCGCGCCCACCAGGGTGTCGAGCCGCGAGCGGCGCGCATGGTCCCAGCCGAGGCCTTTGTCGACGATGGCCGACTGCTGGTAGAAGATCATCCACGGCATGATCACCGCGCCGATATTGGCGGCGATCAGCACCCGGTATTGCCCGTCACCCAGCGGGATGTGCCCGAAGGAGGCGACGATCTCCGGCACGTCCGGCCGCGCCGCGATCGCCAGCCCGACGAAGACCAGCTCGAACAGGCCGACCGCGATCGCCACCACCTCGACGCGCCGGTAGCTGCCGGTGAAGACCAGCCCGAGGAGCAGGGTCGCCGGCAGCCCGAGACTCACGAGCCGCGGAACCCCGAACAGGTCGCCGATCCCGGCGATCCCGGAGAACTCAGTCACGATGGCGCCGATTCCCGCGACCACGAGGCCGCCGTAGGAGATCCAGGCCCAGACCGGTCCGTAATGCGTCCGGATCAGCTCGCCATGGCCGCGGCCCGTGGCGGTCCCGAGCCGGACCGTCAGCTCCTGGACGACGTAGAGGATCGGCACCAGCAGGATCTGCAGGAGCAGCAGCGAGTAGCCCCAGCGCGCGCCGCTCTGGGCCGCCGTGATCAGGCTGCCGACATCCGTATCGGCGAGCATCACGACCAGTCCCGGGCCCGCGGCCTTGAGGAACGCGGACAGGCGGGGCAGGGAAGCGCTGGGCACGGCTCGGGAACAGTCCCGGGCGGCGGCAGTTCCGGCGGACGCCTGCGGCGTTTTCCCGGGAGCCCGCGGGAGGAATTGAGATGGCGGAGAGCACGGATCGGGGTTCCGGCTGGAGCCTTCAGGCGAGCGCCGTGCCCGACGGGGTGCGCCTGGAACTCGCCCTGTCCGATCTCGGCGGCGCGCCGGTCACCGCCGCCATCACCCTGGACCGGGCGGAGGCCCGCGCCTTCGCCCGCGCGCTGCTGGCGGCGGCTGGGGACGCGACCGAGCGCACCTTCCCCAAGCCGGGGACCTGAGCCGGGGACCTGACGGGTGCGGGCGCCGGGCCCGCGGTTCAGCGCAGGATCAGGCCCGGATTGCGGCCCGGAAGCCGCGGAACCACCGTGCCGCGCTTCTCGATCGGCGCGTCGCACGCGTAGGCGAACTCTGTCTTCAGCGGATCGAACACGGTCTCGCCGGTGATCCGGCAATCCTCGCGCACGGTCTCGTCGAGATAGGCCCGGGCCGCGGTCCGGAAGCGCTTCACCCGCGTCGCCTCGGGCTCGGGATCGATCCGGACCTCGCTTAGGTTGCAGCCGGCATATTCCCGCAGGGCGTTCGAGACGATCAGCATCCGGCGCACTTGCCGGTTGTCGTAGACCTCGTAGGGCTCCTTGCAGCCGATCGTCACCACCTGCGGCGTCAGCGCGACGTAGTTCCGGGAGATGTAGGAGAACCCGGTCGTGCAGCCGGCGAGCGCCAGGCCGAGGGTCACCACGCCGAGGGTCACCACGCCGAGGGGCAGCAGAGCTGCGGGTCGTCGCATCCTCGTCATCCCAGCCCGATCCACGCCGCGCCCCGGGCTTATCCCCGGACGGCCGGCTGGACGCATTGAAACGGCTCCGCTTGCGCCGTCAATGCGTTTCTCCCCGGCAGGAACCGCCGCGCACGCAAGCGTGGCCATATCTCTCTTGCGGAACACTTGCGGAACGTTTAACGTGTTCGTGATTTGTTTCTGTGGCCGCCACGAGGCGGTCCCTCAAGCCGCGAGGCCCCCGTCGATGCTCACGCGCAAGCAGCTGGACCTCCTGCGCTTCATCCAGAACCGCATGCAGGAATGCGGCGTCCCGCCGTCCTTCGACGAGATGAAGGACGCCCTCGACCTGAAGTCGAAGTCGGGCATCCACCGGCTGATCACGGCCCTCGAGGAGCGCGGCTTCCTCCGGCGCCTGCCGAATCGGGCGCGCGCCATCGAGGTGATCCGCATCCCCGAGAGCCTGACGCAGGCGGCCGCGGCCCAGGCGCCCGCCGAGCCCCGCCGGTTCACCCCGAGCGTGGTGGAGGGTGGCAAGTCCAAGCAGCCGCCGCTGCCCGCCAATGCCCGCATGATCGACGAGGCCGGACGGGCGGTGTCGATCCCCGTCATGGGCCGGATCGCGGCCGGCACGCCGGTCTCGGCGATCCAGAACCAGAGCCATGCCATCACCCTGTCGCCGGACTTCCTGGCCGGCGGCGAGCACTACGCCCTGGAGGTGCGCGGTGATTCGATGGTCGAGGCCGGCATCCTCGACGGCGACCTCGTGGTGATCCGCAAGCAGGACACCGCCAACACGGGCGACATCATCGTGGCCCTGATCGACGACGAGGAGGCGACGCTCAAGCGCCTGCGCCGCCGCGGCTCCTCGATCGCCCTGGAGGCCGCCAACCCGGCCTACGAGACCCGCGTCCTCGGGCCCGACCGGGTCCAGATCCAGGGCCGCCTCGTGAGTCTCGTCCGCCGCTACTGAAGCGGTTCGGCGGGCGCGTCGCCGGGCGCGTCCCCGCCGCTTGATCCGTCGGCCTCAGCCGGGGCCGCAGGCTCCTCCATGGCGCGACTGCTGTCGACTGCGGCGGTCATCGGCGGTGCCGGCTTCGTGTCCCGGTGCGGTCGCCACGGCAGGCCGCGATCACCGGTCCGGGCGTAGCGCGCGGTGAACCCGCCGGGTTCGGCCCGGAGCGCCACGGCTCCGTGATCCGCCAGGACATGCCGGTCGATCACGAGGGGCCCCGTGCAGGTCGGGGGCGCCGCGAGGCCGGTGATCAGCACCGCGGCCCGGGCGCAATCCTCCGGGAAGGCGCGGCGATCCCGGACCAGCGCGACCGCCCGCCCATCCGGCAGGCGCGCGGTGCATCCGAGCCGGTCGCAGCGCCCGCTTCCGGACGGCGTGACCAGCGCGCCGGGGCGCCGCCCGTCGCCGTCCGCCTTCAGCCACTGTTCCAGCACGAAGCCGGAGGGGCTGCCCAGGGCGGCGAGGCGGCCGTCCGGCCCCCGCACCGCCGCGCCGCCGCCCTGCCGGTCGACGTAGACGTCGTAGCGGTCCGGCAGCGCGGTGAGCCAGAGCCCCAGCAGGAGGGGCGGCCCGGCGAGCCAGCGCAGGCGCGAGACCGGGAGCGTCGCCAGCAGCAGGCTTGCGGTCAGCAGGGTCAGCGCTGCGGTTCCGAAGGCCGGCAGCACGAGGGTGGCGCGCTCGAACCCGGCGATCCACTCGGAAATCGCCAGCATGCCCCCCACCGCCTGACCCATCAGCCACCAGACCGGCCGGTCGAGGGCGAAGGGATAGGCCAGGATCCCGAGGACCGCGGCGGGCATCACCACCAGGGAGACGAGGGGCAGCGTCAGGGCGTTGCCGACGAGCCCGAAGGGCTGCACGGTCTGGAAGTGGTAGGTGGCGAAGGGCGCGGTGGCGACCTGCGCCACCAGGGTCGTGGCCAGGGTCCCGGTGACCGCCGAGAGGCCGCTGCCCACGAGGCGCCCCACCCGACCCACCCCGGGGCGCACGAACAGCCGGCCGTCGATCAGGCGCGCGCAGGCGATCAGCCCGGCCACCGCGCCGAATGACATCTGGAAGCTCGGGCCGAGCAGGCCCTCCGGCTCGCGGGCGAGCGCGATCAGCGCGGCCAGCGCGAGGTTGCGCATCGACAGGGCCGGCCGGTCCGCCAGGATCGCGCCCAGCATGATCAGGGTCATGATCAGCGAGCGCTCGGCGGCGATGTCCCACCCCGAGAAGGCGCAGTAGGCGGTCACGCCCACCATGGCGAAGCCGGCCGCGATCTTCTTGATCGGCCAGACCAGGGCGCAGTACGGCACCAGGGCGAGGGCCGCCCGGACCAGCCAAAACACCACGCCGGCGGCCAGCACCATGTGGAGCCCGGAGATCGACACCACGTGGTAGATGCCGGCGGCGCGCAGCGCGTCGTTGGTCGCCGGCCCGATCAGCCCGCGCTTGCCCGTCACCAGGGCCGCCGCGACCGCCCCCGCCTGCCCGCCCTCGGCCTCCGCGATCCGGCGGGTCAACGCGTTGCGGGCCGCGTCCAGCGTCGCGGCGAGCCGCAGGCGCAGGGGCGGCGGCTCCGCGGGCGCGCGGACCGTGACCGCTCCGACCAGCGAGCCCACGGCGCCGAGACCCTGGAAATACGCGTCCCGGGCAAAGTCGTAGCCGCCGGGCCGGGCGGCCTCCGGCGGCGGCAGCAGCCGGGCGGTTGCGGCGATGACGTCCCCGGGTCGCGGGATCGGCGTCCTGCGGAACGACACCCGGACATGGACCGGCCGCGCCTCCGGCGCGAGCCCGGCGAAGCTCTCCACGCGGATCACCAGCCGGGCGCCGACCTCGCGCTCGTCCAGCGCCTCGACCATCCCGACGAGGGGGCCGATGGTGGTCCGGGTGAGGATCGGGGCGGCCACCTGGGTGACCCGCCACGTGGCCGCCGCGAAGCCGAGGAACCCGGCCGCCGCCGCGAGGGCCAGCGCCAGGGCCACGGGCCGCGCGCCCAGGAACGGCACCGGCACCAGGGCCAGAGCCGCCCCCACCAGCGGCGCGGCCAAGATCGGCGTCCCGTCGGCCGCCGCGAAGTAGACCAGGATCCCCGCGCCGAAGGCCACCGCCAGCCAGGGGAACAGGCGCCGCTGCTCGGCTTCCCGGCCGAGCCCCTCCGCCACCCAGCGGCGGACCGCCGGAGGGGCGAGCGCGCGCGGGCCGGCGAGCGCAAGGGCACCCCCCGCCTGCCTCGCGCCGATCCGCCGCATTGCCGCCGCCCCGATCCGCGCGACCTGTCGTCGTCGGCCGGCGATTCTCCGGCCGATTCTTAACCCATCCGCCGACCCGTGCTACAGGCGGCACTTCGTGCTACGGGCGCCCTGTCGAGCCCCTCGCCGCTCCATCCCCGCGCCCCGCCCCCGAACATACCGGACCGATGTCCTCAGCCGTCGTCACGCGCTTCGCCCCCTCGCCCACCGGCTACCTCCACATCGGCGGGGCCCGCACGGCCCTGTTCAACTGGCTCTACGCCCGCCACACGGGCGGCCGGATGCTGCTGCGCATCGAGGACACCGACCGGGAGCGCTCCACGAAGGGCGCGATCGACGCGATCCTCGACGGGCTCACCTGGCTCGGCCTCGACTGGGACGGCGACGTGGTGTTCCAGTTCGCCCGCGCCGAGCGCCACCGGGCGGTGGCCGAGGCGCTGCTGGCTGCCGGCCGCGCCTATCATTGTTACGCCACCGCCGAGGAACTCGCGCAGATGCGCGAGACCGCCCGTGCCGAGGGCCGCCCGCCCCGCTACGACGGCCGCTGGCGCGACCGCGACCCGTCCGAGGCCCCCGCCGGCGCCAAGCCGGTCATCCGCCTGCGCGCGCCGACCGAGGGCGAGACCGTGGTCGAGGACGCCGTCCAGGGCCGGGTGACCTGGGCCAACAAGGACCTCGACGACCTCGTGCTGCTGCGCTCGGACGGCACGCCGACCTACATGCTCGCCGTCGTGGTGGACGACCACGACATGGGCGTCACGCAGATCATCCGCGGCGACGACCACCTCACCAATGCCGCCCGCCAGACCCAGATCTTCTCGTCGCTGGGCTGGGACGTGCCGAAGATGGCCCATATCCCGCTGATCCACGGGGCCGACGGGGCGAAGCTCTCGAAGCGGCACGGGGCGCTCGGCGTCGAGGCCTATCGCGACCTCGGCTACCTGCCGGCGGCGCTCCGGAACTACCTCGTGCGGCTCGGCTGGAGCCACGGCGACCAGGAGGTGTTCTCCACCGACGAGATGATCGCGGCCTTCGATCTCGGTGCGGTGGGGCGCTCGGCCGCGCGGTTCGACTTCGCCAAGCTCGCCAACCTCAACGGCCTGTACATCCGCGGCAGCGCCGATGCCGACCTCGTGGCGGCGATCGAGACGATCCTGTCCCAGGTCGGGCCCGAGCGCGGCCTGTCGGCGCCGCTCCCGGCCGATCTCAAGGCCAAGCTCATCCAGGCCATGCCGGGCCTGAAGGAGCGGGCCAAGACCCTGATCGAGCTCATCGACAGCGCCTATTACCTCTACGCCCAGCGTCCCCTGGCGCTGGACGACAAGGCCCGCGCCCTGCTCTCCGACGAGGGCCGCGCCCGCCTCGCCGGCGTGCGCCCGGCGCTGGAGGCGCTGACCGACTGGAGCGCGGCCTCCACCGAAGGCGCCGTGCGCCAATACGCGGAGGCGGCGGGCTGTAAGCTCGGGCAGGTCGCCCAGCCCCTGCGGGCGGCGCTCACCGGCCGCACCACCTCCCCGCCGCTGTTCGACGTGATGGCGGTGCTCGGCCGGGACGAGACCCTCGCGCGCCTCGGCGATCAGGTGCCGCAGGGCTGAGGGTGACCGCTCGCGCACGGAGCGCCCTCTCCCCCGCACGCGCCGACCGGATTCAAACACCTCGGCTTGGCGCCAACACTCTGAAAGAAGCGCGCTTTCCCCTCCCCCTTGCGGGGAGGGGTCAGGGGTGGGGGTGGTTCAGGATCGAGCCGTGAGGTGCCTTCTGCACCACCCCCACCTCCAACTCCTCCCCGCAAGGGGGAGGAGAGTGCGCTCCGGCCAGAGAGGTGTGAATACCGTCGCTCCGCGCGCGGAGAAGAGGTGCGGTGCCACGGCCGCCCTGGAGCAGCGCCGCCACCCGGGCTGGGAACTGCGGGCTGCGGCCCGGATTTCGCTTGGTGGACTTCGCTTGACGAATCCGCTTGGCGTCGGGGTTCGGATGTCACCGACCCCGTTGCTGCTGCAGTGCCGTTTGGGTAACGCATGCCAGTGAGCACCCGCAGCATAGCGCGGGCGCTCAAGGCCCCCGGGACCGGTTCAGGGGCGCCCGAGGCCGGCATCCGCCACGTCGCCACAGAAGGGTCCACGATCCATGAGCGCACCCAGCACCATCACCGTGGACGGCAAGACGATCGAGCTGCCGGTGAAATCCGGCACGATCGGGCCGGACGTGATCGATATCGGCAAGCTCTACGCCCAGACCGGCGCCTTCACCTTCGATCCGGGCTTCACCTCGACGGCGTCCTGCGAATCGAAGATCACCTACATCGACGGCGACGAGGGCGTGCTGCTCTACCGCGGCTACCCGATCGAGCAACTCGCCGAGCAGGGCGACTTCCTCGAGACCTGCTACCTGATGCTGTTCGGCACCCTGCCGACCGCCGCCCAGAAGGCCGATTTCGACTACCGGGTCACGCGCCACACCATGGTGCACGACCAGATGAACCGGTTCTTCACCGGCTTCCGCCGCGACGCGCACCCGATGGCCGTGATGGTCGCCTCGGTGGGCGCGCTCTCGGCCTTCTACCACGACTCGACCGATATCACGGACGAGAGCCAGCGGATGATCGCCTCGATCCGCATGATCGCCAAGATGCCGACGCTGGCGGCGATGGCCTACAAGTACTCGATCGGCCAGCCCTTCGTGTATCCGAAGAACGACCTCGACTACACCTCGAACTTCCTGCGCATGTGCTACGCGGTGCCGTGCGAGGAATACGAGGTGAACCCGGTCTTCGCCCGGGCGCTGGACAAGATCTTCATCCTGCACGCCGACCACGAGCAGAACGCCTCGACCTCGACGGTGCGGCTCGCGGGCTCGTCCGGCGCCAACCCCTTCGCCTGCATCGCGGCCGGCATCGCCTGCCTGTGGGGCCCGGCCCATGGCGGGGCCAACGAGGCGGCGCTGAAGATGCTGATGGAGATCGGCACGCCGGAGAACGTCGGCAAGTTCGTCGCCAAGGCCAAGGACAAGAACGATCCGTTCCGCCTGATGGGGTTCGGCCACCGGGTCTACAAGAACTACGACCCCCGCGCCCGGATCATGCAGAGCACCACCCACCAGGTGCTCAAGGAGCTCGGCAAGACCGACGATCCGCTGCTCCACGTCGCCATGGAGCTGGAGCAGATCGCCCTCAAGGACGAGTACTTCATCGAGAAGAAGCTCTACCCGAACATCGACTTTTATTCGGGCATCACCCTCAAGGCGATGGGCTTCCCCACCGACATGTTCACGGTGCTGTTCGCGGTGGCGCGCACGGTGGGCTGGATCGCCCAGTGGGCCGAGATGATCGAGGACCCGTCGCAGAAGATCGGCCGCCCGCGCCAGCTCTACGTCGGCCCGGCCCAGCGCGACTACGTGCCGGTGGACGCGCGCGGCTGAGGCGGCCCCTGTCCCGGACTAAGTTCAGCGGGGCGGCCGAGAGGCCGCCCTTCGCGTTTGCGGAGGCGGTCGCGCTCCGCCTGCCCTACCACCCGCCCTACGATTGGGCTGCGATCCGCGCCTTCCTGGCCAAGCGGGCGATCCCCGGCGTCGAGGCGATCGAGACCGGCGGCTTGGCCTATGCGCGGACAGTGAGCTTGGCAGGGTGCCACGGCATCCTGACGGTGCAGCCCGGGGACGAAAGCCTGCATGTCGGGCTCCACGGCATCGACTCGGGTGAGGGTCCGGCCGTTGCCGCGCGCCTGCGCCGCCTGTTCGACTGCGACGCCGACCCGGCCGCCATCGCGGCTTGCCTCGCCGGGGACTCGGTCCTGGCACCCCTCGTGGCGGCACGGCCGGGCTTGCGCCTGCCCGGCGCCTGGGATCCGTTCGAGACCGGCTGTCGGGCGATCCTCGGCCAGCAGGTCTCGGTCGCGGCCGCGATCGGGCTCGCGGGTAAACTGGTTGCGGCCTTCGGACCGCCGCTCGCCGAGCCGGTCTGCGGCCTGACCCATGTCTTCCCCGCACCGGCCGACCTGGTCGAGGCGGATGTCGCCCTGGCGCTGAACATGCCCCGCGCCCGCGGCGCGGCGATCCGGGCGCTGGCGACGGCCGCGCTCGCCGACCCGGATCTGTTCTCCCCGGCCGAATCGCTGGAGGCAGCGGTTCTGCGCTTCACGGCGATCCGCGGAATCGGGCCATGGACGGCGCAGTACATCGCCATGCGGGCGCTCAAGCTGCCGGACGCCCTGCCGGTGGGCGATGTCGGGCTATTGCGGGCGCTGGAGACCGGCACCGGGCGTCCGAGTCCGGCGGCGCTCCTGGCGCGGGCCGAGGCGTGGCGGCCGTATCGATCTTACGCGGCGCAGCACCTCTGGGCTGCGGATGAGGCGGCCGTGAAGGGGCGGTGATCGCCGTCCATGACGTCAGCGGATCGTCCTTGCGGGCGCAGCGAAGCAGGGCTCCAGGAATCGCGCGCCTTCTGTGGAGCCCTCCTTCGAGGCCTCCGCTGCGCTCCGGCACCTCAGGATGAAGGGGGCGGGTTGGGGGCCGTTCTGCTCTCACCGCCCGAACCGCTCGAACTTCGGGAAGCTGCGCGCCATCATCAGCCCGACCTCGGCGCGGTGGCCGAGCCACTTCTCCAGCACCGACACGTTGGCGAGCCGGCCCTCAGTCGAGCCGTCCTGCCAGGGCAGGCCGTCGGCCAGCTTGAACACGTGCGCGTCGAGGAGCCTGCCGCTGCGGCAGCGCTGCAGGCGCACGCCCTTGCCGCGGGCGAGTTCGGCCACCTCGGAGATCGGGAAGATCAAGAGCAGCTTCTCGGTGTTCACCACCGCGACGTGGTCGCCGTCGGCCGGCACCAGCACGGCCGCGGTGGCGTCGCCGTCGAGGCCGAGCACGCTCTTGCCCTTGCGGGTGTTGGCCACCAGCGCGTCGGCGGGCGCCACGAAGCCGCGCCCGTCCGAGCCCGCGATCAGCAGCTTGGTCTCCGGCCGGTAGGGCAGAGCCGCCACGATCTCGGTGCCGTCGTCGAGGTCGGCCATCAGGCGCACCGGGTCGCCGAAGCCGCGGCCGCCCGGCAGCTTCGAGGCCTCCAGCGTGAAGACCTTGCCGTTGGTGGCGAGCAGCAGGATCTTCTGCGTGGTCTCGGTCGGGAAGGCGATCTTCAGGGTGTCGTCGCCCTTGAACGCCACGCCCGAGAGGTCCGCGACGTGACCTTTCAGCGCCCGGATCCAGCCCTTGGTGGAGACGATCACGGTGATCGGCTCGCGCTCGACCAGGGCCGCCGTGAAGTCGATGCCGCCGACATCCGGCGGGCTCGCCAGCGTCGTGCGGCGCCGGCCCAGCTTCGTCTCGGGCCCGAAGGTCTTCTTCACGGCGCGGATCTGCGCCTGGATCGCCTTCCACTGCGCCGGCTCGGAGGCGAGCAGCGCGTCGATCTCGGCCTTCTCGGCGGTGAGCGCCTCGAACTCGCGCTTCAGCTCCATCTCCTCCAGCTTGCGCAGGGAGCGCAGCCGGGTGTCGAGGATCGCGTTGGCCTGGAGCTCGGTGAGTTCGAACCGGGCCATGAGGGCGGCCTTCGGCTCGTCCTCCTCGCGGATGATGCGGATCACCTCGTCGAGGTCGAGATAGACGATGAGCAGGCCGCCCAGGATCTCCAGGCGGCGGTCGATCTGGCCGAGGCGGTAGCGCGAGCGGCGCTGCAGCACCACGCGGCGGTGGTCGACCCACTCGCGCAGGCACTCGGCGAGCCCGATCACCTTCGGCACGAGGCCGCCGACCAGGACGTTGAGGTTGAGCGGGATCCGCGCCTCCAGCTCGGTCAGCCGGAACAGCGATTCCATCAGGATCACCGGATCCACCGTGCGCGAGCGCGGCTCCAGCACGACGCGCACGTCCTCGGCCGATTCGTCGCGCACGTCGGCGAGGAGCGGCAGCTTCTTCTCCTGAAGCAGCTCGGCCATCTTCTCGATCAGCCGGCCCTTCGGGATGCCGTAGGGGATCTCGGTGACGACGATGTTCCAGGTGCCGCGGCCGAGATCCTCCTTGGCCCAGCGGGCGCGGACCCGGAACGCGCCGCGGCCGGTCCGGTAGGCCTCGGCGATCGCTTCGGCCGAATCGACCAGGATGCCGCCGGTGGGGAAATCCGGCCCCTGGACGAACCTGGCGAGCTGCCCCGAAGTCGCCTCGGGGTGGTTGATCAGGTAGAGCGCGGCGTCGCACAGCTCGGCGGCGTTGTGCGGCGGGATCGAGGTCGCCATGCCGACCGCGATGCCCTGGCTGCCGTTGGCGAGCAGGTTCGGGAAGGCCGCCGGCAGCACGACCGGCTCCTCCTTCTCGCCGTTGTAGGACGGGCGGAAGTCGACCGTGTCCTCGTCGATCCCGTCGAGGAGCAGGCGCGCGACCTCGGTGAGCCGCGCCTCGGTGTAGCGGTAGGCGGCAGGCCCGTCGCCGTCGATGTTGCCGAAATTGCCCTGGCCGTCGACCAGCGGGTAGCGCTGGGCGAAGTCCTGCGAGAGCCGCACCAGCGCGTCGTAGATCGCCTGGTCGCCGTGGGGGTGGAAGTCGCCCATCACGTCGCCGACGATCTTGGCGCACTTCTTGTGCGCGGTGGTCGGGTCGAGCCGGAGCAGCCGCATCCCGTACAGGATGCGCCGGTGCACGGGCTTCAGCCCGTCGCGGGCATCCGGCAGGGCCCGGTGCATGATCGTGGAGAGCGCGTAGGCGAGGTAGCGCTCCTCCAGCGCGGATTTCAGCTCGACGCTCTCGATCCCGTCGCCGGACGGCGGCTCGAAGGGCTGGCCCATGACGGCTCCTGTCTCAGGGCGGGGCCGCCGGAAGGCAGCGCCGCCGCGTGCAGCAATCCGTCCTTCCGGGGCGCCGAAGGCGAGCCCGGAATCCAGATCCGCCCGACAGGCCGGGGGAGACGGACCCGTCCTGCCGGCAGCGCGATTCTGGATTCCGGGCTCCGCTCCGCGGCCCCGGAAGGACGGGTTTGTTCGTTCCGGGTCGAGCGGCGCTCAAGCCCGGACGGGTTTGGAACAGAACACGAACATTACCCGGCCTCGCGGCCGAGCGCAACGAATCGCGCCCGCTCCTCCGGCGGCCCGAGGCCGCGGGGGCCCCAGACGTGACGGTCGAGGAAATACCCCGTCAAGGTAAACCCTTGTGCAACGCCGTCCGGACCCGGGGAACCGCCGGCGTGCAGGAAGGTGGGAAGCGCCAGCAGGCGATCGCGGAACGGCTCCCCCGCCGAGGCGCTCACCGCTCGCCCGCTCTTCGGCGAGACGTAGGCCAGGGCGTCGTTGCCGCCGGTGGCCGCGCAGGCGGTCAGGTCGAGCCCGAAGCCGAGTTCCGACAGGATCGCCAGCTCGAAGCGCACCATCAGGGGCGGGGCGATGGCCGGGTCGTCGAGGTGCTCCACCAGGATCCCGGCGGCCTCGTAGAGGGCGGAATGCGGGTCGCGCTCGGGCAGCAGCCGCAGCAGCGCCGCCATGTGGCCCATCCCGTAGAGCGCGAGGCTCGACGCGATCAGGCGCGAGACCTGCGAGTCCAGGGGCTCCACGGCGTACGAACCGAGGCCCTCGTCGAGGCGCGCCCGCCAGCTCAGCCGCACCCGGTTGCCGGGCTGCAGCACCGGCTGCATCCGGCGCGAGCGACCGCCGTGCACGAGGCCGAGATGGCGCCCGTGGCTCTCGGTCATCGCCTCCAGGATGACGCCGGTCTCCCCGTGCCGGCGCAGGCCCAGAACGATCCCCTCATCGGTCCACTGCATCACGCAGAGATAGGCATTCCGAGGCCATCTTGGCAGCCGCGATCGCGACTGAAAAAATTCCTGACACGCGGCGAAAACGCCTAGGATGCGGCGTGCCGGATCGATTCGGGGCCCTCGTGCCGTCCCGATCGGCGAAACGCTCAGGGGATGTCGGGCAATGCCGGGGTTTTCGGTCCGGGAGAGGGGTCGTGACGGACGGCCTTCCGCGCGACGCCGGCGCGATCGGAGGCCGGCTCGATGCGGCCTCATCGCGTTGGCGCTGGCCGCGACCCCGGCAGCGGCGGCCTCGAAGGCGAAGCCCGCGGCCGAGGATGCCCCCTCCCCCGCCCTGCGGGCGCGGATCGCGGCGCTGGCCCTGAAGCAGGTCGCCTTCGGCTCGGTGTCGCTGCTGCCGGTGCGGTTCGAGGGCAGCCGACTCGCGGGCCCGATCGAGGACGGAGGCCGGGTGATCTACTGCGTGTCGAGCCGCATGAGCGGCCGGACCTTCGGTCAGCCCGAGCGGCCGAGGGTGGTGCTGCGCCACGAGGCTGACCGGCTCGCGGTGATCGACGACGACGAGGCTTGCAGCGGGCACCGCAGCCAGCCGTTCCCCGAACTGGAGATCCTGGGCAACAAGCCGTGACGCCTCCGCGTTGACGGCCATGCCCGCGACCGCCCGCGCCCTCGACCTCAGCCTCGACCTCATCGCCCGTGCCCATGCCGTCCCGGTGCCCGACGATCCGAGCGCCCTCGACGTGCTGACCGACGCGGAGCTGCGCCCGGGGCTCGACGCCATCGTCGCCGGCCGTGAAGGCAGCGACCTCTGGGTCTTCGCCTACGGGTCGCTGATGTGGAACCCGGAATTCCCGGTGGCGGAGCGGCGGATCGGGACGGTCCGCGGCTTCCACCGCCGCTTCTGCCTGCTCCAGCGGCGCTTCCGCGGAACGCCGGACCGCCCGGGCTTCGTCCTGGCGCTGGACCGGGGCGGTCTGTGCCGGGGCGTGGCGTTCCGGTTGCCCGGCATGGAGATCCGCGAGGCCCTGATGCCCGTCTGGCGGCGGGAGATGCGCGGCCGCGGCTACGTCGCCCGCTGGCTGCCGGTCACCACCGAGGCCGGGACCGTCCCGGCCCTGACCTTCCTGGCCAACCGCGCCAGCGACCGCTACGCCGGGCGCCTCTCCGATGGCGAGATCGCCGACAAGATCGCCGCCGCCTGCGGGCACAAGGGACCGAGCGCCGAGTACCTGTTCCGGACCGTGGAGGCCTGCGAGCGCCTCGGCATCCGCGACCGGCACCTCTGGAACCTCCAGGCCCTGGTGGCCGAGCGGCTCAGGACCGGCGCGCCGGCGGCGTGAGCCTCAGGCCCAGGCGCGCTTCATCACGACGGCGACGCGCCCGCCCGCATGCTCCGCATCCGGGTTGCGCGGCTCCCGGATGCCGGGTGCGCGGCCGGTCATGAGATAGACCATCAGGGTAAGGGCGAGCAGAATCTTCGTGCGCATGGCGACGCTCAGGCTTGAGCGAGCGTGCATAGGACCGATCGGTTTTTACGGAGTTGCTGCAATGCACGCAGGCGCTATCGCGGCGCAGTTCCCGCGTTCATGGTGAACGGAGGGTTGCGGCCCGGCCGCGATCGTCTATGCCGCCGGCCCGGGATTTCCCCAGGTGGAGGATGGAATGCGGCTTCGGATCGGCGTGGCCCTGGCGGTCGTGATCATCGCCGCCGCGGCCCTCCTGGCGGGGCCGCTCAGCCGCGGCGAAAGGCTGTCCGACATCCTCACCGGACAAACGCCGCTGCTGGCCGGCGCCGCCCGGGCTCCCGGCGGCACCGCCGACCTCTCCGGAACGGCGGCGCTCGGCACGGACCGGCGCCCGGCGACCCTGCGCGTCGCCTGCGACCCGGCCGGGACCGGCCTGTCGGCGGCCCTGGTCGTGCCGCGCTTCGCCGAGCTGGCGCCGCGCTTCGACGTCACCGGGCTCGAAGGCTCCGGCGGCGAGACGCCGCTCACCGGGATCCTGGTCTCGAGCGCCGGAAGCGTGCGCTCCGTGCGCATGCCCGTCCGGGGCGCGGCGACCGGACCCGATGCGGGCTTCACCCTGACCCTGACGGGGGCCCGCCGCGGCGAGGATCCCCTGCGCGGGGTCGCGCTGGCGCTCACCGAGCCCGGGACCAAGCTGACCTGGACGCAGGCGAGCCCGCGCGCCGGCGACCCGGCCCTGACGGCGACCTTCACCCCGTCCGAGGGCGATTCCGCGGCGCTGAAGGGCGCGCTCGGCGGATGTCTCGCGGCGCCGTTCTGAGCGAACCCTGCTCCGTGCGGCTTCGCTCCGCACGCGAGGAGGGCGCGGCCTCAGCAGCGGTCCGCTAGCTCACCTCCACCTGCACCACCCCCGGCACGGTCCGGAGCTGTCCGGCGAGCGCCGGGCTCGCCTGGAATTTCCCGGGCAGCCGGATCTCCACCTCGCGCTCGCCGCCGTCGAGCTTGAGGATCAGCGAGACCTCGCTCTCGCCCCGCATCGACAGCCGCTGCTGCACCGGCGCGACCCCGCGCGGATCGCTCAGATGGATGCGGATGCCCTTCTGGTGGCGGGCCACCGCCTGGTCGAGGGGCTCCGCCGTCAGGATGCGGGCGCGCACGTCCTCGCCCTCCAGGTTCGCCTGGAGCTGGAGCACCAGCGGGCGGCCGGGCTCCAGGATGTCGCGGTACTGGCCCAGACCCTCGGAGAAGATGATCGCCTCGAAATGCGCGGTCCGGTCCGAGAGGGTGACGATGCCCATCTTGTTGCCGGTCTTGGTCCGCCGCTCCGCCCGGTCGAGCACCGAGGCCGCCACCCGGCCGACGCTCGAGGTCCCGGCCCGGACCGCGCGGCAGAAATCCGTCCAATTCTGCACCCGCAGCTTGTCGAGCAGGTCGCCGTACTCGTCGAGCGGATGGCCCGAGATGAAGAAGCCGATCGCCGCGTATTCGCGCTTGAGCGTGTCGGCCATCGGCCAGACCTCGTGGGGCGGGATCCGGAGCGAGACGTCGTCCGACACCACGCCCCCGAACATGTCGGTGACGCCGGCCGATTCCGCCTCCGCCGCGCTGGCGGCGAGCTTCATCATGGGCTCCACCGCCGCGAAGGCGCGCGCCCGGTCCGGCTCGATGCAGTCCAGCGCCCCGGCCTGGACGAGGCTCTCCAGGGTGCGCTTGTTGATCAGCCGCGGGTTCAGCCGGCGGGCGAGGCAGGCGAGATCCTTGAACGGCCGGTCGCCGCGGGCCTCCACCAGCGCGCGCACGGCCTCGCGGCCGACGCCCTTGATGGCCGCGAGCGCGTAGAAGATCTTGCCGTCGCGCACCGCGAACACCTCGCCCGAGGTGTTGATCGAGGGCGGCTCGACCACGATCTTCAGGCGCTGCGCGTCCTGGCGGAATTCGGCGAGCTTGTCGGTGTTGTCGATGTCGAGGGTCATGGCGGCCGCCAGGAACTCGACCGGGTAGTTCGCCTTCAGGTAGGCGGTCTGGTAGGTGAGCAGCGCGTAGGCCGCCGCGTGGCTCTTGTTGAAGCCGTAATCGGCGAACTTGGCGAGCAGGTCGAAGATCTCGTTGGCCTTGGCCTTGGTCAGCCCGCGCTCGGTGCAGCCCTTGAGGAACCGGTCGCGCTGCGCGTCCATCTCGGCGCGGATCTTCTTGCCCATGGCGCGCCGGAGCATGTCGGCCTCGCCCAGCGAGTAGCCCGCCAGGACCTTGGCGATCTCCATCACCTGTTCCTGGTAGACGATGATGCCGAAGGTCTCCTTCAGCATCGGCTCCAGCTTCGGATCCGGATACCAGGACGCCTCGTTGCCGGCGTCGCGGCCGAGCTTGCGCTCGCAATAGACCGGGATGTTGGCCATCGGGCCCGGCCGGTAGAGCGCCACCAGGGCGATGATGTCCTCCAGCCGGTCGGCCTGCATCTCGCAGAGCGCCTTGCGCATGCCGGCCGATTCCACCTGGAACACGCCGACCGTCTCGCCCCGGCCCATCGGCCCGTAGGTCTTCGCGTCGTCGAGGGGCAGGGAGGCGAGGTCGATCTCGATGCCGCGCTGCTTCAGCAGATCCGTGCAGCACCGGAGCATCGTCAGGGTCTTGAGGCCCAGGAAGTCGAACTTCACCAGGCCCGCCTGCTCGACCCACTTCATGTTGAACTGGGTCACCCGCATGCCGGTCTTCGGGTCCCGGTAGAGCGGGACCAGTTCCTCGAGCGGCCGGTCGCCGATCACCACGCCGGCCGCGTGGGTCGAGGCGTGGCGGTGCAGGCCCTCCAGCTTCTTGGAGATGTCGATGAGCCGGCCGACGATCGGCTCCTCCTCCATGGCCTGCTGGAGCTTCGGCTCGCCCTCGATCGCCTGGGCGAGCGTCACGGGGTTGGCGGGGTTCTGCGGGACGAGCTTGGTCAGCTTGTCGACCTGCCCGTAGGGCATCTCCAGCACGCGGCCGACGTCGCGCAGCACGCCGCGGGCGAGCAGCGTGCCGAAGGTGATGATCTGCCCGACCTGCCCCTCGCCGTAGCGCTGCTGCACGTAGCGGATCACCCGCTCGCGGCCCTCGACGCAGAAGTCGATGTCGAAATCCGGCATCGAGACGCGCTCGGGGTTGAGGAAGCGCTCGAACAGCAGGCCGAAGCGCAGCGGGTCGAGGTCGGTGATCAGCAGCGACCACGCCACCAGCGAGCCCGCGCCCGAGCCGCGGCCCGGACCCACCGGGATGTCGTGGTCCTTGGCCCACTTGATGAAGTCCGAGACGATCAGGAAGTAGCCCGGGAACTTCATCGACACGATGACGTCGAGTTCGAAGGCGAGGCGCTTGCGGTAGTCGTCTTCCGAGAAGCCCGGCGCCGTGCCGTGCTGCTTCAGGCGCAGCTCCAGCCCGGCCTCGGCCTGGCGACGCAGCTCGGTCGGCTCGTCGGCCGAGACCGCCTGCGCACCGGCCTCCGACGCCTCCGCCAGCGCGTCCGCCATGGGCGGCGTCTCGCCCGCCGCCACGGCGCCGAAATTCGGCAGGATCGGCTTGCGGGTCCGCGCCCGCACGGCGCAGCGCATGGCGATCTCGACGGTGGCCTGGAGCGCGTCCGGCAGGTCGCGGAACAGCTCGGCCATCTCGGCCCGGGTCTTGAAGGCATGGCTCGCAGTGAGCCGGCGGCGGCGCTCGTCCGAGACGAGTCGGCCCTCCGCGATGGCGAGCAGCGCGTCGTGGGCGTCGTAATCGTCCGGCTTGGCGAAGAAGGGCTCGTTCGTCGCCACGATCCCGAGGCCGTGCCGGCCGGCGAGGTCGAGGAGCGCGGTCTCGATCCGCCCCTCCTCGGGCAGGCCGTGGCGCTGCAGCTCGACGTAGAGCCGGTCCTCGCCGAAGGCCTCCTTGAGGCGCTTCAGGCGGGCGAGGGCCAGCTCGGGCCGGCCGGCCCGGAACGCAGCATCGAGGGGGCCGGCCAGGCCGCCCGTGAGCGCGATCAGCCCGTCCGAGCATCCGGCGAGCGCCGCGGCGTCGAGGCGCGGAGCCTCGCCGAGGGCGGTGTCGAAATAGGCCCGGCTCGCCAGCCGCAGCAGGTTGGCGTAGCCGGCCTCGTCCTGGGCGAGCAGGACGATGCCGTGGCTGGTCGGTGCCTGCCGCTGGTGCGGATCGGCGGCCTCGAACGCCACCGAGAGTTGCACGCCGGCGATCGGCTGCACGCCTTCGCCCGCCGCCTTCTCGGAGAATTCCAGGGCGCCGAACAGGTTGTTGGTGTCGGTGAGCGCGAGCGCCGGCTGCCGGTCGGCGACCGCGGCCTTGATCAGGGAGCCGACCTTCAGCGCACCTTCGAGCAGGGAATAGGACGAGTGGACATGGAGGTGGACGAATCCGACCTCCTTGAGCTGGCGTGGCATGGCCGACCTTGTTCAGGGGTCGTGCAGCATCCCCGCTCGGCCGGCTCAAGTCGACGTGCGGCGGGGCCTTCCGGGACGATATCCACCGGCCGTGCTCCGGGGGCACCAGTTCGGGCCGTCCCTGTGGACAATCGGCGCCGAATGGCCGATCGCCTGTGCATAAGTCCCATCGGGCCGGAACCGGAGGGGCTTTCCTCAAAACCCGCTAACGAACCGGTGCCAAGGCTACCGCCCAGGCCCCCACCGCGGCAAACAGCATTCCGAACGCCATGAACTCGGCCATTCCGGTCAGGATCATCCGTTTCATCATCGCCGTGCCTCCTCTGTGCATGGCTCATTATGTTCATGTTTTGTTCTGATGCTAGGCGGCGTTGGCGACGCGGGGTCACATCTCGCGGAGATGGTGAAAAGAACCTTGATGCGCCCCGGCCGGGCTGTCATCTCCCTCGCGGCGCATTGAACGCGTCGTCGGATCGGGGGGTTCGAAGGAGCAGGTCATTCTCGCGATACCGACGGTCGGACGGATCGAGATCGCGCTCGTAGCCGTCGGGACACACGGCGACGTGCTACCGTTCATCGCGCTCGGCCATGAACTCCTGGCCCGCGGCCACGGTGTCAGCCTCGCCGCTCCGGCCCCGTTCGAGGCGATGGCCCGCCGGGCGGGCCTGGCTTTCCAGCCCCTGGGCAGCACCGCCGACTACGACGCAGTGATCCGGCAGCCGGACCTGTGGCATCCGCGCCGGGGCTTCAAGCCGATGTTCGACTTCGCCCTCAAGGTGGCCGAGCCCACCTGCCTGTGGCTGGGCGCCACCCGGGCGCGCACCGCGAACCTGATCGTGGTGGCCTCGCCTCTGAGCTGGGGCGCACGGCTCGCCCAGGATCTCTACGATCTGCCCACCGCCACGCTGCACGTGATGCCGTTCCTGATCGAGAGCTGGTTCGATCCGCCGCGGCTGCCCGGATTGCCGTTGCCGCGCCTCCTGCCCGCTCGCCTGCGCGCCTTCATCAACCGCGGCACCGACAGGGTCGCGGTGGGTCCGTTCACGCTGCCGCCGCTCAACGCGCTGCGCCGACGCCTCGGCCTCGACCCGGTCCGCCGGCTGCGCCATTGGTGGAACAGTCCCACCGCCATGCTGCTGATGTTCCCGGACTGGTACGCCGCCCCGCAGCCCGACTGGCCGGCCCAGGCGGTGCAGCTCGGCTTCCCGTTGGTCGACCGCTTCGGCGATGTCCCGGCCATGCCGCCGGAACTGGAGTCGTTCCTGGCCGCGGGCCGGACCCCGGACGATGCGCCGATCGTGTTCACCTACGGCTCGGCCATGCGCCAGGGGGCGGGCTTCTTCCAGACCGCGGTGCAGGTCTGCCGGCGGATGGGCCGCCGCGGCGTCCTGCTCGCGCCGCAGGGCGGCCAGATCCCGGGGCCGCTGCCCGACGGGATCATCCATGTGCCCTACGCGCCCCTGAGCGCGCTGCTGCCCCTGAGCGCCGCCCTGGTCCATCACGGGGGCGTCGGGACCGTGGCACAGGCCCTGGCCGCGGGGGTGCCGCAACTCGTCGTCCCGGTGGCGTTCGACCATTTCGACGAGGGCCGGCGCCTTAAGGACCGGCGCCTCGGGGCGACTTTGAGCCGCCGGACCTTCCGGCCGGTTCGCGCCGCCCGGGTGATCGGCCGGCTGCTGGCCGATCCGGAGGTAACCCGCGCCTGCGCGCAGGCCAAGGCGCGCATCGCGGAGGGCCGCGACGCTACTGCGGAGGCCTGCGCGCAGGTCGAGGCAATCGCCGTCGCGAACGGCTTGGGGACGCCGAGTCCACGCAGTGATGTGGGCCGCGATGTGGGAAGTCCGCGCCGCGCCCGGGCGGAACGCCGCTGGACGGCCTGAAACCGGGGCCGCGTCGCTGACCCCGGTCGCAGATCGTGTCAGCTGCCATCTCGCGTCGCCGGACCGCCGGGCTCTCAGAGCCCCGATGCGCGGCTGCGGCAATGCGGGGTCAATGGCTCAGGAGGAGGCTTGCCGTGCCGATCACTGTCGCGAGCAGGCCGCTCACGAAAGCACCGATCATCGCGTAGGAGACGACCTTGAGCTTCATCTGCACTGGCCTTCCGGATCAGCAGCGGTTGCCGCCGGCGGTCTGCCCGTACTGTTTCACGAGGCGGGTCTGCTGGTTGGCGTTGCCCTCGGCGGCCGAACTCATCGGGCAGCCCTCGTAGTAGGGATTGTCGTGGACGCCGAGGCCCAGCGCGCCGGTGGTCTCGGGCGTGTAGGGCGCGAAGCCGGTCCAGCGGGCCTCACCGGCCAAGGCGGACGAGAGCGGGGCGGCGCCAAGGACAAGCGCGGTTAGGGCGATGGCGATACGGTTCTTCATGGCAAGGCTCCAGAGATAACGCAGTACAGGCCGGTTGTTCGGCTCTGTTTAGTCTTGCGTAATTGCAATATAGTGAGCCGATGTCTTTTGCGGGGTGTCTCCCCGCACGTGGCGCGATGGATTAAAAGACCCGTGCTCCAAGGGATGCCGGCAGCGCCTCGGGCTCAGGCCGACGATGCCGCGAATGCGGCCATCCAGGGTAACGAGAAGCCGCCGGCGCGATGCGCGGCCGGACGTTCGGGATGTTCGAGGGCGCGAGATCCGGCAGCCGGGAAGCCCCCAGGGCCGCCGCCCTGCAGCTTTTCGTCCGGCGCGGGCGGTCGAGCGGATGAATCCGGAGCGGGGCGACGCGCCGCTTCGCATGGGCGAGGACGAAGAGGCGGCTTCGGCCCGCGCCGGGCGGTTGGCCGATATCCGTTCCGATTGAGGCCTTCGAGGCCGCTCGCAGCATCATCGCGCGCGCGGCGCGGTGATCCAGGGCAGTGCGACCTTCGACGTGCGTCCCTGAATTGCACCGCCCCGCTCACAGCGAGGCGGTGCAGAAGGCATCTGGCGCGAACCGGATCAGTCGAGCGGCGTGATCAGCCCGTCGCGGATGGTCACCCGGCGGTCCATACGGGCGGCGAGGTCCAGATTGTGGGTCGCCACCAGGGCGGCGAGGCCCGAGGCGCGGACCAGGGCCATCAGCACCGAGAAGACGTGCCCGGCCGTGCCCGGGTCGAGATTGCCGGTGGGCTCGTCGGCGAGCAGGAGCCGCGGGCCGTTGGCCACCGCCCGGGCGATCGCCACCCGCTGCTGCTCGCCCCCCGACAGCTCCGCCGGGCGATGCGGCAGGCGCTCCTTGAGGCCGAGGAAGCTCAGGAGTTCGGTGGCTCGGGCTCGGGCCTCCGGGCGCTTCAGGCCGCGGATGAGCTGGGGCATCACGACGTTCTCCAGGGCGGAGAATTCCGGCAGCAGATGGTGGAACTGGTAGACGAAGCCCATCTCCTCGCGGCGCAGGCGGGTGCGCTCGGAATCCGCCATCGCGGCGGTGGGCTGGCCACCGATGTAGATCTCGCCGCCGTCCGGACGCTCCAGCAGGCCGGCGAGGTGCAGCAGGGTCGACTTGCCGGCGCCCGACGGCGCCACCAGCGCCACCAGCTCCCCCGGCCAGATCGCAAGGTCGGCCCCGCGCAGGATCTCCAGAGCGCCCTCGGCCTGGGCGTAACGCCGCTCGACGCGGGAGAAGAACAGGGCCGGCACCGGCTGGTCGCCGGTCGTCTGGCTCGAATCGCTCATGGGAAGGGGGCCCGTCAGCCGTAGCGGAGGGCCTGCACCGGATCGAGCCGGGCGGCGCGCCAGGAGGGATACAGCGTCGCCGCGAGCGACAGCAGCAGCGAGGTGATCACCACGGCGGTGATCTCCTTCGGGTTCATCTGGGCCGGGATCTCGGCGAGGAAGCGCACGGTGGGATCCCAGGCGCCCGGAAACAGCACGTGCTGGATCGGCTTGATGTTGAGCGTGATCAGGATGCCGAGCGCCAGCCCGCTGAGCGTGCCGACCACGCCGATCAGGGCGCCGTTGATCAGGAATACCCGCATGATCGTGCCCGGCGTCGCCCCCATGGTGCGCAGGATCGCGATGTCGCTCGACTTGTCGCGCACCAGGAGGATCAGCCCGGAGACGATGTTGAGCGTCGCCACCACGACGATCAGACTGAGGATCAGGAACATCACGTTCCGCTCGACCTCCAGGGCTCCGAAGAAGGTCCGGTTGCGCTGGCGCCAGTCGGTGAGCAGGATCGGGCGCTCCGCCGCCAGTTCCAGGGGCTCGCGCATGTCGCCGACATGGTCGGGATCGTCGACGTAGATCTCGATCATGCTGACGTCGCCGTCCTTGTTGAAGAAGGCCTGCGCCTCGGCGAGCGGCATGAACACGAAGGTCTGGTCGAACTCGGTCATGCCGACCTCGAACACCGCCTTGACCGTGTAGCTCTTGGTGCGCGGCGCGGTCCCAAAGGGCGTTGACGAGCCCTTCGGCGTCACCAGCGTGATCGTGTCGCCGGCCTGCAGGCCCAGCGTGTCGGCGAGCCGCCGGCCGATCAGGACGCCGGTGCCGTCATCGAAACCCTCCAGGGTGCCGCCGCGGATCGAGGTGGACACGGCCGCCAGGGCGTCGAGATCGGCCGCCCGCACGCCGCGGATGATGACGCCGGAGCCGCCGTACTGCGACGAGGCGAAGGCCTGTCCCTCCACCAGCGGCACCGCCGCGCGCACACCCGCTACCTTCGACAGGCGCTCCGAGAGGTCGGTCCAGTCGTCGAACGGTCGGTCGATCGGCGTGGCGAAGAGGTGGCCGTTGATGCCCACGATCTTCGACAGCAGCTCGGCGCGGAAGCCGTTCATCACGGAAAGCACGATGATCAGCGTGGCGACGCCCAGCGCGATGCCCAGCACCGAGAAGAACGCCACCACCGAGACGCCGCCACCCCGGCGCCGCGCCCGGAGGTAGCGGCCGGCGAGGATCCACTCGAACGGCGCGAAGGGCGCGGTGCCCTCGCGGAACGAGGCCGCAAAGAGGCCCTTCAGCCGGTCCATCGCCGCCGATGCCGCCATCTGCCCGTCTCAGACGCGCCGGATGCGCGCCAGCAGGTCGACGGTCGCGAGGCTCTCGCGCTCGCCGCCGGCGCGCCGCTTCAGCTCCACCTTGCCCTGGGCCAGACCCTTCGGCCCGACGATCACCTGCCAGGGCAGGCCGATCAGGTCTGCGGTGGCGAACTTGGCACCGGGGCGCTCGTCGCGGTCGTCGTAGAGCACCGACAGGCCGGCGGTCTCGAGGTCTGACTGGATCTGCGCGCAGGCGGCGTCGGTGGCAGCATCGCCGACCTTGAGGTTGATCAGCGCCACGTCGAACGGCGCTACCGCGTCCGGCCAGATGATCCCGGCCTCGTCGTGGCTCGCCTCGATGATCGCCGCCACCAGCCGGCTCGGGCCGATGCCATAGGAGCCCATGTGGACCGGGCGCTCGATCCCGTCCGGCCCGGCGACCTTGGCGCCCATCGGCTCGGAGTACTTGGTCCCGAAATAGAAGATGTGGCCAACCTCGATGCCGCGGGCCGCAAGGCGGCTCTCCTCCGGCACCTCCGCGAAGGCCTCCGGCTCGTGCATCTCCTCGGTGGCCGCATAGTGCGAGGTCCAGGCATCGACGATGCCCTGAAGAGCGGCGACGTCGTCGAAATCGACGGTCTCGGGCGGGATGTCGAAGTCGAGATAGGCCTTGTCGCAGAAGACCTCGCTCTCGCCGGTCTTGGCCAGGATGATGAACTCGTGGGACAGGTCGCCGCCGATCGGGCCGGTATCGGCGCGCATCGGGATCGCCTTGAGGCCGAGGCCCGCGAAGGTCCGCAGGTAGGCCACGAACATCCGGTTGTAGGCGTGGCGGGCGCCGGCTTGATCGAAGTCGAACGAGTAGGCGTCCTTCATCAGGAACTCGCGGGAGCGCATGGTGCCGAAGCGCGGCCGCACCTCGTCGCGGAACTTCCACGAGATCTGGTAGAGGTTCTTCGGGAGATCCTTGTACGATCGGACGCTCGCGCGAAAAATCTCGGTGACCATCTCCTCGGCGGTGGGACCGTAGAGCATCTCGCGCTCGTGCCGGTCCTTCAGGCGCAGCATCTCCTTGCCGTAGGCGTCGTAGCGACCGGATTCCCGCCATAGCTCGGCGGATTGCACCGTCGGCATCAGGATCTCGATGGCGCCGGAGCGGTCCTGCTCCCGGCGGATCACCGCGCAGACGCGCTCCAGCACCCGCAGGCCGAGCGGCAGCCAAGCGTAGATGCCGGCGGCCTCCTGGCGGACCAGACCGGCGCGCAGCATCAGCCGGTGCGAGACGATCTCGGCTTCCTTGGGCGTCTCGCGCAAGGTTGGCATGAAGTAGCGGGAGAGACGCATGTCGGCAGAGTCTTGGGAGAGGATCCGGCCGGGAGGAGCCGCGGCGCGCCGGCACACAACACGCCGGAGACGCAAATTACAAGCACTGCGGGACCAAGGCGCGGCGTAATCGCGGCGAAGCGGTGGCGTTGGGGCGTCCCGGAGGATCTCTGCCCAGGATGGAAGCGGTCTGCCCATTTGCCGGCAAGAAAGCGCAGATTTTTCTCGCAGACCCGGTGACAACACGAATTGTTGTTCCTATAAGCGTCGCGCGATGTTTGCGACGCCCGGAAGAGGTGGCGCAAGGTCCGAGTCTCGGGAGGAAAAGCGACCGCCCCGCAGCCAATGCGGAGGATATTCAAAGGTCGAGCCACTGAAGCTTGAAAAGCAAGGCCTCTGGCCTTGCTTTTTTTATTCTTCGCCGCACGCGGGGTCGTCGCCGGCTCGGCCAAGGCCGGTCCCCTCTCCCGCCTCGCAGGCTGCCACACTCCGTGTGATGGGGAGAGCGGTGAAAGCGCGGAGAAGCCGCGGCTTCGTCGAGGTTTCGACAGTGCCGGACCGAGCCGTTTACCCGGTGGGGCTTTCGGCCGGGCATGGTCGCGCACGAGGCCCTGTCGCCGCGAGCCCGACCATGCACTTCCAGATCCGCCAAGACGGCGACCGCTGGTCCTGGGTCCTGCTCGGCGAGGCCGACGAGACGATCGCCGAGTCGGACCAGACCTTCCCGTCGGCCGCGCAGGCCTCGGCGGCCGCCCTCGCCTTCGCCCACTTGGTGGCGCGGGCCGGCAAGTCGCTGACGGTGACGCCCTCCGGGACGCTGCCGGGAACGTTGCTCTGATCCGCCCTACAGCCCGGTGAGCGGGAACACCGCCAGGGCGATGAGGAAGGCGGCCCCCGCCACGAGCGTCGTCCAGATGGCTTTCTCGCGCAGCCGCGGCGCCGCGGGCGCGCCCGGGTCCTGTCCCGGCACCACGTGGCTGGGTCGCGTCTCCGGCTGGTTGCGCAGGGGCAGAACCGCGAAGAGCAGCGTCCACCAGACCACGAAGTAGAGGGCGATGGCGCCCCCCACCGTCAGCTTGAACAGGCTCACCCCTGCGGCCACGAAGACGGCCACCAGCGCGGTGATGACGGCGAGCGTCATCGGCGTGGAGCGGGCGAGCGTCGCCATCAACCGGCTCACACCTGTTCCAGCTCGACCAGGGTGCCGAGGAAGTCCTTGGGGTGCAGGAACAGGACCGGCTTGCCGTGGGCGCCGATCCGCGGCTCGCCGGTGCCGAGCACCCGGGCGCCCTGCGCCTTCAGCTTGTCGCGGGCGGCCAGGATGTCGTCGACCTCGTAGCAGACGTGGTGGATGCCCCCGCCCGGGTTGCGCGCCACGAAGGCCTCGACCGGCGAGCCCTCGCCTAGGGGCGCCATCAGCTCGATCTTGCTGTTCGGCAGCTCCACGAACACGACGGTGACGCCGTGTTCCGGCTGCGGCAGGGGTGCGGTGATCGTCGCGCCCAGCGTGTCGCGATAAACCGCGCAGGCGGCATCGAGATCCTGCACGGCGATGGCCACATGGTTGAGACGGCCGATCATGGTTGTTCCTCCCCGTTCGCGCACCGATCGGCAGGTCTTACCTCTCCCATCCGCCGACCTCATCCCAGGGGGCTGCGCAGAAGCCCCGAAGGAGGCCTTCAGGAAACGCGACGCCTTCTGGAGAGCTCCTTCGAGGCCCAGTTCGCGGGCACCTCAGGATGAGGGGGGATGGGTCGGATCTGCCTGGATACGTCGTGTCGGTTTCGTACCCTAAACCTCCACAACCTGCACGTGGCAGGCGGGCTTCTTGCCCCAGACCTCGTTGACGGCGGTGCGCACCGCCCGGTCGACCGTCTTCTCGACGCTCTCCGAGTCCTTGAGCTTGCCCCGCGACATCCCCGACAGGGTCCGCGACACGGCATCCACCACGGTCTCGATCAGCGGCTCGCCGGACCGTCCCCGGTTCGGCAGGCCGATGATGTCCACTGCCGGCTCGCCGAGCACGACGCCGTCCTCGTCGATGGCGATCGCCACCGAGACGAGGCCCGCCTGCATCAGCTTCCGCCGCTCCGGGATCGCCCGGTCCTTCTCGTCGATCAGGACGTCGCCGTCCTTGAACAGGCGGCCGGCCTTCACGTGGTCGATCACCTCCGGCGTGCCGGGGCTCAGGCGGATCAGGCTGCCGTTGCGGGCCTTCACGACGTTCTGCACGCCTTGCGCGCGGGCGAAGCGGGCATGCTCGTCGAGGTGAAGCGCCTCGCCGTGGACCGGGATCGCGGTGCCGGGCCGCGTCCACTTGTACATCTCGACCATCTCGTCCCGGCGCGGGTGGCCGGAGACGTGGACCAGGGCGGTGCGGTCGGTGATCACCTCGACGCCCTGCTCGATCAGGTCGTTGATGATCGCGCCGACGTCGCGCTCGTTGCCGGGAATCGCGCGCGAGGAGAAGATCACCCGGTCGCCCGCGGTCAGGCTGATGTCCGGGTGGTCGCGGCGGGAGACCCGGGCCAGAGCCGCCCGCGGCTCGCCCTGCGAGCCGGTGAGCAGGGCCACGACCCGCTCCCTGGGCAGGCTCTTCCACGAATCCGAGCGGCGGAACTCAGGCAGGCCGTCGAGGTAGCCACACTCGCGGGCCACGTCGATCACCCGGTCCATGGCCCGGCCGACCGCCACGATCTCGCGGCCGCACGCCACCGCCGCCTCGGCGACGGCCCGGATGCGCGCGACGTTCGACGCGAAGGTGGTCACCGCGACCCGGTGGGGTGCCTCGGCGATCAGGGTCTTGAGGGTCGCCGCAACTTCGCGCTCGCTGGGGGAAAAGCCCTCGCGGACCACGTTGGTGGAATCGCAGACGAGCGCCAGGATGCCCTCGTCGCCGAGCGCCGTGAAGGCCTCGGGCGAGGTGACCTCGCCGGCCACCGGCGTCGGGTCGATCTTCCAGTCGCCGGTATGAACCACGAGGCCGGCCGCGGTGCGGATCGCGATGGCGTTCGATTCTGGGATCGAGTGCGAGACCGGCACATATTCGAGCTCGAACGGACCGACGGTCACGCGCCGGCCGGGCTTCACCTCGCGCAGGTCCACCTTCGGGGCGCCGGCCTCGGACAGGCGGCGGGTCTCAAGCAGGTTCTTGGCGAAGCGGGTCGCGTAGACCGGCGCCTTGAGCCGCGACCACAGCTCCGAGATCGCTCCGATATGGTCCTCGTGGGCGTGGGTGATGAAGATTCCGAGCAGGTCCTTGCGCTTCTCCTCGATGAAGGTGAGGTCCGGGTACATCAGGTCGATGCCCGGCATCTTCTCCTCGCTGGCGAAGCCCATGCCGCAATCGACCATGATCCACTTGCGGCCCTTCTCCGGCCCGAAGCCGTAGAGCGCCGCATTCATCCCGATCTCGCCCACGCCGCCGAGCGGCAGGAAGACGAGCTCTTCCTGTCCTGTTGCCATCTGTCGTCGTCCAAACTCAGGCCGCCGTCGCGGCCGATCCGAAATGCACCTCGCCCGCCGTCACGGTATGCCGGTTCCCATCGGGGGCGAGGATCACGAGCCGCCCCCCCTCGTCGATCGTCTCGAACACGCCCGTGAGGGTATGTCCGCCGCTGCGCACCGCGATCTCGGATCCGAGACCGGCGGCCCGCGCCAGCCAATCGGCGCGCAGGGCAGCGAAATTCCGTCCCCGGTCCCAGGCGCGCGCCCGCGCGGCCATCCGATCCGAGAGGTGTTCCAGTAGCGCCTCAGCGTCGACGGCGTAACCCGCCGCCGCCAAGCTTGTGGCGGGAAGCCCGTCCGGAGCCGCCGCGACGTTGACGCCGAAGCCGACGACTACGGCACGCCGGCCGCCCGGCAGCGTCTCGGCCTCCAGAAGCAAGCCCGCGAGCTTGGCGCCGCCGAGCAGCACGTCGTTCGGCCATTTGAGCCGGAGAGATCGGGCGTCCGCCCCGGATCCGGTATCCGGCAGGGTGCCGCAGGCCGCCTGCAGCGCCTCGATCAGCGCCAGCCCAGCCACGAAGCCCAGTTCGGCAAGGTGATCCGACGCCACCCCGGCGACCGGCCAGAGCACGCTTGCAGCGAGGTTTCCCGGAAGGGCCGTCCAGCTGTTGCCGCGCCGCCCGCGGCCCGCCTCCTGCCGGTGCGTCACCACCCAGAGCGGTCCGGTCTCGCCCGCGCGCGCCTGCGCCATCGCCTCCGTGTTGGTGGAGCCGAGGGTGTCATGGACGTGCAGGCGGTGGCCCTGGCTGCGCGCCTCGGGCCCGAGTCGGTAGGGCAAGGCCGTCCTAGAACAGCGACTTGGCGGCCCGGCCGGCGGCGCCGACCAGCGGCCCGGGCAGGAGGAAGAACAGGACCACTACGACGCTCGACAAAGCGAGCACGACGCGCAGGCCCGGGGCCATCGCCTCGTACGGCTCCTTCGGCTCGTCGAAGTACATGATCCGCACGACACGCAGATAGTAGTAGGCGCCGACCACGCTGGTCACCACGCCGATCACCGCCAGCGTCACGAGGCCTGCCTTGATGGCGGCGGCGAAGACGTAGAACTTCGCGAAGAACCCGGCGAGCGGCGGGATGCCAGCCAGCGAGAACATCATCGCCGCAAGGCAGAAGGCGAGCCACGGATGGGTGCGCGACAGGCCCGACAGGTCCTCGATCTTCTCGAACATCACGTCCCGGCGCCGCAGCGACAGAATGATCGCGAAGGTGCCGAGCGTCATCGCGAGGTAGATGATCATGTAGGTGACGAGCCCGCTGATCCCCTCCTCCGAGCCGGACGCCAGGCCGATCAGCGCGTAGCCGATATTGGCGATGGACGAGTAGGCCATCAGGCGCTTGATCGACGTCTGGCCGATGGCCGCGAAGGAGCCCAGCGCCATCGACGCCACCGAGACGAAGATGAAGATCTGCTGCCAGATCGCCGTCACGTCCGGCATCGCGCCGATGAAGACCCGCACGGTCATCGCCACCGCGGCCATCTTGGGCGCCGAGGCGAAGAAGGCCGTCACCGGGGTCGGCGAGCCCTCGTAGACGTCGGGCGTCCACATGTGGAACGGCACGGCCGCGAGCTTGAAGCAGACGCCGGCCGCCAGGAACACGATGCCCAGCACGATGCCGAAGCCGGCATTCTCGTTGAGCGCCGAGACGATGCCGGGGAACGAGACCGTGCCGGTGAAGCCGTAGACCAGCGAGGCGCCGTAGAGCAGCATGCCGGACGACAGCGCGCCGAGCACGAAGTACTTGAGGCCGGCCTCGGTGGACTTCACGTCGTCTCGGTGGAACGCCGCGATCACGTAGGCGGCGAGCGACTGCAACTCCAGACCGAGATAGAGCGCGATCAGGTCGTTGGCCGAGACCATCACCATCATGCCGATGGTGCAGAGCACGATCAACACGGGGAACTCGAACCGGTCGATCCGCTCGCGCTTGAAGAAATCGTGCGCCAGCAGGATCGTCGCCGAGGAGCCGAGCAGCACCAGCGACTTCATCACCTTGGCGAAGCTGTCCGACACGAACGCGCCCGACAGGGTCGTGACCCGTCCGTTCACCGGCTGGGAGATCACCACCGACAGGGCGACGAGGAGCAGGACTAGGGCGCCGATGCTGACGGACTCGGCCGAGCGATCCCCGCGCCACGCGCCGTAGAGGATCAGCACCATGACGCCGATGCCGAGGATCAGCTCGGGCAGGAGCGGCGCCAGCGAGGGCAGGACGGAGTGGACGGTTGTCATGGTGTCCGCCTCAGCGCGGGACCGGCAGCGCCGCGGCGGCCGTCTGGGTGTTCGAGAGGGCGGTCTTGATGCTCGCCATCAGCGCGTCGGTCGAGGGCGCGAACACGTCGAGCACGGGGGCCGGATGCACGCCGTAATAGATCGTCAGCGCGACCAGCGGCGCCAGGATGATCTTCTCGCGGGTGTCGAGGTCAAGGATGCCCTGGAGGTTCGGCTTCTCCAGCTTCCCGTAAACGACCCTTGCGTAGAGCCACAGGGCGTAGCCCGCCGACAGGATGATGCCGAAGGTCGAGAAGAACGCGACGTTCGGGTTCGCCTTGAAGGCGCCGAGCATCGCCAGGAACTCGCCGACGAAGCCCGAGGTGCCGGGCAGGCCGACATTGGCCATGGTGAACACCATCATGGCGACCGCGTAGAGCGGCATCCGCTTCACGAGGCCACCGTAGGCCGAGATCTCGCGGGTGTGCATCCGGTCGTAGACGACGCCGACGCAGAGGAAGAGCGCGCCCGACACGATGCCGTGGGAGATCATCAGGAACAGCGCGCCCTGGATGCCCTGCTCGTTCAGGGTGAACAGGCCGAGCGTCACGAAGCCCATATGCGCCACCGACGAGTAGGCGATCAGCTTCTTGATGTCGGTCTGCATCATCGCGGTGAGCGAGGTGAAGATGATGGCGATCACCGACAGGGCGAACACGAAGGGCGCGAAGTCCTGGCTCGCCACCGGCAGCATCGGCAGCGAAATCCGGATGAAGCCGTAGCCGCCCATCTTCAGGAGGATGCCCGCCAGGATCACCGAGCCGGCCGTCGGGGCCTCGACGTGGGCGTCGGGCAGCCAGGTGTGGACCGGCCACATCGGCATCTTCACCGCGAAGGAGGCGAAGAAGGCGAGCCACAGCCAGGTCTGCATCTGCACCGGGAAGCGGTACTGCAGCAGGGTCGGGATGTCGGTCGTGCCGGCCTGCCAGTACATCGCCATCACGGCGAGCAGCATCAGCACCGAGCCGAGCAGGGTGTAGAGGAAAAACTTGAAGCTCGCGTAGATCCGGCGCTGTCCGCCCCAGATGCCGATGATCAGGAACATCGGGATCAGGCCGGCCTCGAAGAACAGGTAGAACAGCAGCAGGTCGAGGGAGGCGAACACGCCGATCATCGTCGTCTCGAGGACGAGGAAGGCGACGAAGTACTCCTTCACGCGGAAGTGGATCGAGTGCCACGAGGCACCGATGCAGAACGGCATCAGGAAGGTGGTCAGCAGGATCAGCGGCATCGAGAAGCCGTCGACGCCGAGCTTGAACCGGATCGTCTCGGTCAGCCAGGCATGGCTCTCGACCAGCTGGAAGCTCGACGAGGCGGCGTCGTAGCGGTTCCAGGCCACCAGGGAGAGCAGGAAGGTGACGACCGTGGTGGCGAGCGCGGTCCAGCGGCTGTTGCGCGCGACCGATTCCTCGTCGCCGTTCAGCGTCAGGATGAAGGCCGCGCCGCAGAGCGGCACGATCAGCAGGCCGGAGAGGATGCCGAGGCCGAACATCAGTGAGCACCCTTGGGCAGGCCGGACATCAGGTACCAGCTGATCAGGCCGGCGACGCCGATGAGCATCACGAAGGCGTAGTGGTAGAGGTAGCCGGTCTGGAGGCGGACCACCCCGCGGGTGACGTCCACGACGCGGGCCGCGATGCCGTTCGGCCCGAGCCCGTCGATGATCCGGCCGTCGCCCTGCTTCCACAGGAACAGGCCGAAATCCTTGGCCGGGCGAACGAAGATCCGGTCGTAGATCTCGTCGAAGTACCACTTGTTGAGCAGGAACCGGTACAGCGACGGCTGCTGCGCGGCGAGCTCGCCCGGCAGCTCCGGGCGGCTGATATACATCCAGTAGGCCAGCACGAAGCCGAGGATCAGCATGATCAGCGGCGAATAGGACACCAGCGCCGGGACCTCGTGGATCTCGTGCATGATGTGGTTGTTCGGACCGTGCGCCAGGGCGTGGCCCCAGAACGCGTCCATCCCCTCGCCGATGAAGCGGTTGTGGAAGATGATTCCGGCGAACAGGGCGCCGAAGGCGAGGATCGCCAGCGGGATCGTCATCACGAGCGGGCTCTCGTGGGGCGTGTGGTCGCCATGGTGGCCGTGCCCGTGATGGTCGTCGGGGACGACATCGCTCATGTGGGCCGGCTCGATATCGTGGCCCTTGTCGTCGTGGGCGACGCCCTCGGTGTGGCCGGGCGGGCCGTCGGCCTCGTGCGCCATGGTGGAATGCGCGACCGCGGGGGCCGCATGATGGTCGTGGGCGGCATGGGCGCCCCAGCGCTCAGGACCCTCGAAGGTCATGAAGAACAGGCGCCAGGAGTAGAACGAGGTGAAGAACGCCGCCACCACGACGCACAGGAACGCGAGCGTGTGCCCAGGACGGGTCGAGGCGTAGGCCGCCTCGATGATCGCGTCCTTCGAGTAGTAGCCGGCCGTGTAGGGAAAGCCGATCAGCGCAAGGGAGCCGATCGCCATCATGGCGCTGGTGTAGGGGATGTAGCGGCGCAGGCCGCCCATGTTCCGCATATCCTGCTCGTGGTGCATCGCGTGGATGACCGAGCCGGCCCCGAGGAACAGCAGCGCCTTGAAGAAGGCGTGGGTGAACAGGTGGAACACGCCGGCCGAGTAGGCCCCGACGCCGAGCGCCACGAACATGTAGCCGAGCTGCGAGCAGGTCGAGTAGGCGATCACCCGCTTGATGTCGTTCTGCACGAGGCCGATCGTGGCCGCGAAGAACGCCGTGATGCCGCCGATCACCGTTACGACGACCAGCGCGTTCGGCGCCTCCTCGAACAGCGGCGACAGGCGCGCGACCATGAACACGCCGGCGGTCACCATGGTGGCGGCGTGGATCAGCGCCGAGACCGGGGTCGGGCCCTCCATGGCGTCCGGCAGCCACGTGTGCAGCAGGAACTGCGCCGACTTGCCCATCGCGCCCATGAACAGCAGCAGGCAGGCGAGCGTCAGGGCGTTCCAGTCGTAGCCGAGGAAGTGGAAGGTCAGCGTCTTGATCGCGTCGACCTTGCCGAAGATCGCGTCGAACGCCACCGAGCCGGTGAGCACGAAGGTCAGGAAGATGCCGAGCGAGAAGCCGAAATCGCCGACGCGGTTGACGATGAAGGCCTTCATGGCGGCGGCGTTGGCCGAGGGCTTCTCGTACCAGAAGCCGATCAGCAAGTAGGAGGCGAGGCCCACGCCCTCCCAGCCAAAGAACATCTGCACGAGGTTGTCGGCCGTCACCAGCATCAGCATGGCGAAGGTGAACAGCGACAGGTAGGCGAAGAAGCGCGGCCGGTGCGGATCCTCCTCCATGTAGCCCACGGAGTAGAGGTGCACGAGGGTCGAGACCGTAGTCACCACCACCAGCATCACCCGGGTCAGGGTGTCGACCTTGAAGGCCCAGTCGACCTGGAGGTCGCCGGCCGAGAACCAGGACGCCACCTGCACCCGCTCGGCGTGGCCGCCGTCGATGAACACGCCCCAGGCGATCAGCGCCGTGAAGGCGAGGAACGCCGTGGTGATGTACTCGCAGGCCCGCGCCCCGATGTACCGGCCGAACAGGCCGGCGATCAGGAAGCCGATGAGCGGGAAGAAGACGATCGCGTGATACATCGCTCTCTTGCAGTCCGTCCTCCGGGCCGGCCGCGAAGCGGCGGCGTCCGGATGTGAATCGGGGCGGCGGGGAAGGAGGCCCTAGCCCTTCATCATGCTCACGTCCTCGACCGCGATGGAGCCGCGGTTGCGGAAGAACACCACCAGGATGGCGAGGCCGATCGCCGATTCGGCGGCCGCGACGGTCAGCACGAACAGGGCGAAGACCTGTCCGGTAATGTCGTTCAGCTGCGTCGAGAAGGCGACGAGGTTGATGTTGACCGAGAGCAGGATCAGCTCGACCGACATCAGGATGACGATGATGTTCTTGCGGTTGATGAAGATGCCGAGCACGCCGAGCGTGAACAGGATCGCTGCGACGGTGAGGTAGTGGCTCAGGCCGATCATCGTTCGACTCCTCGGGCTTTCATCCGACCGCGCATCAGACCTCGACACCCTGGCGCGACGGGACCTTGCGGGTCTCCACCGCCATGGCCTGGGTGCGGGCGTTCTGGACCGCGATGTTCTGGCGCTTGACGCCCGGCCGGTCGCGCAGCGTCAGCACGATCGCGCCGATCATGGCGACCAGCAGGATCAGGCCGGCGAGCTGGAAGAAGTACGCGTAGTCCGTGTAGATCACGCGGCCCAGCGCCTGAGCGTTGGTGAGGTTCTCCGCCGAGGCGACATTGCCGAGCGGGGCTTGGACGAGGCCCGGATCGATGCTCCAGGAGCCGACCACCAGCAGGATCTCGACCAGGAAGATCGCGCCGATGAGGGCGCCGATCGGGAGATACTGCTGGAAGCCCTGGCGCAGTTCGGCGAAGTCCACGTCGAGCATCATCACCACGAACAGGAACAGCACCGCGACTGCGCCCACGTAGACGACCACGAGGATCATCGCGAGGAATTCGGCGCCCATCAGGACGAACAATCCGGCGGCGTTCACGAAGGCGAGGATCAGGAACAGCACCGAGGCGACGGGATTGCGCGAGGCGATCACCATGAAGCCCGACGCGACCGTGATGCTCGCGAACAGATAGAAGAAGGCGGCTGCTGCGGTCATGCGCTGGTCGGGATCGGCCGCCGAAGCGGCCCCTTCTGCCGTGCGTGAAGACGGTCCGCAGCGGGCGGGCCGTCTATAGAACCCGGTCGGCGGGGGCACAACAGCGCCCCCGGCATGGCTCTAGAGCATCGCGCCGGAAACCGGAACCGGCCCGACGCTCTAGAGCCTTGAATTTGCGTCATCTTCTCCCGAAAGCCGGAATTCCACCCTTCGGGATGATGCGTTAGCGGTAGGGCGCGTCCATCGCGATGTTGCGCGCGATCTCGCGCTCCCAGCGGTCGCCGTTCAGCAGGAGCTTCTGCTTGTCGTAGAGCAGCTCCTCCCGGGTCTCGACCGAGAATTCGAAATTCGGACCTTCCACGATGGCGTCCACCGGGCAGGCCTCCTGGCACATGCCGCAGTAGATGCACTTCACCATGTCGATGTCGTAGCGCGTGGTGCGGCGGGTGCCGTCGTTGCGGCGGGGACCCGCCTCGATGGTGATCGCCTGGGCCGGGCAGATCGCCTCGCAGAGCTTGCAGGCGATGCAGCGCTCCTCGCCGTTGGGATAGCGGCGCAGCGCGTGCTCGCCCCGGAAGCGCGGACCGCGATGGCCCATCTCGAAGGGGTAGTTGATCGTGGCCTTCGGCTTGAAGAAGTAGCGCATGCCGAGGATCATCCCGGACACGAATTCCTTCAGGAGAAGGCTCTTGGCGACCTGATCGAGCTTCATGCCCGGATCTCCGATGCGAAGGGTGGGCTCAGGCGCCCGGCGCGAGGCCGGTCAGCTTGAGCACGAAGGCGACGACGACGACCGAGATCAGGGAGATCGGCAGGAAGACCTTCCAGCCGAGGCGCATGAGCTGATCGTAGCGGTAGCGGGGTACGATGGACTTCACCATCGCGAACAAGAAGAACAGGAAGCTCGCCTTGAGAACGAACCAGATCACGCCGGGCACCCAGGTGAACGGCGCGAACGGGATCGGCGAGAGCCAGCCGCCCATGAACAGGACCGTGCCGAGCGCGCACATGCTCATGATGGCGACGTACTCGCCGAGCATGAACAGCAGGTACGGCGTCGAGGAGTACTCGACCATGTAGCCGGCCACGAGCTCCGATTCGGCCTCCGGCAGGTCGAAGGGCGGGCGGTTGGTCTCCGCCAGCGCCGAGACGAAGAACACCACGAACATCGGGAACAGCCACAGCCAGTACCAGCCGAAGATCCCGAGGCTGGTGTCCTGCGCCATCACGATGCGCGAGAGGTTGAGCGAGCCGGCGCAGAGCAGCACGCAGATGATCACGAAGCCGAGCGAGACCTCGTAGGAGATCATCTGCGCCGCCGAGCGGAGGGCGCCGAGGAACGCGTATTTCGAGTTCGAGGCCCAGCCGCCCATGATGACGCCGTACACGCCGAGCGACGAGATCGCGAAGATGTAGGTGATGCCGACGTTGAGGTCGGCGATCGCCCAGCCGTCGGCCAGCGGGATCACCGCCCAGCTCGACAGGGCCAGCATCGCGAAGACCAGCGGCGCCAGCAGGTAGATCGCCTTGTTGGCGCCCGCCGGGATCACCGGCTCCTTCAGCACGAACTTCAGCAGGTCGGCGAAGGACTGGAACAGCCCGAACGGCCCGACCACGTTGGGGCCGCGGCGGAGCTGCACCGCCGCCCAGATCTTGCGGTCGGCGAGCAGCGCGTAGGCGATGAACACGAGGAGCGCGGCGAGGAGCACGAAGCTCTTCAGCGCGATCAGGAGCACGGTCCCGAGCATTTCGAGCGGCGTCATCGGTCTTGGCTCCTACTCGGCCGCCGCCAGGGGCCGCGCCTCGGCGGCGCGCTCCCGGGCGATGCGCGAGCACTCTGCGAGGATCCGCGAGGCGCGGGCGATCGGGTTGGTGAGGTAGAAATCGGTCACCGGCGACGCGAAGGCGGGGCCGCCCGTGGCGTCGCCGAGGGCGGCGAGCTTCTCCACCGCCTCCGCGACGTTCCCGGGCTCCACGGCCCCGACCGCCGCGAGATGCGGGTGGTCGGCGTAGAGCGCCCGGCGGAGCGCGGTGAGCGAATCGAAGGGCAGGCGCTTGCCCAGCACGTCCGAGAGCGCGCGCAGGATCGCCCAGTCCTCGCGGGCGTCGCCCGGCGGGAAGGCGGCGCGGTTGCCCATCTGGACGCGCCCTTCCGTGTTCACCCAGGTCGCCGACTTCTCGCTGTAGGCGGCGCCAGGCAGGATCACGTCGGCGCGGGAGGCGCCGCGGTCGCCGTGGCTGCCCTGGTAGACCACGAAGGCGCCCGGGGCGACGTCGCGCTCGTCGGCGCCGAGGTTGAACAGGACGTCGAGCGCGCCCGGCTCCAGCATCTGCGCGAAGGTCAGGCCGCCCTCCCCCGGCACGAAGCCGAGATCGAGGGCGCCGACCCGGGCCGCGGCCGTGTGCAGCACGCCGAAACCGTTCCCCTCGGCCGAGACCGCGCCGATCTCCTTGGCGAGCGTGGCCGCCGCGGCCAGGATGCCGGGCTCGGCGTTGGCGCCGACGATGACGAGCGGCGCCTTCGCCTCCTTGAGGATCTCGAGGAAGCTGTGCTCGCCGCGCGCCAGGGCGGCCAGCGAATCCGGGCCGGCGCCGATGTAGTGGCTCGGATAGGTCAGGTCGACCGGCTCGCCGATCACGCCCACCGCCAGCGGCGCCATGCGCCAGCGCTTGCGGATGCGCACGTTCAGCAGCGAGGCCTCGGTGCGCGGGTTGGCGCCGACGATCAGGATCGCGTCCGCCGCCTCGATGCCCGGGATGGTCGGGTTGAAGATGTACGACGCGCGGCCGAGCGCCGGGTCGAGGCCGGCATCGGTCTGGCGACAATCGAGGTTGGGCGAGCCGAGGCTCCTGATCAGCTCGCGCAGCGCGAAGATCTCCTCGACGCCCGAAAGGTCGCCGACCACGGCGCCGATGCGCTTCGGGTCCGCGCCCTTCACCCGGGCGGCGATGGCCTGGAACGCCTCACCCCAAGAGGCGGGCCGCAGCCGGCCGTTCTCGCGCAGGTAGGGCCGGTCGAGGCGCTGCATCCGCAGCCCGTCGATGTGGTAGCGGGTCTTGTCGGAGATCCACTCCTCGTTGATCTCCTCGCTGATCCGCGGCTCGATCTGCATGACCTCGCGGCCGCGGGTGTCGATGCGGATCGACGAGCCGACCGCGTCCATCACGTCGACCGACTCGGTCTTGTTCAGCTCCCAGGGGCGGATGTTGTAGCTCTGCGGCCGGTGCACGAGGGCGCCCACCGGGCAGAGGTCGGCGACGTTGCCCTGGAGCTCCGAGGCCATCGACTGCTCGAGGTAGCTGGTGATCTCCATGTCCTCGCCGCGGCCGATGGCGCCGAGGTCGGGCACGCCCGCCACCTCGGCGAGGAAGCGCACGCAGCGGGTGCAGTGGATGCAGCGGTTCATCGCGGTCCGCACCAGCGGGCCGATATGCTTCTCCTCGACCGCGCGCTTGTTCTCGGTGTAGCGGGTCGAATCGACCCCGTAGGCCATGGCCTGGTCCTGCAGGTCGCAATGGCCGCCCTGGTCGCAGATCGGGCAGTCCAGGGGGTGGTTGATGAGGAGGAACTCCATCACCCCCTCGCGGGCCTTCTTGGTGCCCTGCGAGCGCGTCAGCACCTCCGGCGGCTCGCCGTTCGGGCCGGGGCGGCAATCCTTCACCGCGTAGGCGCAGGAGGCCACCGGCTTCGGCGCGCCCTTCAGCTCGACGAGGCACATGCGGCAATTGCCGGCGATCGACAGGCGCTCGTGGAAGCAGAAGCGTGGGATCTCGGCCCCCGCGGCCTCGCAGGCTTGGAGCAGCGTGTAATCGGCGGGGACGTCGACCTCGGTGCCGTCGACGAGGATTTTTGTCATCGGATCGTCTCGTAAACTGGCCCAAACGCGCGAGGCCGGCTTCCACCCACGCCCTCATCCCGAGGTGCGCGGCGCGGCCGAGCCTCGAAGGAGATGTCCAGCCCGCCTCGCGCTGCCCGGAGGCCTCCTTCGAGGCCCGCTGTCGCGGGCACCTCAGGATGAGGCTGTGGGTTGGACACCGGCATCGTGCTCCTACTCCGCGGCCATCGGCACAGGCTCGCTGTGCGGGTTGGCCGTGTAGCGGTCGATGCGCTTCTCGATCTCCGGGCGGAAGTGCCGGATCAGGCCCTGGATCGGCCAGGCCGCGGCGTCGCCCAGCGCGCAGATCGTGTGACCCTCGATCTGCTTGGTCACCTCGAACAGCATGTCGATCTCGCGCTTCTGCGCGCGGCCCTCGGTCATGCGCTGCATGACCCGCCACATCCAGCCGGTGCCCTCGCGGCAGGGCGTGCACTGGCCGCAGGATTCGTGCTTGTAGAAGTACGAGATCCGGGTGATCGCCGCGACGATGTCGGTGGACTTGTCGAGCACGATCACCGCCGCGGTGCCGAGGCCGGAGCCCAGGTTGCGCAGGGTGTCGAAATCCATCTTGGCGTCGACGATCTGCTCGGCCGGCACCAGCGGCACCGAGGAGCCGCCCGGGATCGAGCACAGCAGGTTGTCCCAGCCGCCGCGCATGCCGCCGCAATGGCGGTCGATGAGCTCGCGGAAGGTGATGCCCAGCTCCTCCTCGACGTTGCACGGCTTGTTGACGTGCCCCGAGACGCAGAAGAGCTTCGTGCCGGTGTTGTTCTTGCCGCCGAGCCCCGCGAACCACGCGCCGCCCCGGCGCAGGATCGTGCCGGCGACCGCGATGGACTCGACGTTGTTCACGGTCGTGGGGCAGCCGTAGAGGCCCATATTGGCCGGGAACGGCGGCTTCAGCCGCGGCATGCCCTTCTTGCCCTCGAGGCTCTCGATGAGCGCCGTCTCCTCGCCGCAGATATAGGCGCCTGCGCCGTGGTGGACGTAGATGTCGAACGGGTAGTCGTGGACGTTCGACTGGCCGACGAGGCGGGCCGCGTAGGCCTCGTCCACGGCCTTCTGGAGGGCGTGCTTCTCGGCGACGTACTCGCCGCGGATGTAGATGTAGCAGGCATGCGCGTTCATCGCGAAGCAGGCCAGCATGCAGCCCTCGATCAGGAGATGCGGGTCGTGCCGCATGATCTCCCGGTCCTTGCAGGTGCCCGGCTCCGACTCGTCGGCGTTGACCACGAGGTAGTGCGGGCGCCCGTCGGACTTCTTGGGCATGAACGACCATTTGAGGCCGGTGGGGAAGCCCGCGCCGCCGCGGCCGCGCAGGCCCGAGGCCTTCATCTCCTCGATGATCCAGTCGCGGCCCTGCTCCAGGAGGAACTTGGTCCCGTCCCACGCGCCGCGCTTCTTGGCAGCCTCCAGGCCCGGCGAGTGCAGGCCGTAGAGATTGGTGAAGATGCGATCCTGATCCGACAGCATGTCAGGTCCTCACTGAGCCGGCGCCGACAGGGCCTTGGCCTGCCCGACCCAGTTCTCCCGGTCGATGCGACCTGGAAACGCGAGGTAGGTGCCGACCCAGGCGATCTCGTCGCTGGACCACGCGGCGATCTGGTCGAAATGGTAGATGCCGAGCCCGTTCAGGCGCTGGCTGTTGCCGGGGCCGATGCCCTTGATCCGGGTGAGATCGTCCGGCTGCCCGGCCCGGGCCGCGTCCAGCCCCGGGGGGCGCTTGCCGACCGCGTCGGCCTTTTGCTCGGGGCTTGCATCCTTCGGCAGGGCCGCGAGCGCGCCGGCGACGCGGGCCTCCTCGGCCTCGGCCGCCACCTCGCCCTCGCTCGCGCCGGAAGCCTCCGGCTGCTGCGGGACGGCATCACGGTCCGGCACGTCCTGGTGGCCCTGCTCGCCTGCGGCGGGTTCGCCCTCGGCGACGCGCTTGGCCGGCGAGTCGAGCACGTCCGCGTCGCCCTGCCGGGCCGACCCATGCTTGGCGGTGGAGCGGCCGCGCTCGGCCGCGTCGGCGCGATCCTCGGGCTTGACCGGTTCCTCGCCGCTGGCGGCGCGCTGGGCCGGTGCATCGCTCACGGTCCGCTCGACCGGGCGGCCGGCATTGGGCCGCGCCGGCTTCGGGTTCGTTGCGGCCTGTTGCGCGCCGGCGGCAGCCTCACCGGTCTTGGCGGCCGGATCCTCTGCCTTGCCCGCCTCCTCGAAGCGCTTGCGCCACGCGCCGACCCGGGACCCGTCGAACAGGGTCGGATCGGTGAGGGTGTTCACCGCGCCCTGCGGCTCCGACGAGACGCGCCCGGTCTGAGAGCCGATCTTCACGGGCCGGCCGGCCGCGAGGTCGTCCATCAGCATGCCGAGCGATTCGGGCGTCAGGTCCTCGTAATAATCCTGGTTGATTTGCACCATCGGCGCGTTGCAGCAGGCGCCCAGACACTCGACCTCCAGCCAGGAGAAGGTGCCGTCCGCCGAGACGTGGCCGGGCGGCCCGAGCCGCTCCTGGAGCATCTCCTTCAGCCCGCGCGCGCCGCAGGAATCGCACGGGACCGTGCCGCAGACCTGGATCCAGTAGCGCCCCACCGGCTCCAGCGCGAACATCGTGTAGAAGGTGGCCACCTCCAGCACGCGGATGTTCGGCATGCCGAGTTCGGCCGCCACGGCCTCGATCGCCGCCCGCGGCAGCCAGCCGCCGTTCTGCTCCTGCGCCTTCCACAGGAGCGAGATCACCGCGGAGGCCTGACGGCCTTCCGGGTACTTGGCGATCTGGGTCTTCGCCCATTCGGCGTTCTCGGGCGAGAACGCGAAGCTCTCGGGCTGCTCGGAGGCGGGGGCGAGTCTGCGGTTGGCCATCGCGTCTGTCTTACCGATCCACTTCGCCGAACACGATGTCGAGCGTGCCGAGCACGCAGGACACGTCGGCGAGAAGGTGCCCGCGGCACATCCAGTCCATCGCCTGCAGATGCGCGAAGCCCGGCGCGCGGATCTTGCAGCGATACGGCTTGTTGGTCCCGTCGGACACGAGATACACGCCGAACTCGCCCTTCGGCGCCTCCACGGCGGCGTAGACCTCGCCCTCGGGCACGTGGAAGCCTTCCGTATAGAGCTTGAAGTGGTGGATGAGCGCCTCCATCGAGCGCTTCATCTCGCGGCGCGGCGGCGGCGCGAACTTGCCGTCGATCGAGGCGATCGGCCCCTGGCCGGCGGGCTCGCGCAGCTTGGCGACGCACTGCTTCATGATGCGCACGGATTCGCGCATCTCTTCCATGCGGATCACCTGGCGGTCGTAGGTGTCGCCGTTCTTCCCGACGGGAACGTCGAACTCCATCTCCTCGTAGCACTCGTAGGGCTGCGCCTTGCGCAGGTCCCACGGGATGCCGGAGCCGCGCACCATCACGCCCGAAAAACCCCACTCCATCGCCTCGTCCACCGACACGATGCCGATATCGACGTTGCGCTGCTTGAAGATGCGGTTGGCCATGACGAGGTCGTCGAGATCCTGGACGACCTGCAGGAACGGGTCGCAGAACGCGTCGATGTCGTCGATGAGCTTCGGCGGCAGGTCCTGGTGGACGCCGCCGGGCCGGAAGTAGTTGGCGTGGAGCCGGGCGCCGGAGGCCCGCTCGTAGAAGATCATCAGCTTCTCGCGCTCCTCGAAGCCCCAGAGCGGGGGCGTGAGGGCGCCGACATCCATCGCCTGCGTGGTGACGTTGAGGAGGTGCGACAGCAGGCGGCCGATCTCGCAGAACAGCACGCGGATCAGCTGCGCGCGCCGCGGCACCTCGATCCCGGCGAGCTTCTCGATCGCCAGACAGAAGGCGTGCTCCTGGTTCATCGGCGACACGTAGTCGAGCCGGTCGAAGTAGGGCGTCGCCTGCAGGTAGGTCTTGTACTCGATCAGCTTCTCGGTGCCGCGATGGAGCAGCCCGATATGCGGATCGACCCGCTCGACCACCTCGCCGTCGAGTTCCAGCACGAGCCGCAGCACGCCGTGCGCCGCCGGGTGCTGCGGGCCGAAGTTGATCGCGAAGTTGCGGATGTTGTGTTCTGTCACCGACGGTCTCCGCGGCTCAGGCCGACGTCTTCTTCTCGTCGCCCGGCAGCACGTAATCCGTGCCCTCCCAAGGCGAGAGGAAGTCGAAGTTGCGGAATTCTTGGGTGAGATTCACCGGCTCGTACACGACGCGCGCCTGGTCCTGATCGTAGCGGACCTCGACGAAGCCGGTGAGCGGGAAGTCCTTGCGCAGGGGATGCCCCTCGAAGCCGTAATCGGTGAGCAGGCGGCGCAGGTCGGGATGGCCCGAGAACAGGATCCCGTAGAGGTCGTAGGTCTCGCGCTCGTACCAGTTGGCCGCCGGGAAGACCTCGATCACCGAGGGGACGGGGGTCACCTCGTCGGTCTGCACCTTCACGCGGATGCGCAGGTTATGGCGCAGGGACAGCAGGTGATAGACCACGTCGAAACGCTTCTCGCGCTGCGGATAGTCCACCCCGCAAATGTCGATGAAGTTGCGGAAGGCGCAGGACGGGTCATCGCGCAGGTAGGTGAGCGCGTAGACGATGTCGGAGGCCTGGACCACCAGCGTCAGCTCGCCGAACGCGATGGCGTGGGACACCACCGCCGGTCCCAGCGCGCCGGTCACGCGCTCGGCCAGGGCGGCCACGGCGTCCGCGCCGTAGGCCGGCTGGGTGTGGGGCAGGATCGAGATGCCGTTCGTCATGGCCGCCCCTCAGCGCTCGATCGTGCCGGTGCGGCGGATCTTCTTCTGGAGAAGGAGCACGCCGTAGAGCAGCGCCTCGGCGGTCGGCGGGCAGCCGGGCACGTAGATGTCCACCGGCACCACCCGGTCGCAGCCGCGCACCACCGAGTAGGAATAGTGGTAGTAGCCGCCGCCGTTGGCGCAGGAGCCCATGGAGATGACGTAGCGTGGCTCCGGCATCTGGTCGTAGACCTTGCGGAGCGCCGGGGCCATCTTGTTGGTCAGCGTGCCGGCGACGATCATCACGTCGGACTGGCGGGGCGAGCCGCGGGGGGCGAAGCCGAATCGCTCGCAATCGTAGCGCGGCATCGACATCTGCATCATCTCGACCGCGCAGCAGGCGAGGCCGAAGGTCATCCACATCAGCGAGCCGGTGCGGGCCCAGTTGATCAGCTCGTCCGTGGTGGTGAGCAGGAAGCCCCGGTCGGCCAGCTCGTCGCTGATCGACAGGAAGGTCGGGTCGTCCGCGCCGATCGGGCGGCCGGTGTTGGGATCGATGATCCCCTTCGGCTGGGGCGCGATCGCGGGGGCGCGGTTGGTGTCGGTGATCAGGGCCATCGGCGACTCAGAAAATCCGGTGCGGGCGGGGGCTGACGGGGCTCAATCCCACTCGAGGGCGCCCTTGCGCCACTCGTAGACGAAGCCGACGGTCAGCACGCCCAGGAAGACGATCATCGACCAGAAGCCGAACCAGCCCAGATCCCCGAAGGTGATCGCCCAGGGGAACAGGAACGCGACCTCGAGGTCGAAGATGATGAACAGGATGGCGACGAGGTAGAACCGCACGTCGAACTTCATGCGGGCGTCGTCGAACGCGTTGAACCCGCATTCGTAGGCCGAGAGCTTCTCCGGATCGGGGCTCTTGAAGGCCACGATGAAGGGCACGACCAGCAGAGCCGTGGCGATGAACAGCGCCACGCCGATGAACACGATGAGCGGCAGGTAATCCGCCAACAATCCGGTCATGCCAGGGCCTCGCAGGGCGTGAGAAACCGCGGTGCGACGCCGACCCGGTCTCGCCCGTGGAATTGTTCTTATGCCAGGATGCGCGCGGCCGGAGGCTTAGTCGAGCCGCCGGCCCGTGACAATGGCTTGTCGCGTCGCACAAAGCGCGCTGTCAGTGCTCCCCTGAAATGGGAATGGGCGGCATGCCTGCAACACGACGGAAGCGCGCAGGCCCGCCGGCCGTGCTCCGGCCGAATCCCTGCCGGATGCGCTTGACAGGTCCCGAAGCCGCCCATAAACCCCGCCCCGTCGCCGGGCGAAACGCCCCTTCGAGGCGACCACGCCGTGCGGGCGTAGCTCAGTTGGTTAGAGTGCCGGCCTGTCACGCCGGAGGTCGCGGGTTCGAGCCCCGTCGCCCGCGCCACGTCCTTCCTTCACGATCAGGCCTGCCCGTCTCGCGTGAGAGGCGGCATCGCTGCATCTGGCTCCGGGGTACCGCGGAAACCGGTGCGGATCGGCCGAGCCCGCGGGTTCGCGATCATGCTGCCGTCGCCGGCGGCACCGTCTCGGCCGGCGAAGCGCCGACGGAGCCCGACCGCCGCCCGCCCCGGAGGCTCAGCGCAATCCCCGTCAGGATCAGGCCGCCGCCGGTCAGGATGTCGGCGCTCAGCGGCTCGCCGAGCACGATGTGCGTGCTCAGGATCCCCGCCACCGGTACCAGCAGCGCGAAGGGCGTGACGGTCGCCGCGGGATAGCGGGTCAGGAGGCGGTTCCAGAGACCGAAGGCCAGGAGCGTCGTCGGATAGGCCTGGAAGGCGACCGATCCGATCGCCGCCCAGCTCGGGTGCGTCAGCGCCGCGAGGGCGGCGGGGCCCTCCACGATCAGCGACAGGAGGATGAGCGGCGGCGTGGTGGCGAGGCTGCCCCAGACCATCAGCGCCAGCATGTCGACCCGGCCGATCCGCTTCACGATGATGTTCGCGCTCGCCCAGCCCAGGGCTGCGCCGACGACCAACAGCAGGGGCCCCAGCGGTGCGGCCCCGCCGCGCCCGAGCGCGACCGCGACGACGCCGAGGAGCGCGACCGCGCCGCCCAGCACCTGAAGCGCCCGAGGGCGTTCCCCCAGCACTGCCCAGGCGAGGGCCACGGTGAACGGCGCCTGGATCTGGATCAGCAGCGACGACAGCCCGGCCGGCATCCCGAGGCGGATGCCGGTCATCAGCAGCCCGAACTGGCCGATGCCGAGGGCGAGCCCGAACGCCGCCACCAGCACGCCGGGCGCGCGGGGCGGGCGGATCACCAGCGCCGCCGGCACCGCCGCGAAGGCGAAGCGCAGGGCGCACAGCATCAGCGGCGGGACCGTCTCCAGGCCGGCCTTGATGGCCACGAAGGCCAAACCGAGGATCGTGACCACCAGGAGGGCGGCCAGCACGTCGCGCAGCGTCATGGGCGGATCCTACGATCCCGCCCGTGCCGTCACCAGCGCCATGCCGCCCGCGCATGCCGGCGCTCGTCGCGGCGGCCGACAAGCAGGTCAATCGCATCGCCAGTGCCGGGCGCGCAGGCATCCGCCACGTCCTGCGGCGTCAGCCCGATATCCTTCAACTCGCGCTCCGACAGCGTCGAGAGCCGCTGCAGCACGCGCCGGTTCATGGCGGCGCGCGACAGGCAGGCCCGCACCGCGGCGCCGAACGCGGCGGCGTGCGCGGCCAACCGGGCGATCCACGGCGGCCGCGTTCCGGCGGTCTCGGATAGGCACTGGTCCATGATCCCCTCCTCCGTTTCTCCGGGGCCAGCGGACCTTGATCCCGCGGGGCTGGCGGCGACAGGAACACTTCGGTACGGTTCCGAAGAATTGTCCGGTCTAGCGAGCAGTACGGATGGCGGTCGCAATCAGGAGCCCCGGGACCCGCGTCGAGGCCGTGGTCGGCGAGATCCGCGAGCGGATCGCGGCGCGGCGCCTCGTTCCCGGCGTCCGGATCCCGTCGGTCCGGGCCTTCGCGGACACGATGGGCGTCTCGAAATCCACCGTCGTGGAAGCCTACGAGCGCCTCGCCGCCGAGGGGGCGGTGGTGGCCCGTCCGGGTTCGGGTTTCTACGTCGCCGGCAAGACGCGGCCGCTCTCGCTCCAGGCGATGGGGCCGCGGCTCGACCGGATCGTCGACCCGCTCTGGATCACCCGGCAGGCGCAGCAGGCCGGCTCCGACCAGCTCAAGCCCGGGGCCGGGTGGCTGCCCGATTCGTGGATGCCCCACGAGGCGATCCGGCGGGGCCTGCGCCGGGTGGCCCGGGCCGACCTCGCCGAGATGACCAACTACGACCGGCCGCTCGGCTACGAGCCCCTGCGCAACCAGATCGCCCGCAAGGTCGGCGAGAAGGGCGTCGGCGCCGAACCCGGCCAGATCGTGCTGGTCGAATCGGCCACGCAGGCGCTGGACCTCGTCTGCCGCTTCCTGCTCCAGCCCGGCGACACCGTGCTGGTGGACGATCCCTGCTACTTCAACTTCCTGGCGCTGCTGCGCGCCCAGCGCGTGGCGGTGGTCGGCGTGCCGATCACGCCGGAGGGGCCGGACCTGCGGGCGCTCGCCACCCTTCTGGAGCAGCACCGTCCGCGCTTCTATCTGACCAACGCGGCGCTCCAGAACCCGACGGGCGCGAGCCTCGCGCCCACCGTGGCGCATCGTCTCCTGAAGCTGTGCGAGGCGCACGACACGCTCATCGTCGAGGATGAGATCTTCGGCGACCTCGAACCCGAGGCGGCTCCGCGGCTCGCGGGCTTCGACGGGTTGGAACGGGTGATCCAGATCGGCAGCTTCTCCAAGACCCTGTCGGCCGCCGCGCGCTGCGGCTGGATCGCGCTCAGGTCCGACTGGGTCGAGCCGCTGGTGGATCTCAAGCTGGCGCTCAGCCTCGGCAACGGCCACGTCACGGCGGCCCTGGTGCACACGCTGATCAGCGAAGGCGCCTACCGGCGCCACCTTGCCGAGACCCGCCGCCGCCTCGCCGGCGCGATGGTCCAGGCCCATGCGGAGCTGCGCGCCTGCGGCCTGGAGCCCTGGTCGCAGCCCCGGGGCGGGTTCTTCCTGTGGATGCGCCTGCCGGACGGGCGCGACGGGGCCGACGTCGCCCGCCGGGCGCTCGCCCGGGGCATGGTGCTGGCGCCGGGGACCTCGTTCAGCCTGTCCGACGCCTGGAACGGCTACATGCGCTTCAACGTCGCCCACTGCGTCGACCCGCGCATCCGCCCGATCCTGCGGGAAGCGCTGGGCTGACAAACGGGGCTTCCTGAGCGGAAGCTCGGACCCGGCCGTTGCCCGGGCCGCTTCGGGGACACGTCCGTCATCCCGGGGCCGCGCGGCGGAGCCCGGGATCCAGAACCCTCGTGGAGCCAGGGATGTGCGCCGTCGGCGGGGCTGGGTCCCGGGCTCGCCTCCGGCGCCCCGGGACGACGGGGTGGAGGCTCAACCGTCCGCGGATATGCAGGATCCGGGAGGTACGCCTGCCCGGTCCCATCTCGCGACCTCTCCCGTCTCCTCGACCGCCGCACGGCGCGGTGCGATGCGATGCGATGCGAAACGGGTAATTCCGGTTGTCCCGGATCACGCCGGCAAGACCAGCGCCGCCCGCAATCCGCCGAGATCCGACCGCCCGAGGCTCAGCCCGCCGCCATAGAGTTCGGCCAGTTCCAGGGTGATCGGCAGGCCGAAGCCGTGGCCCGGCACGCCCTCGTCCAGGCGCCGGCCCCGCGCCATCACGGCGGCGGCCGCCTGCGCGTCGAGGCCCGGCCCGTCGTCCTCCACGTCCACCTGCACGCGGCCGTCCCGGGCGGAGGCCGCGATCCGGACGCGGCTGCGGCACCAGCGGCAGGCATTGTCCACGAGGTTGCCGAGCATCTCGTCGAGATCCTGGCCCTCGCAGGAAACGGACAGATCCGCCGGCACGGCGAGGTCGATCGCCACGCCCTTGTCGGCGTAGAGCCGCGCCAGCGCCGCGCGCAGGTCGGAGAGCCGCGGCGCCAGCGGCGTGCGGCTCCGCGCCGAGCCCGCCAGCGCGGCGGCCCGCGCCCGGCGCAGGTGGTGGCGCACCCGCCGATCCATGTCGTCCACCTGCCGGCGGAGCGCCCCGTCCGGATCGCGGGCGGGCTCGGCCAGCGCCATCGACAGGGTGGCGAGCGGCGTCTTCAGGGCGTGGGCGAGGTTGGCGACGTGGCCGCGGGCGCGCTCCAGGTTCTGGGCGTTCTGATCCAGCAGCGCGTTGAGTTCCGACACCACCGGCGCGATCTCGGCCGGCTGCTCCGCCGGCACCCGCTCGCGCCGGCCGGCCCGCACCTCTGCGAGGTCGAGGCGCAGGCGTCTCAGCGGCGCGAGGCCGAGGCGCACCTGGAACGCCAGCCCGGCGAGGAGGCAGAGGCCGAGGATCCCGAGCGCCAGGGCGAGGCTGGTCAGGGCCTCGCGCAAAGGCCCCCGCAACTCGCCCTCGGGGGCCGCGGCCACGATCGTGGCCGGCTGAGGCCCGGGCAGCGTGAGCACCCGGGCCACGAGGGGCTCGCCCCGCGGCCCGGTGGCCGAGACCGGATGCGGGCGGCCCGGATCGTCCTCCGGCCCCGGATCGGCCAGGCGGAGGTCGCCGCCGCGCAGGGAGCCGGAGCGGATCGTCTCGGCCCCCCGGCGCACCTCCCAGGCCCAGCCGGGCCCCGGCCGGTCGTAGGGCGGCGCGTCGAGACTTCCCGGCAGGATCCCGGCCTCCAGCCCGGCCCGCAGGGCGACGATCTGGGCGTCGAGCCGCCCGTCGAGCTGCCCGCGCACGAACCGGTGCAGGATCACCCCGATGGCGAGGCCCGCCACCACCAGGGCCGCCAGCACCAGCACCAGGGCGGCGGCGAGCAGGCGGGTGCGGAGCGAGCGGCGCGGCGTCTCCGGCATCAGGCGGGGTCCGCGTGGAGGCGGTAGCCGTGGCCGCGCACGCTCTCGATCCGGGCCGGGGCGATCTTCCGGCGCAGCCGCGTGATGATCACCTCCACCGAGTTCGAATCGACGTCGGCGTCGCCCTCGTAGACCCGCTCGATCAGGTGGAGGCGCGGCACCACCGTCTCGCGGTTGAGCATCAGGCAGGACAGGACCCGCCATTCGAGGCCGGTGAGCCTGAGCGGCAGGCCCTCGTGCTCGAAGGCTCCGAGCCCGGGATCGAAGCTCAGCGGACCGCAGGCGAGCCGGCTCGCCCCGCCCCCCTGGGACCGGCGCACCAGGGCGCGCAGGCGGATCACCAGCTCCTCCACGCGGAACGGCTTGACGAGGTAATCGTCCGCGCCGGCCTTGAAGGCCGCGACCTTGTCGCTCCAGCCGTCCCGGGCGGTGAGAACCAGCACCGGGTGCGTCCGACCGGCCGCCCGCCAGGCCTGCAACACCGAGACGCCGTCGCCCTTCGGCAGGCCGAGGTCGAGCACGACGGCGTCGTAGCCCTCCGTCTCGCCGAGATGCTGGGCGTCCTCGCCGGTGGCGGCCTGGTCGAGCACGAAGTTCTCCGCGCGCAGGACCTTGGCCACTTCGGCGGCCAGCGCCGCATCGTCCTCCACCAGCAGGATCTTCACCCGTCCCGTCTCCCCCGCCCGGCCTTCGAAGCCGGGAATCGAACCCCGCCGGAGCGCACCGTGCCCAACAAAAACCGTGGAAAATCCAATTTAAAAAGAAATTTATAGCCGTGTCTTCACGTCGCCTGTTAAGCCGATGGCACGTGGGCGCCGATCTGCCGGCCTGCCTCAGCGCCTGCCGCCAAATCGTTGAGGCGGCACGGGTTCCGCCGGACGCGGTCTACGGGGCCGGGTTTAACCGGGCCTGAACCGGGCGGTTCAGACCGGATTGGCGACGCCGCCGTACCAAGGGGCCACGGATCGAGCGGATCCGGACCCTTCAGAGGCGACACACCATGACGGACGACAAGACGACGAACGACAAGACCATCGACGGCACGGCCCGGGAGATCCCCGAGCCGGGTCGTGATGCGGCCGGTCCGCGGCGGCCCCCGATCCCCCGCCGGACCTGGGTGGTGGGCGCGGTGGCGGCCCCACTGCTGCTCGGCGCCGTGGGCCTGTCCCTGGCCCAGGGCACGGCGTTCCAGCCGACGCCCGTGGCGCCCGTGGCGATCCAGGCCCTGGCCCCCTCCGGGGCGACCGCCGTCAAGGGCGAGGTCGCCGAGATCTTCGGCAACAAGTTCGTGGTCCAGGACGGGACCGGCCGGGCCCTGGTGGAGACCGGCCGCGAAGGCGAGGGCGGCGGTCTCGTCGCCAAGGACGAGACCGTGACCGTCCAGGGGCGGTTCGAGACCGGCTTCCTGCATGCCCGGGTCCTGACCCACGGGGACGGGCGCACCAACCTGCTCGGGCCGGCCGGCGGCCCGCCGATGGGCAGCCTGGACTGGGCGAAGGATCGGATCGGCCTCGGGCCGAAGCCCGATCTGGCGGGCCTGACAGCCTCGGTCCAGGCGGCCGGCTACAGCGATGTGCGCATCACCGGCCGCGGGCCGCGCCATCTGGAGGTCGCCGCCAAGGACCGGGACGGGCGCGAACGCCAGCTCCATGTGGGCTTCGACGGTCAGGTGCGCGAGCGGCCGATGCTGTGATCCGGGCCGGGACGGGTTCGACGCTATGCAACCCTTCCCGCCCTGCCGCGTCCTCCTGTCTTTCGCGAGGCGGGAGTGCGTGCCGTGGAGCCGATGAAACCCATGAAGCCTATGGAGCCGATGAAGCCCATGGAACCGATGAAGCCCATGGAACCGATGAAGGGCGCGGAGCCCTGGTGGCCGAAGAATCTTGGGGAACCCTCCACCAGCGGCGCCCAGAACGGCATGAAATACGCCGTCTTCCCGGACAAGAACCGGCTGCTGATCGAGCGCGACGGTCAGGTCTCGACCTACGACAGCGGCGATCACCGGATCGGCGGAGTGGCGCAGGCGGATGGGCGCGCGAAGACGTTGACCTTCACAAGCCAGACCGGCGACGTGGATCTCGCCTCCCTCAGGAAGCTCGACTGAGCCCGGCGTGGACAGGCCGGGACGGCACCCTTAAGCCCGGCCCGGCCATGCGACCCGTCCCGCCTCACCCCTCGATCCGATGCGTGCGCTGATCGACCTCGTCCGCGCCATGCGGGCGCCCGACCGGCGACGGCTGGCGCTCATCGCCCTCGGGCTGGCGGTGGCGGCGCTGCTGGAGGTGGTCGGCGTCGCCTCGGTGATCCCGTTCCTGACGCTGGTGGGCGACCCGTCGGCGGCGACCCGCATCCCCTACCTGGTCCAGGCGCGGGCGCTCCTCGGGCTGACCGACGAGCGCGGCTTCCTGCTGGCGACCGGCGCCGCCGCCCTGGTGGCGATCCTCGTCACCGCGCTGGTCAATGCCGGGCTGACCTACGCGCAGCTCCGGTTCACGCATCTGGCGGGCTACGGCTTCAGCCGGCGCCTGCTGTTCCGGTACCTCGACCGCGAGCGGCTGTTCTTCACGCGGGCCAACAGCGCCGAGCTCGCCAAGAACGTGCTCTCCGAGACCGACCGGCTGGTGGTGGGCGCCCTCACCCCGGCCACCGTGCTGGCCTCGCGGGCGAGCTCGGCGCTGGCGGTGATCGCGTTCCTGCTGGCCTACGCGCCGCAGCTCGCGCTGATCCTCGGCGGCGGCTTCGGCGGGCTCTATGTCGGGATCTACCTCGTGATGCGGGCGCGGCTCGCGCGGCTGGGGGCGCGCACGGTCGCCGACAACGAGGCCCGCTTCCGGATCGTCCAGGAGACCTTCGGGGCGCTCACCGAACTCAAGCTCTACGGCCGGGCCGAGGCCTTCGCGGGCCGGTTCGACGCCCCGGCCCGCGCCTACGCGGTCGCCACGGCGGCGAGCCTGCTCACCGGCCAGATGCCGCGCTTCGTGATCGAGGCCCTCGCCTTCGGCGGCGTGATTGTGGTGGTGTTGTTCGCGCTGGCCCAGGGGCTGGACGTCGCCGGGATCCTGCCGCTGCTCGGCCTGTTCGCCTTCGCGGGCTACCGCATGCTGCCGGCCTTCCAGAACATCTTCACCTCGGTGGCGCTGATGCGCTTCACCCTGCCGGCGGTGCGGGTGATCGTCGACGAACTCGCCGACGAGCGCACCCCCCTGCCCCGCACCGCGGAGCGCCTGCCCTTCGCGCGGGAGATCCGGCTCGAAGGGATCGGCTTCGACTACGGCACCGGCCGGCCGGCCCTCTCCGGCATCGATCTGACGATCCCCGTCCACACCACGGTCGGGCTCGCCGGCCGGACGGGCTCGGGCAAGTCGACGCTCGCCGGCCTGATCCTCGGGGTCCTGAGCCCGGGCGCGGGGCGGATCACCGTGGACGGGCGCGCCCTCGAGGCCGGGACCCTGCCGGCGTGGCAGAACCGCATCGGCTACGTGCCGCAGGACGTGTTCCTGGTGGACGGCACGGTGGCGGAGAACATCGCCCTCGGGATCGACGCGCCGGATCGCGCCGCCGTCGAGCGCGCGGCGCGGCTCGCGGGCGCCCACGACTTCGTCACGGCGCTGCCGCACGGCTACGGCGCGCGGGTCGGCGAGCGCGGGGCGCGCCTCTCGGGCGGACAGCGCCAGCGCCTCGGCATCGCCCGGGCGCTCTACCACGATCCGGACGTGATCGTGTTCGACGAGGCGACCTCGGCCCTCGACGAGGAGACGCAAGGGGCCGTGATGCGGGCGCTCCAGGCGCTGGCGGGCCGGCGGACCCTGATCCTGATCGCCCACCGCCTCTCGACCCTGGAGGCCGCCGACGCGGTCCACGTGCTGGAGGCGGGGCGGCTCGTGGCCTCCGGGCCGCCCGCGGTGGTTCTGCCGGGGCTCGGCACGGCGGCGTGAATCGGCGCGATGAGCGACCTGATGCGTGGCCCCTTGCCCCCCGCCCCGCCTCCGTTACCTCGGCTCATCGAGAGGACCGGGAGGAACCTGTGAGCGCGCGCATCGACCTGACCGCCCCGGACGGCACCACGGCCGCGCTCGCCACGCACGGGGCCGAGCCGGTCTCCTGGCGGGTCGGCGGGGCCGAGTACCTCTGGAGCGGCGACCCGGCGCACTGGAACCGCCACGCTCCCTGGCTCTTCCCGGTGGTCGGCGCCTCGGCGGGCGGGCAGGTGCGGGTCGGGTCCGACAGCTACCCGATGGGCCAGCACGGCTTCGCTCGCGACCTGCCGTTCCGGGTGGTCGCGCAGAGCGCCGACGCGGTGACGCTGCGCCTCACCGACGGGCCGGAGACCCGGGCGCATTATCCCTTCGCCTTCCGCCTCGACGTCGCCGCCCGGGTCCGCCCGGCCGGCCTCGATCTCGACGTGACCGTGGCCAATACCGGGGATGGCCCCCTGCCCTACGCGCTCGGGTTCCATCCGGCCTTCCCCTGGCCGTTCGCGGGCGGCACGCGCGCCCGGGACGGCGGCTACGCGGTGGCGTTCGAGCACGCGGAGCGCCCGTTCGCCCCGCAGGTCGGCCCCGGCGGCCTGCTGCTGCGCGACGAGCAGCCGATCCCGCTCGCCGGCGACACCCTGCCCCTCGATCCGGCGCTCTTCACCGAGGCCTTCGTGTTCCGGAACGCCCGCAGCCGCCGGATGCGCTTTACCGGGCCCGGAAAGGCGATCCGCATGGAGATGGCGGATTTCCCGCACCTCGCCGTCTGGACCAAGCCGACGGCGCCGTTCCTGTCGCTCGAATGCTGGACCGGCTACGCCGACTGGGCGGATTTCGCCGGCCCGCTCACCGAGCGCGATTCGCAGCGCCTGCTCGCCCCGGGTGCCGAGGCGCGCCACGGCGTGCGCCTGACGCTGGAAGGCTGAGGTCTTGCGCGTCTGGGTCGCGCGGCCCGAGCCCGGTGCGACGCGCTCCGGCGCCGCTCTCGCGGCGCGGGGCCACGCGCCCCTGATCGCCCCGGTCCTGGTGGTGCGGCCCACCGGTGCCGCCCCGCCCGCCGGCCCCTTCGACGCGTTGCTCCTCACCAGTGCCAACGCGGTGCCGGTCCTGCAGGACGAACCGGCGCTGCGCGGCCTGCCGGTCTTCGCCGTCGGCGCCCGGACGGCCGCCCTGGCGGCCCGGGCCGGGCTTGGCCCCGTGCGGGAGGGTCCGGGGGAGGGCTCCGGGCTTGCCGCCCTGGTGGCCGATACGCTTCCGCCCGGGGCGCGCCTGCTCCACGCCGCCGGAGCCGAGCGCAAGGACGAGCCGACCGCGACGCTGACGGCGGCCGGCTTCCGGGTCGCGACCCTCGTGGCCTACGCGGCGGAGGCACTGTCCCGGTTGCCGGCCGCCGTCGACGGCGCCCTGGCCGGCGGACGCCTCGAGGCCGCCCTCCACTACTCCCGGCGCAGCGCCGCCGTCGCCCTGGCGTTGGCGGAAGCCGCAGGTCACGGCGGAGCTTTCCGCGGGTTGAGGCATTACTGCCTATCGGTGGATGTCGCCGCGGCCCTGGAAGCGGCCGGCGTCCCGGTCCATTTCGTCGCGGCCCGCCCGCGCGAAGCGGAACTGCTCGACGCTCTCGGGCCGCACCCCCTCTAAGGGTGCGGTGACAGGGAGCGCGAGCCGCCGTATCTCGCCCTCGCGCTCGGCGCCGCCGCGATGCTAGGGGGACGCGGCGACGCCGAAAAGTTGGAGGACTTGCCCGTGACGCCACCGCCCAGCGACGTCGACAAGCCCGGATCCGGCGGCCGGAAGCCCGATTCCGCGCCCGGGAAGCCGGGCCAACCCAACCCGTCCGGGACCATGGCCCGACCGGCCGGCGCCACGGCGTCCACGTCGTCGGCGTCCACGTCGTCGGCCGCGACCGGCGGCGGGAAGCCTGGCACACCCGGTCCGGCCGCGAATGCGCCGCAGGGATCCGGGCAAGGCGCCGGGCAAGGATCTGGGCAAGGATCCGGGACGCCGCCCCGGCCGGCGACCGATCCGGTGGTCGCCGCCAAGCCCGGCACGTCTGACGCGCGGCCGGACGCCGGAAGGCCGGGTGCCAACGCCAGCGGCCCGAGGCCGTCGGCCGCGCCGGCTGCCCAGCCGGCCGCCATCAAGCCGGACGGCATCAAAGCCGAGCCCGCCAAGACCGAAACGAAGACGGAGCCGCCGAAGACCGGTCTCACGGGCTCGTCGGGGCCGACGGCCAGGACGGACGCGACGGCCTCATCCTCGACGACCGCCTCATCCTCGACGACCGCATCCCCGACGGCCTCCGCCGCATCGTCGGCTTTCGGCGCAAAGGCGGGGCCCGGCACGTCGGATCCGAAGGCCGAGCCTCCGAAGGCGGGCCAGACTGGCCCAGGGCCCCAAACCGGGGCCCGTCCAGGCGGACCGGCCTCGGGCGCCGCCGGCACGGTGGCGGCCGGCGCGGTGACGGCGGGGCCGATCATCGACATGAAGGCCAAGCGCATCCCGGATTCCCCGACCTCCGGGAAGGACCCGGCCAAGGACACGGCCAAGGACTCTGCGGCGGACAGGAAGGAGCCGCCGAGGGGGCCAATCCCGGCCGCGGCCGACAGCGCGACGCGCGGGGCGGCCGCCCCCGGCCGGGCCCGGGCCGGCTTCGGCTCCCTCGCGGCCGCCGGCTTGCTCGGCGGAGTGATCGGCGCGGGCCTGCTGTTCGGCGCCGAGAAGGCCGGCATCGGACCGGATCCGCGCCTCGACGCCCTCGACCAGAAGCTCTCGGGCCAGATCGCGGCCCTCGACAAACGCTTCGACGGGCTCCCCTCGCGCGATGCGCTGACCGCCCTCGACAAGCGGGTCGCCGCCGCCGAGTCGAGCGCCAAGCAGGCGCTGGACAAGGCCGCCGGCGCCCCCGCTCCGGCTGCGACCGCGCCGGACGGGTCCGCCTCGGGTCAGGCGCCCGCCGTTCCGGCGGACTTGATCGCGCGCCTCGACAGCCTCGACCAGCGCGTGGCCGCCCTGCAGGAGGAGCCGGGCCAGGAACCCGGCCGCGACCAGGCCGCCGGTTCCAAGCTCAACGCGGTCCAGGAGAGCGGCAAGCAGCTCGCCGATCTTGAGGCGCGCCTGAAGGCCGTCGAGGCGAGCGGCGCCAACAAGGACGCCTCCGACGACGCCTCGCAGAAGCTCGCCGCGCTGCAGAGCACGGTGGATCAGAAGACCAAGGCCAGTGCCGAGGCCGACGCGGCCCTGGGCCAGCGCCTCGATTCGCTGCAGCAGGCCCTCGACGAACGGGTGAAGGCCGCCACCGAGGCGGTGCAGGCCGCGACCCAGGCCAGCCGCACCGCCGCCGAGGCCGGTCAGACCCAGGCCGCCGAGGCTGCGAAGGCCGTCGACCGGCGCCTCCAGGAGCAGGCCGACAAGATCGCGGCGCTCGACAAGAGCGTGGCGCAGCGCGCCGAGGCCGGTACGGTCCAGGCCGCCCTCCGGGTCGTCGTGACCGACCGCGTGGCGGCGGCCCTGGCATCCGGGATGCCCTTCGCGGAGCCGCTGGCGACCCTGCGCAAGCTCGATCCGGATACCGACGCGCAGGCCCAGGCGCTCGCCCCCTTCGCCGAGACCGGCGCCCCCACGGCGTCCCGGCTGGCCGAGGATTTCCGGCCGATCGCCGAGCGCATCGCCGCCCAGAGACAGGCGCAGCGCGCCAAGACCGCGGCCGAGACCGGTGACTTCCGCACCAAGCTCCTCAGCATGGCCGACGGGCTCGTTCAGGTGCGCAAGGTCGATGCCCCGGCGGCGCCGGAGGCGTCGGACGATCCGGCCGCCAAGGTCCAGGCGGCCCTCGACCGCGGCGACCTCCCGGCGGCCGCAACCGCCTTCGCGGCGCTGCCGGCCGAGGCGCGGGAGCAGGCCGGCGATTTCGGCGCCAAGCTCAAGGCGCGGGCCGACGCCGAGACCGCGGCGCGGACGCTGCTCGACGGCGCCTTCAAGGCGCTGCCGACCCCGGCCGCGGCCGCCGGCCGCTGAGACGGTGACGGCCCCGATCCGCGCGCTGCGCGGCCGCGATCTCTCCGGGCGGACGCATCGGCGCTCCGCCCCTCCCGCACCCAGCGGCGGTCGCCCGCCGGCCGCCGACAGGAGATACTGACCCCATGTGGCGCGCCCTCGCCTTCCTGGCCCTGCTCGCACTCGCCGCCTTCGGGGCGGTCTGGATCGCCGACAGGCCCGGCACCGTCACCGTCGTCTGGAACGGCTATCAGATCGGCACCAGTCTGGCGGTCGCCCTCGTCGGCGTGATCGCCGCAGCGATCGTCCTTGGCGTGCTGTGGGCGATCGTGCGCGGCGTCATCGGTCTGCCCGAGGTGCTGGTCCGGGGCTCCGCCGAGCGCCGCCGCGCCAAGGGCCTCTCGGCCCTGTCCCGCGGCATGGTGGCGGTGGGCTCGGGCGATCCCCTGGCGGCCCGCCGCTTCGCGGGCGATGCCGAGCGGCTCCTCGGCACCGAGCCCCTGACCCTGTTGCTCAAGGCGCAGGCGGCGCAGATCTCGGGTGACCGGGATGCCGCCGAGAGCGCCTTCCAGCGCATGGTCGACGACCCGGAGACGCGGGTGCTGGGCCTGCGCGGCCTGTTCGTGGAGGCCCGGCGGCGCGAGGACGAGACCGCCGCCCGCGCCTACGCCAGCGAGGCCGCCCGCCTCGCCCCGAGCGTCACCTGGGCCAACGAGGCGCTCCTGGAAGCGCAGAGTGCCGACGGCGACTGGGGCGCAGCCCTTGAGACCATCGAGCGGCGCTCCTCGCTCGGCCTGATCGACAAGGCCAGCGCCCGGCGTCAGAGGGCCGTGCTGCTGACGGCGATCGCCGGCGAGCGCGAGGCCGGAGAGCCCGAACTCGCCACGGAGCGCGCGCTGCAGGCGGTCAAGCTGGCCCCGGACCTCGTGCCGGCCGCCTGCATCGCCGGCCGCCTCCTCGCCCGCCGCGGCGACGTCAAGAAGGCGGCCCGGATCGTGGAGGCAGCCTGGAAGGCCAATCCGCATCCCGATCTCGCCAAGACCTATCTCGGCCTGCGCACCGGCGATTCGGTCCGCGACCGCCTCGCCCGGGCCGAGGTGCTGGCCAAGCTGTCGGTCTGGCATCCGGAATCCCGCCTCGCCCTGGGGCAGGCCGCCCTCGACGCGCGGGATTACAAGCGGGCTCGGGAGGCCGTGAAGCCTCTGCTCGCCGATCGGCCGACCGCCCGCGCCTGCCTGCTGATGGCGGCGATCGAGGAGGCCGAGCACGGCGCCGCGTCCGGGCAGGCCCGCGAATGGCTCGCCCGCGCCGCGCGCGCGCCGCGCGATGCCCTCTGGATCGCCGACAACGTCGCCTCCGAGACCTGGGCCCCGGTCTCGCCGGTCACCGGGCGTCTCGACGCCTTCGAGTGGCGCGCGCCGCCGAGCACCCTGGCGGCCCCCGAGACCGCCGTCGAGCCGGAGCCCGACGCGGCCGACGCTGTTCTGGTCCCGGCCGGCCCGGTCGAGACCGCGCCGCCGAAGGGTGGGAGCCCGGCCGCGCCGCTTCCGGTCATCGCCCCGTCCGCTGCAGAGGTTAAGCCGGGCGACAAGGCTGCCGCCGGGACCGATCCCATCTCGGCCGGGATGGCGGCGGCGGCCCTGCCGCCCTCCGGCGGCGGGCAGGCCGTGCGCAGGACCGGGTGACCGCCGCCCGACGCCGGCCGGTCCTGCGGTGATGCGCGCGTTTCCGGCACCTTCGGGACCGGAAAACTCCTGTTCGTGTCACAGTGTTCGGTTATCGATAGTTGTTGGTTCGGCTTCACCGTGTAGCTTGCGCCAGACGACGCCGACCGAGGACTTGATCATCCGCCTCCCTGCTCATGCTCCGGAAAGGCGCCGGGCCCGATCGGGTCCGGCCTGGATCAGCCGCCGCGCGGTGCGGCCGTGATGATCCCCGACGACGACGGCGAGCCGCGGCGGCAGGTCGGCGCGCTGCCGTTCCGGCTCGGCCGGGACGGGACGCTGAAGGTCCTGCTGGTGACGTCGCGGGAGAGCCGCCGCTGGGTCATCCCCAAGGGCTGGCCGATGAAGGGCCGCAAGCCGTTCCAGGCGGCCGCCCGCGAGGCCTTCGAGGAGGCGGGCCTGCGCGGCGCGGTCGGCAAGCGACCGATCGGCCACTACCTCTACCAGAAGCGCCTGAAGAACCTCGACGCCGTCCTGTGCCAGGTGAAGGTCTTCCCGCTCAAGGTGCGCAAGCAGCTCAAGCACTTCCCGGAGGAGCACCAGCGCGAGCTGCGCTGGTTCACGCCCGCCGAGGCCGCCGAGGCGGTCTCGGAGCCGGGCCTCGCCGCCATCATCCGCGCGGCCTGCCGCACGTAAAGCGCGTGTGGATGCGCATCGCGGCGTTGCCAACGCGGCGACGATCCGTTATGGCCCCACTCGGCCGGACGGACACGCCCCTCTCGGGGCGCCCTGGTCACCTGCTGCGGTAGCTCAGTGGTAGAGCACTTCATTGGTAATGAAGAGGTCGAGAGTTCAATCCTCTCTCGCAGCACCAGTTTTCCTCACCTCAATCCATGATCTAGCGGACGGCTTGTTGTCCTGAGCCCTCAATCGAGGATCTTCGGTCAACCCAGCGCCGCAACGGTGGCGCAGACCCGGCCGTCATGGCCCCGGATGCAGGGGCCGGGATGCAGGAGACGACGGTTCGAGGCCCTTGGTCCAGGAGCGGTCACGCCTGTCGTCGGTCGCGTCGGGCACGGCGCGCCTCATGTCCGGCTGCGATGCGCATGTCTGATGAGACCGTCCGCACAGCGTCGGTCCGCCCGCTCGTGCAATCCTCGGGCACTCGGGACTCTGCAGCGTCTGCCGGACGCCCGGGCAGCGCAAGCGTTGCCGTCGCGCTAGGATGGCGACGGGTTGGGATGAGGTGACCATGGCCAAGGGCCGGCAGGCCGGCGCAGGACCGCGCCGCGTCCTCGTTCTGGGGGCGACCGGCACAATCGGCCGGGCGACCGTGCGGGCGCTGGTGTCACGCGGTCATGCGGTCGTCTGCCTCGTCAGACGCTCCGCCGACACCGCTCTCCCGGCCGGCGCGACCGAACGGATCGTGGATCTGACCGACCCGCTGTCCCTGGCGCGCGACGGCGTCTGCGGCGAGGCGTTCGACGTCCTGGTGTCGTGCCTCGCGTCGCGCACCGGATTGCCCGACGACGCCTGGGCGATCGATTACGCTGCGCAGGTCAACGCCCTGCACGTGGGCCGGGCAGCCGGTGTGACGCACGTCGTGCTCCTCTCGGCGATCTGCGTCCAGAAGCCGATGCTGGCCTTCCAGCGGGCCAAGCTTGCCTTCGAGGCGGTGCTGACCGAGTCCGGGCTCGACTACACGATCGTTCGGCCGACGGCCTTCTTCAAATCGCTCTCGGGGCAGATCGAGCGCCTGAAGCGCGGCAAGCCGTTCCTGGTCTTCGGCGATGGCACCCTGACAGCCTGCAAGCCGATCAGTGACGACGATTTGGGCCGCTACCTCGCGGCGTGCCTCGACGACGAGGAGCGGCGCAACCGCGTGCTGCCGATCGGCGGACCGGGGGAGGCGATCACCCCGAAGGCGCAGGGCGAGCGGCTCTTCGCCCTGCTCGGGCGCGAACCGCGCTTCACGCACGTCCCGGTGAGGCTGCTCGATGTGATCGTCATCGTTCTGGCGGCGATCGGACGGTGGGTGCCGGTCCTGGCGGCCAAGGCCGAACTCGCGCGGATCGGCCGCTACTACGCGACCGAGTCCATGCTCGTGCTGAACCCGGCGACCGGGCAGTACGACGCGCACGCCACCCCGGCGACGGGATCGGAAACGCTGTTCGACTACTACGCGCGCGTGATCCGCGGCGAGGCGGTCGCCGAGCGTGGCGACCACGCCGTGTTCTGACGCTCCTCTTGATCGCGCGGTGTCAGCTGACGCGGCGATGGTCCGACGGCGGCCAGGGCCGCCCTGCAGAGGGACCGGGCTGCCGGTCGGCTGAAATCGCGACGGGCGTCCCGGTCGTCCACACACGCCATCGCGGCAGGACGATCCCGGATCTGCGCGCTGCTGATGACACGCGCACCGAACGGTGCGACACTTCCCCCAACAAGAACAGATGCCGGCAACGCCGATCGACCAGGGGGCGCGGAGGAAACCCGTGCCGCACTACTTCTTCGACGTGCAATCGCCGCGTGGGGTGGTTTGTCTGGATTATCAGGGTCTGGACTGCTCCGATGACACCGCCGCCCTGGCGCTCGCACGCCACGGCGCGGGTTTTACCTCGGCCGGCGACTGTGAGCGCAACCCGCAGCTCAAAAGCTACCGGTTCGCCGTGGCGGATGCCGACCACCGCCTGCTCTTCACCGTACCGTTCACGGATCTGCTTCCGGATGAGGAGCCTGCGCCGGCAGCGCGGAAGCGTCGCCCGCGCGCTTCAACAAGGCGGCCCGGCGCGCCGGTGCACGCCTGAACGCGGCTGGCCCGCCGATGGCGTCGGGACGGAGAGTCCGGAACAGCCGACGCGGGCGAGGCCGAACGCCGGATGACCAGACTGCGGCGAGGCGACCGTGTCTCGCCCGCGACCCATCGCGCCCCGTCGCGCCCCATGAGGCGTGTTGGGCCCGCGTCGTCGTGTCCGTCGATCCGGTCAGACGCTCGTCACGGTCGGGTCGGCGGCTTCATTCGCCGCGCCGACAGCCGCCCTCCGAGCGGACGGCGTGCATGAGGCTCATCAGGTAGATGATCGATGCGGCCGCGGCGCACGCCGTGACTCCGAGAATTTGTGCTGCTGGTAGCGTCATGCAACGATGATCCGGCCTCACTGTCTCGCGCGTGTTTCCCGGCCAAGCCTGACGATCGCGAGCCGACGGAGGCGAAGCTGCGTGCCGTCGCCCCGGCCGGCCTCATCGCATGCCGGTTCTGGTCGAGTCGCCACCCCGCGTATAGAAGAAGCGGGGTCGAACAATCGGATGGACGAGGTCGGGGAAGGCCGGGAACAGGCAGGATTCCGAATATCCGTGATGGGCAAGAAGAAGGTCGAGCGTTCCAGCCTCCCGCGCCGCAGCCGGATCGTCTCCGATCTGATCGTAGCCGCGGCCGAGGCCGGGGACATCGTGACGGGACCTGTCGCACACCGTCCTGCCGCCGAAGGAATCGTACGACCGTGAACTCGACAGCCCTGTTCACAATGCTGGGCCTCGTCCTCGGATGGGCCGCGCTGGCTCTGGCCGCCCTCGGCACAGGGCGGGTCGCCACCTTCGCGTTCCTGATCCTGACCGTGATCGCGCTCTACCTCTACGTGCCGTGGGTGCGGTTGCGCGCCAGCGGGATCGACGGCTCCAGCCGGCCGGTCCGGTTCTGGACGAACGTCGCCATGCTGGCGGTCAGCCTCGCCGCCTGCCTCGCCTTCGGCGTGATGCTGGCCCGGCGAACCGGACTCCTGTAACGGCCGGGCGGAACCTCCGGCTCCGACGAGAGCGGCCCTCAGGACCCGCTCCTGCAGGATGGTGTCCGGATCGGCGCGGGGTCGATCGACGGTCGATCCGGAGGATGCGCGGCCGCGTGGTCGCGGCCCTGCCCGGCGGGCAGGCTTGGTCAGACGAGCTCCGCTCCGATCTCCAGATAGGCCGGATCGAACTGCGCCAGGCGTTCCAGGCGGGGGCGGTCGAGCAGGGTCAGGCGCCCCCCCTTCAGCTGGATGAGCTGGCCGTCGCGCAGGCATTTGAGAACCCTGTTGACGTGCACCGGGGTGAGGCCGAGGGCGTCGGCGAGATCGTTCTGCGTGATGCGCATCTCGAAGCCGTTCTCCGTGGCGAGCCCCATGACCGCGAGCCGCCAGCGCAACTCGCACAGGAGGTGCGCCATCCGTTCGATCCCGGAACGCCGGCCCAGGCAGACGATCCATTCGCGGGCGATGGCCTCGTCGCGGCGCAGGCGGTGTCCCAGGGCCACGGCGAGATCGCGGCGATCAAGGACCGCGATCCGCGACAGGGGAATCTCTCCCACCGTGCAGCGGGTCAGCGCGGTGACGGCGTAATCGGAGCGACGCGCGAGGACCGCCCCCGGATCGCAGAGGTCGCCCGGTACCAGGATGGCGGTGATCTGCCGGCGGCCGTCCCGCAGCATGCGGTAGCGGCCCGCGTAGCCGGCCAGCAGGAGCTGGGCGCTCGCCGGGTCGGTGTCGGGCGGCAGCACGTCGTGCTGCTTCGGGATCGTGCGTTCCCGCGTCGGGAGGCCGTGAAGTTTTGCGAAACTCTCCGGCTCGATCGGGCGGGCCGTCAGGAAGTCTGCCAAGTCGGCGGTCTGGACGGTGAGCATCGATGGACTCCAAGCCGTTGGCGAGCCACCAATCCGGGGCATGAGCCCAATGAAAATCGGCGCATCTCCAGGTACAATTCCTTTGGACGTGTTATGCGCCGTGCAACTCCGGTATTAATCAATGTGTACGCCACCGTACATGCGTTCCATGCAGGGCTTGATGCACGATTGTTTCGCAAAATACTTTGAAAGCTTGACCGAGACCGCGTGTGTCCGGATCGTGGCTGCGCTGGCCGTTCCGCGCATCGGCTCCCAAGTGCTCGTCGGTTCCGCCGTGGCGCATGAACGACGGGACGCTGTGTCGTGGCAATCTAAGTTAAAGTCGGTCGAGAAGGCGCCGTGCGGTAAAATCCTAACATATATCTGTGTGCATCAACCTGTGATATCGATTTGAGCGTGCGGCGAGGACACGGAAAAATCAAAATTCAACGCGCAAGAGCATTGATTTATCGGGTAAAAATCCAACCCACCGCGTCCAGATCGTTCTAAATAGGCTGATCGACCGAACCGTCATCGTGAGGCGGGGTTGAACAGGGAGCAAGGCCTGATGCTCCCATGGAGTACGGGCTCAGCGGCCGATCGTGCGGTGGGCTTGAGCGCGCCGTGCCTCTCGCGAGGGACCGACATCATGTACTATCACGACAAGCGACTGCAGTATCCCGTCAAGGTCGACAGTCCGGACCCGATCTATGCCCGCATGCTCCAGCAGGCGATCGGCGGTATTGAGGGCGAGATCCGGGTCGCGTTCCAGTATTTCTTCCAGGCGTGGGGCAACCGTGCGCCCACCACCAAGTACCGCGACATGCTGCTCAATACGGCCACCGAGGAGATCGGCCATATCGAGATGCTGGCCACCGCCGTGGCGATGAACCTCGAGACCGCGCCGACCAAGGTGCAGGAGGCCGGGGCCGCCGACGCGATCGTCGGGGCCGTGATGGGCGGCGAGAACCCGCGCCACATCGCCGAGGGCATGCTGCACAAGACGTTGCTGTCCACCGGCATGGCGGCCTTCCCGGGCAATTCCGACGGCCTGCCCTTCGACATGAGCCACATCTACGCCAGCGGCAACATCGCTGCCGACATGTACTGCAACGTCGCCGCGGAGAGCACCGGCCGCGTCCTGGCGGTGCGCCTGTATAACGCCACGAACGATCCCGGCATGCGCGACATGTGGAGCTTCCTCATCGCCCGCGACACGATGCACCAGCAGCAATGGCTGGCGGTGATCGAGGAATTCGGGGGTCACGCCGGCACGCTGCCGATCCCGAATTCCTTCCCGCAGAGCGAAGAGAACCAGAAGTTCAACTACAACTTCTTCTCGACGTCGGCGGACGGCTCGCCGCCCCCGGCCGGGCGCTGGACGCAGGGTCCGTCCCTCGACGGGAAGGGCGAGTACAACGTCGTCCAGAACCAGCCGATGGGCGAGGAGCCGGTGCTCGGCCCGGCGCGGCCCGACAGCGGCGCCCAGTCCCAGCAGATCGGCTGACGGACCGGTGCTCCGGCTCGGCCGGAGCACCACCTCTTCCGGACCTTCCTGCCGGCGCCATCGACGGCCCGAGGCGGCGGCGCCGAACAGAGAGGGGGTCGAGCGGTGACAAGCGGCACAGTCGTCGAAGGTCGTGTCTGCCTCGCCCGGACCGAGGAGGAGCGCATGCCGCTGATCCGGCGGCTCGGGCGGATCGAGGGGCAGGTGCGCGGCCTCCGGGCCATGATCGAGACGGACCGGCATTGTCTCGACGAGATCCAGCAGATCCGCGCGGCGACAGCCGCTTTGCGCGAGGTCGGGCTGCTCATCATCGGCCAGCACGTGACCGCAGGCCTGAACCTGGCGCTGCGCGAGCAGGATCGCGAAGCCGTGTTGAAGGATCTCCAGAGCGTGCTGCGCGCCGCCATGACGGAAGCCGGGTAGGTGGCGGGGCCGGACGCGGCACGGTCGTCCCGAGCGTTACATCCCGGGACGCTTCGGGCCGTGACGCAGGGCTCAGTGCTTCGTCAATGACTCGACGACCGTGCCCTGTTCCAGCGTCTCCGAGAAACGGGCCAGTCGGCTGCGGCTCGGTTCGTTCAGGCCGCCGGCATGGGCGAAGGTCGTCAGGGCGATTCCCACCAGGAAGCGGGCCTCCTCCACCGTGACGGCCCGGCCGCTCAACGTGCTGGCCGCGCCCCGCACCGCAAGCACCGCCTCCCGGAAGGCGGGGTCGTCTTCAAGCTCCGTGAGTCGGCTCATACGCGTCGTCCTGTCTTCCGGGTTGGTCCCGGCCTCGCCGTCGCAGTCTCGATGGCGCCGCGGCTGAGACTGTTGCGTGCGGTGCGCCGCCTACGGCGGGCCGGGAAATAGATGTTCGTCCGATGCTTCCAAACTTAGACTGTTTTCTCGGATTTCAGATCCGCTGAAACTGCCAAGCATGGTATCATAGATCAGTCTGAAGATCGATATTTACGCTGATCTATGTTGCGGCAGGGGCTGCATATTCTGAGACTTATAGCTGAGCCCATGCTCTCGTCCCTCTCAGGTGATCGGCTGTCATGCTCGCACTCACGCTCGACGATGATACAATCGACACGCAGGCGCCTCGGCTCCCCGACAGCGTCCAGTATCATCTCGGCCATCTGCTCGCAGCGACCTATGCGCCGGACGCGGCCGAGCCGCCCATCGCGGACCGCTTCGCCGAACTCCTGACGCTGCTGGACGCCGCGTTCGGCCGGGCGCAGGACGGCCGCGAGACGGCGTTCCAGGCCTCCCTCCTGGGGATGGTGCCCAACCTCCAGCGCTTCGCGCGCTCGCTGTTGCGCAACCATGTCGGCGCCGACGACCTCCTGCAGAACACGCTGCTGCGGGCGTGGCGCTCGCGCGCCAGCTTCGCGCCGGGCACCAATCTGGAGGCGTGGCTGTTCACGATCATGCGCAACCAGTTCTACAACGAGCACCGCAAGCGGGGCCGCGAGGTGCAGGACGAGGACGGCACCCAGGCGGAACGGATGGTCTCGCTGCCTGAGCAGGGCGGACATCTGGACCTGAGCGACGTGCGCGCCGCCCTCGATCGTCTGGCGCCGTCCATGCGGCAGGCGCTGGTCCTCGTGGCGATCGAGAACCTTACCTACGAGGAGACCGCGGCGGTCATGAAGTGCCGCATCGGCACGGTGAAGAGTCGCGTCTGGCGCGCCCGGACGCAGCTCGCGGAGATGCTCGGCTATACCGGGCTCGAAGTCGGCAGCGACGATGTCATGCTGGCCGCCGCGGGTCCGAAGGGCCGGAAATCCGTAACCGTTTCCTGACGGCATCCGGCTATCCGGAGTCGCGTGAGGCAGGCCCGTGCGGTTGGGTCGGTCGTTCCTCCCGCGCGCACGGAGCCCCTGTCCCCGCATGACGTCACGCGTGCTCATCCCCGGGATCGTCGTGCTCGGCCTGCTCCTGATCGCCGGGGCCGACCCCGCTCCGGCGCGGGAACGTTCCGACCGCGCTGTGCGGAACTGGCTGTCCCGTCTCGTCACGCGGATCGACGCCGCGGATCAGGCCGCGCGGCAGCCAGGGTCGCGCCGGGCCGCCGGCAGCGCGGTGGTTCGCGTGCAGATCGCCGCGGACGGATCCGTGCAGCGGGTGGAGATCGAGGACAGCTCCGGCTCGCCGGACCTCGATCAGCGCGCGCTCCGTGCCGTTCAGGGTGTCGGTCCCCTTCCCGCGCCGCCCTCCGCCCTGCTGGGCCTGTCGGGCGTGGCCGATCTCAGCATCCCGGTCGAACTCGGCCGCTGAGCGTCCGGTGCCGGCGTGAGCGGATCGCGCCGTGCTGGTCAGCGCGGATGGCGGTGTGGATGGCGGCCGGGATGATCCGGCGGTCCGCCGGTGCCGCTGACGGGTCAACACAGCGCGACCACGACGGCAACCGGTCCCGTGCACAGCGTCCTCTGCGCCGGAAGCCGATCAGCGGATGGGCACCGGGCCGGATCTCTTGGATTCAGGCATCCGGACGGGAAGGCCGCTGCCCGCGGCGCGATCGCCTGCGCCGCTTGGACGCCAAGGGCGCGTTCGCAATACCGCCGAGACGCAGCGACCTCACTTAGATATTGATACCATCAATTTTAGATATCGATCCAATCTGTTTGGATCATGTTGCTGTGCAGCGTAGATATCGCTCGACCCCGGGCACGAGCCCGGACCATCGAGAGGTATCAGGATCATGACCCTTCGTACCGTCGCCCTCATCGCCATCGCCGCCGGATCCGTGGTCGGTTCCGCACGGGCGGATGAGGCCATTCACCTGACCCCGCCGCTCTACCGCGAGCAGGCCCGCGCCACGGCGACCGTCCGCCCGGCTTCCGAGCTGGCCACGACGCCGCGTCTCGTGCCGACCGCTCCCGCTTCCCCGCGCATCGTCGCCACGGCCGTCTCGGCCGAGTGAGGGGTGTGGATGTTCGGAACCGGTGCCGCCGGATCGTCCGGTGGCACCGGTGGCCGGGGGACGCGGTGGCGCTTTGGGCGGGACCGGGGCGCCGACCGCGGTGCAGTCAGACTCGCTGCCGAAGATCGCAAGCGTCTTGAGATGTGAGTTCAGCGGTGCTCGCCGTCCAATACGCATCCTTGCTATGTCATCAACGGACGTGCCCACCCGGTTAAAAGGTGTATCCTCCGCAAAAAAGGAGGAGACGATGGCGTACAAGATTACGTTTCGAAAAGGCAAACGGGTGAGCTCCACCAAGCTTTGGCCCTGCGACCTCGAGGCCGCCGTCGCCCATGCTAAGGCTCAGCTTCCCATCCAGCGCGGGCAGAACGGGGCCACCTCGGTCAGCGTATCCTGCGAGCGGACCGGGGACGTCATGTTCACCTTCGCGGAGCAATCAGAGCCGGCGGATCTGTGACTTGGCTGGCTCGATACCGAGGACGAAATCTTCGATGACCGCACGGGCGACGACGTCGGGCGCTCCATCCGACGCGACAGCATCGGAGTTCGGCACGTACAGCTCGCCCCCGTGCTTCATGCACGAGCTGGATCCTGCCTTTCTCGGCTTCGCCTCCGCCGACGATGAGGGCTGCCCCGGACCACAATCCCAGAACCCGGAGCGAACAGCCGCGCGAGGGGAGGCGGAAATGCCCGCTGCACCATGCGGCCCTCGAGCCGCTCGTTCGGCAGAGTGATCCACACGCCGCAGCGGCACGGCGTATCGCGGCTCAAGGCCGGGGCTGTTCCGGGGCAGGGTCGTCGGGCCATGTCGATCGGGGCTGCTGCCGGAGCGCCGAGTCCCGACCGCGGGCGCACTTGACCGCATACGCCCGGACCATGCCGGTCCCGCTACGGTCAGCGTATGACCATCGCTTTCCGCCGCCGATCCGCCGTTCGCGCTGCCGCCGCGAAGGATGCGTTCACCATCTCCAAAGACTTGCGAAAGCAAAGGGAAACCAAATTTGCTCAGCAATGTCTGATTAAGGTCTGCGGCCGATAAGTGTCCAACCTGCCCAATTCGTAAAGCCTCGCCGCCATGTTTGCGACGTGTCTCGGCCTCTGGGTGACGGCGGCCCTGCTGCTGATCGCCTATCTGCATCTGCACGCCCGGGCCTCCGCCCGATGTCGCGAGACCCTGAGGCGCGATGCCGAGCGACTGCTCATCGAGAGCCGTTGGAGGGAGCGCCACGCCAAGAGCCGGGCCGAGTTCGAGTTTCTTCAAGATGCGGAGCTGGGGCGGCTTCACCGGGCATACGTGCCGGGGCCGGTCCGAGCCTTCTTCTGGATCGGGAGCTTTCGACGGGCGCTGTACGCGGAATTTGCCTCGATCCTGGAGAGGGAGATCGAATCCTGGACCTTCGTTGATCGCGTCAGCGTCTCGCCCGAGAGCTTCGAGGTGCTGATGCTGCGCTGCCTCAAGTCCCTGGGTTGGCGGCTGGATTATCAGGAGGACGACGATTTCGTCCTGATCCGCGACCGGCACCGCTTCGTCGCGCGCTTCGCGTGGACGACCCGCGAGCTCGAATGCCTGCCGGTCAACGCGGTCGCGTCCGCCGCCGAGCGCAGCGGTTGCGCGGCCGCCTACGTGATCACGAACGGTCGCTTCAGTGGCGCAGCGCTCGCGATGGCCCATGCCAGGGGTGTGACTGCCCTGCACTGCTCGCAACTCGACCAGTTGATGGCGCGTCCCGCGGACGCGGTCCCGATCCGGCTGCGGCAGAGGGAGAAGCTGCGCCTGGCCGCCTGACACCGCCTCCCCGCCGGGGCGGTATCGCGCCTCCACGCCCGCCCGCCGGGACCGCCCGCGCGGCTCCTCCGGGAGCGGCGCGGGCGGCGTGTGGCCGGGGCTCGGGCCGCGACCTAACTCCAGGGGCCACGCAGTGTGAGACCCGCCATGGCTTTCCCCGATCCGAACGAACCCGACGCGACCGCGATCAACGACCTGGAACTGGTGAACACGCTGATCGAGCGCAAGGAGAATGGTGAACCGGTCGACGCGGACATCCTGGCCCTGCTGACCGACATGGAGCGCCTGGGTCTGACCCATACGGACGCCTACGCGACGCTCGATGCTTACCGCCCCGGGCCCGCGACCGGAGCCACCGGCGGGGATGACGAAGCCGAGGCTCAGCCGTGAACCCGGTATCCTGTTCCGCGTGACCAGGGCGACGGCAGCGCGGACGACCCGCCGCCCGCGGTTTCGGCGGTCGGATCATCGCTCTCCAAACGCCCTCCCCCTTCGGCGGGGCGCCGGATCATCCTGGATCGAAACCGGCGCCTTTCACCGCCTTGCGGCACCGTGACCGTTTCCGGACGATCAATACATATCGCGCGACTTCATTCATTCGATAGTAAGCACGACGTGAAGGATTTCGATGCCTTTCATTGGCGGGAAGCTTTGCATCAATAGGAGCCAATATTTGAATGGTGGCAGAATCTGCAGGAGCGCCCATGACGACCGAGAAACGCCTGTCCGGCAGGACGGACTGCTTCAGCGCGGGGCACATCCTCGATCACGAGTCCGGTCGGCGGCTGCGGTGCCTCGTCTGGAACATGTCGGATACGGGCGCGCTGCTCGAGGCCGGCGATGACGATGCCGTGCCGGAAGCCTTCACGCTGCTGACCGCGATCGACCAGACGTCGCGGCGCTGCATGGTCGTCCGGCGCACCGGAGCCCGGTTCGGCGTGGTCTTCACCGAGACCTGACGGGCCGGATCAGCCGCGCTGCGACCGCCGGATCGGACGGCTGCGGGCCGCCCGCGCCGCTCTGACAGAGCCCGGGCGGCCTGTTCCCCGCGGCGCGAAATTCGGCCCCTCGCCTTCCGTCGCGCCTTCGTCCTGCCTGAACAGCATGGGGACGGGCGGCCAAGGTCCCGCCCGGGGCGGGGCCAGCCTGGGCGCGCGCCGACCGAAGCCGTCAGCGATTGTGCGCAGTCTCACCCTGCAGGGCGCGCCGGGACGCTTCGAGGCCGCCCTCGCGGTGCCAAAGCCACGCCGTTGCCGCGACCCATGGACCCCCGATGAGGATGAATGCGAGCAGGCCCATAGCTTCCTCCGTTGCAGACAACCGTCGTCGCCAGGATCGTGATTCGTATACAGATACGCCCAATCGGCCCGTCGTGGAATCGGTCTTCGCGTCCATTCGATCCGCTGGGCGAGCGCGGACGGCGCGCGCATGAGGCCGCCACCCCATCGCCCGCGGCTATTCCTGCATGTCGATCAATCGAGGACACGTTCGGCCTCGGTCCAGTCTTGCGGCGCTGGTTGACCGACCGGCGTGGCAGCGGCTGCGCACGGGACCCAGGCCCGTTCGGGATCGCTCCCGCGCGACCGTCCGCACGTGATCCACACGGGCGGTCGTGGGACCGACCGGATGCCCGGCGTCGCCCCGTGGCGCCATGGGCCGTGATCTGTCGCGATGCGTCGCGATGGTCGCGGCAGGTCTACGGTCCGCCGGACCGCCTTCGGGCAAGCCGTCGCGCCAGCCGCGGACGCAGGGGCAGCGACAGCCGGTAGGCCCACTCGGCGACGGCCAGCACGGGTTGAAAGCCGAGCAGGCGCAGCTCGATCAGGCGGCCGAGCCAGCGCCAGCCGGGTAGGGTCTGCCAGAGGCGGGCGAAGGCGGCGGCGCCGGAGACCAAGCCTCCATCCGCGCCGCGCACGTGGAAGCGCCGCAAGGCTGCGTCGCGGGTGAGGCCAGGCCCGAGGGCCGGCGCCGGGACGACGCGCCCCACATCGATGAAGGCGACCCGATCCGCCCCCGCGCAGCGCCGGTAATGGTCGATCTCGGCGCGGCAGAGCGGACAACCGCCATCGTAGTAGGCGCTCAGATGCTGGTCGGCCGTAGCGTCGCTCATGGCTGCACCGAAGGTCGCGGTCTCACTGGGCGGGCGCGCTCAGGACCAGCTTGCCTTTGAACGGCGCATCGATGTTGCGGGTGCTGGTGCAGGCATACGTCTCCTGCCCGGCCTTCATCGTCCGCAGCCGCAGCGTACCCTTGCCGTTCTGCTTGACGGTGTAACCCTTCTCGCTCGCCACATGGACGAGGTCGCCGTCCGCGTGGAGGACCAGGCCGTTCTCGAATTGGCCGGGCGCTGTGATCGTGACGGGCACGTCGGCGCTGCTGACGACGTTCAGCGCGACGTTCGTGTCGGCCGGAAGGCGGAGTTCGGCCGGGTCGCAAACCGGCTTGCCGTCCTTCAGGCTGATCGTCAGCTCAACCGGCGGCATCGCATCGCTGGCGGGCGGCGCCAGGGGTTTGCCCTGGGCGAAGGCCGGCCCCGCGATGACGAGCAGCGCCAGCGCCGTTGATCCACGCGCGAACTTCAGCATTGAAGGCCTTTCCAGGTCGAGGCGCGGTGGCGTTGGCCGAGCGCATGGGCGGGAAAGGCGGCGCGGTGGTGCGACGTTCCATGGCGCAACGCCGCACCGCCGCGGCTCCGATCCGGCTCCCGTCGTCAGGGGATTCCGACGGGTTCGCCGGTCCCGAGCCCTCGCGCGCACGGCCAGCATCTGCGGGCGGTGCGCACCCGTTGATGCGGTTTCCCGGAGACGCGGTCCGGACGCATTCCGATGCGCGGCGTGGCCGGGGCACCGCGACCGGACCGGTAGGGCTATAGGCCGTGCATCGCGCAGGCACGCGGCCCGACGACTGCGCGCGACACCCGGAGGGCCGGAATGTGCCCCAGTCCATGCGCGCTTAGCCACGCGGTGGTCGTGTCGTTCACCGCGTCCGAGCGGCCGGACCAGATCTCGACCGCGTTGCCGGCGGCGTCGAGGGCGAGAAGCGTCCGGATGATCGGATGGCAGGGCTCATCCTGGTCGCAGGTCGCGTGGAAGCCGCGTCAATCCCTGCGCCCGGGACCGGCGCGGACGTGCGCGCGAGGCTCGGTCAGCGCGAGCGTTCCGTCCAGGTCGAATACGACGGACATGGGCTTCCTCATGGGGCCGCGGACATGTGGAGCCGCGGACATGTGGAGCCGCGGACATGTGGGGCCGCGGACATGGCCGGCCGGGGTTTGGCCGGCCGGGGTCTGGCCGGTCGCGTCCAGGCCGCCCCCGCAAGGTCGCCCTCGGACAGGTCGAGGGTGCGAACACTTCTGCGTGTCCCGGGCGGTCGGTCGGGCCAATTTCACAGGTGAACGATGATGTTCGCCGTCGGGCCGGTGCTTCTGATCCAACACTGAAGGCTGTCTTGAAAACAGATCTCGGCAACGGCATCATGGCTGAATAGGCCTCAGCACTCGGCCTGCGGGGTATTCCGGGATGCGACCGCTGTACGATCACAATCCCAGGGTCGTCGCCCTTGCTGAAGATATTGGAGCGCTGATTGATCGCGCGGCGTTCGATCCCGACGCGTGGGAGGACGTGATGGCGGCCTTCGCGACCGCCGTGCCCGGGGGCAAAACCGGCATCCAGGTGGTGGATATCCTCGGCGAAAGCGCCGTGCCGCTGACCTCCTCCGGCTGGCCAGACGGCGTGGTTGCCCGGTATGCCGCGTATTACAACGCCATCAATCCCTGGATGCCGGTGATGCTGGCTGCTCCGGCAATGCAGCCGATCTTCAGCGAACGACTCCTGCCGGCTTCCGAGTTTGCGCACACGGAGTTCTACACGGATTGGCTGTCTCGAGCCGGAGGCGCCGACGCGTCGAGCGGCATGAGGATCGCCGAAAGCGATGGCCGCCTCGGCTTCATTTCGTTGCACTACGACCTTCGACGCGCTGAGTCCGCCAACGGGATCTACGAGCCTCTCCTGAAGATCCTCGGTCCACGCATCCGGCGGACGCTCGACGCCAGTCGCCATGCGGGACCGAGGCGGCTGAGAAGCTCCCTCCTCGATGCTCTTGTCGAGCCAGCGCTCCTGGTCGCGCAGGACATGCGGATCTACGGCGCGAACGAAGCGGCGGAAGCTTTGCTGCGGGATGGCAAGATCCTGAGGTGCGGGAGTCTCAACATCCTGGACGTGCGTGATCGCAACCTTCTCGCGAGCATCCGCGGCGCAGTGGCCACCACGTGCGCTCCAGACGCTGCGCTGGGGCCGTTCTCGGCAGCTCCGGCTATCACGACGGCAGCCGGAACCTTCGCCGCCTGCACGATGACCGTCGATCCGAAGTTCCTGAGCGCCGGACGCTTGGGTCTGCTTGTGCTGCCGCCCAAGCTCGCGCTCCTCGTCCTGCGCCGGTGCCCGAAGCCCCGCAGATCCGCCGACCTTCAGCAAATTCTGATGACGGACTACAGGCTCACGGCCGCCGAGGCGCGGCTCGCGTCGAACCTCGACGGTACCGTGAGCCTGAAGGAAGCCGCCGACCGCTTCGGCATCACGGTCGACACGGCGCGCACCCAGCTGCGCGCAGTCTTCCGCAAGACGGGCGTGTCCCGGCAGGCAGAGCTCACCCGGCTCGTCCTTCTCAAGAGCGGGCGCGGGAGGTGAGCGCGGCCGCCCCGGATCGCCGCAGGAGGCGCGGCCGGGGCGCGCACGGAAACGGCCGTCGTGCCCGGCGCTTCACGCGCCTGAGCCTCGCGCCGCATCAGCCGACGAGCCGTCGCACGCCGACAGAGGCGCGCCTGATCGCGGTGCACACCGTACGCGACAGCACGTCGTGTGGGGTGATCCCACTCAGATCCCTCATCCTGAGGTGCCCGCGTCAGCGGGCCGCGAAGGAGGCCTGCAGGGATCCCGCGGCTGGCTGGAGGGCTCCTTCGCGGCCTGCGCCGAGCGCCGGCACCTCAGAATGAGGTCGAGGGTTGGAGAGCCGGTCCAGGGATTCCCGGCCCTGTGTACCGTGCGCGTCGCGATCAGGCACGGCTCCGAGCCTGTGGTGTGACGCGCTTTCCGGCGCTGACAGGCGTCCATTTCGGCGGCGGGCGCTCTAGTTGATCAGGCAGAAACCGGTCCCTTCGCTCCCTGATCCGCCGACCATTCTCCCCGGTGCGCAGGACGGACGGAGCGCACGCGCTTCTCGAATCGGAGCGGGCGGCGAGGTCTCGACGTGGGTCGGCGGCGCGGCCGGGACGTCCGGCACGAGCGTCTCGGCTGAGGATGCGGGAAGCGCAGCGCTCGCGGCGACGACCGGAGCCACCGGTTTCGGTGCGAGGACGAGCGCGGGCCGGTAGCCGAGAATGCCCGCTCTCGGCTCTGCATGGACTCGACTCGGCTGGTTCAGGGCGGCCGACCGGTAAGACGTGTGGGAATGCCCGGAGAACAGGCGCGCGAACCCTCGGCCACCCCGCGCCTGCGCGGCGTCGCTGCCGACCGTCAAGGCCAGGATCGCCGCCCCCGCCACCATCCACGTCCGCATGACTCACTCCTCGCAGGCGAGGCATCCTGCGGGAGGTGAATTACCGTCGCGTTAGGCGATTGAACTGTAATCGATCGATCAAGGCGCCTGTGCAGAAGTCCCCGATCCACAGAAGCAGCTTTCGTGCTGCGACAAGACGGAGGGAGCGCTCACGTCCGCCCTGGAGCCGGTTCGATCCACCGCTCCGGCCGCCATCTGCCGCCGGATAGGGTGCTCTTCGTGGATCTCTCACCCGTCGGATGCGCGGCCCCGGCGGGGCGCCGATCAGGACCGCGGCGTCGGCGGCCGACTTCGCGGACGGTGCCGCCCGGCACAGGGCCGTTCAGGGCCTTTCCGTGCGCCCGAACCATTCGCATCCAGCGCCGTTGACTGCCAAATCAGGAGCAGGACGGACATGCAGACCAGATGGATGACCCTCGCCGAAGTGGCGGCAGATCGGCACCTGACACTCGCGGAAGCCCAGCGCCTGGTCGATGAGAGCAACTGCCCGAAGGCGTTCAAGGAGCACGGTACGGTCTATCTGATCTGACCGTACCCGCCGCATCGCCGCCGGCGCACCGAGGCAGCGGAGGATCGCGTCTCGATCATCGACAGGCTCGCTCCGGACGTGGTGCTTCGGAGAGGGCGGACGAGGGCGCCGGCCGGGACTCCCGACGGACTCGCTCTGCCTCATCGTCATTGCGGCATCCGCCGGATCGAGTCGACGATGTCCGGCGAGAGATCCGCTTCCAGACTCCGCTGATGAGGAACCGCGATCCGCTTGGCCTCGGCGTGGTTTATCTTCGCGGCTGGAGTCTTCTGATCCACTGAGCCGGTCGTCAGGGGCGCGGTGCGGTTCGGCCAGTCTTCCAGTTTCAGGGCCTTGGCCGGCTTCTGGTCGCCGCAACCGTCACAAACCGACACCAGCCAGGATTGCCACAGGCCGTTGGTCTTCTCCTGCGCCGACTCCGCCCGCTCGCGATGCGCCGAGGCCAGAGCGAAGGTGTCGAGATCGGGTTGCTTCTTGGGTTCGGACGGTGTGCGCAACTCGTCAAGTCGAACATCGCGCGTTTGAGGGGGCAGGACGGGTGACGGCGCGGCGGGCGCGGGTGCCACTGGAAGGGCACCTGTCGTGGCGGGTTCTCCGCCGCATCCGACGCAGACCCTCGTGCTGATAGCGTCGTCCACGGTTTGACGCGGCGTCTTGCGCTCGATCGACGTGGTGGATGTTGGGCTTGCATCCCGGCTCGGCGGTTTGGTCTGCCCGACCACCGTGGTGTTCGGCGCCTTTTCAGTCGAGAGCGGATCAACGCCCGTCTTCGTGCGGTCTGCCTGAGCGAACACGGCGCCCGTCGACAACGAAATCAAAATCGATGCGGCGATTTGCGTGCGGAATGGCGTCATGGCTACCTCCATGAAAGCTCAATCGCCTAAATCGTCCTGGGTTCATCTCCTCTGAATGCTGATAACACCTCGAAGCGAGACGACGGGCCTGAACTCAGTCGGCCGCAACCTGGCAGGCGAGAGCGTGTGCAGTTGAGGCGGAAGGACGACGGGCGATGGTGGCACCTGACGCCTTGAGGCCAAGCGACGCCCCGGTCCGACCGGCGGAGAGCCAGTCGATCGGTACCGGCACGCCTGCCTGCGTGTGGAACGTCCCTCGACACCGGAACGATCGACCGTCTCACCCAGCAAGCACAGCTGTGCGGGGGTATTTCGATCATTGAATGCCGATCGCAGCGATCACGACATGGGTCGAGACTTGCGCTGAACTATCAACAGAGCGCCCGCCCGGCTGGCCGCGACGGGCCCTCTTCGCGCGCGCCGCCGCGACCGCACACTACCGTTGCGGCAGGAGGTGCGACCTGAGGGTGAAGCGAACGGCTTGGCGATAATTCAGGCCCGCAATCAGTTCCTGTTCGCCGAAATAGATGGCGTAGGTTCCATCCCGGTTGTCCAGCAGCCTTAGCATCTGAAGGGCTCCTGCAAGCTGATTACAGGAAAGGTTAGGGCTCCGAAGACTGATTACAAGATGGTCGCCGGCTGCCCGAACGGGCCGCAATCGGCCCGGGGCGAAATGGCAGCGGTCAGACGTCGTCGCGAGGCTTCGTCGAGGATGAGCCGTAGCGCGTTGCCAGCTCGGCCGTGCCTGCGTCGGTGATCCTGTACTCAGCGCTGTCCGTCGCGGGATCCGTTCGACCCGTGGCCGCGATCAATCCCAGCACTTCCATGCGGCGCATGTAGGCGCTCACTTGGTAGAAGCGCGGGCCGGTCTGGGCGAGCGTGCGGAGCCGGTAGAGGCTGGCCGGCGCGAGCTTGTGCATGGCGCGGGAGCTTACCGGCCGACGGCGCCGACGTCAGTGCGGGTCGTGTCCCTGGAGGTGGTGTAGCTCGCCGGTAGCGGGAGAG
>NZ_JBKFBO010000044.1:0-232 GCF_053346215.1 Methylobacterium sp. A49B
CGTGGCACCGGTCGAGCCAGTCGCTCCGGTCTCACCCGTGGCACCGGTCGAGCCAGTCGCGCCGGTCTCACCCGTGGCACCGGTCGAGCCGGTTGCGCCGGTCTCACCCGTGGCACCGGTCGAGCCGGTTGCGCCGGTCTCGCCCGTGGCACCGGTCGAGCCAGTCGCTCCGGTCTCACCCGTGGCACCGGTCGAGCCAGTCGCTCCGGTCTCACCCGTGGCACCGGTCGAG
>NZ_JBKFBO010000045.1:0-385 GCF_053346215.1 Methylobacterium sp. A49B
CGCGGCCGTCTGGGCGTAGGTGCCCGAGTACGAGGAGTAGCCGGAGTAGATCTGGGCACCGTTCGCGTAGGCGGCCTGGACGTACAGCGCGTCGCCCGGAGCGATGAACGGCGCGTTGACCTTGATGCCGCCCTGCACGGCGAAGCCGTAGGCGGAGTTGGCGTGCGGGATACTCAGGTTCGAGCCGTTCGCCGCGGTCGCCGCGGTGCCGAGGCCACCGCCGGGCACGAAGCCGAGGCCGTTCTGAATGTTACCGATGTTCAACTCGTGCATGGCCGCCGAGATCTGGGCCGAACCCCAGGCCTGATCGAGGCGGAGCACGCCGACGACGTCGGGGATCCGGCTCTTCTCGATGCCGTCGACGAAGTTGAAGCGCGACGGCGCA
>NZ_JBKFBO010000046.1:0-4831 GCF_053346215.1 Methylobacterium sp. A49B
CCGCCGCGCCGGTCTCGACCGTCAGCGTACCGGCGACGAGGCCGGCGATCGCGCCGTGCACGCGGGCGATCAGCGCCGGCAGCTCGGCGGCCGGAACGGGATTGTTCGACACGTAGGCGGCGACGATATCACCGGCCAGTTCGATGAAATTCGGATTGGGACCGGATGTTTCTTCTATCACTTCAAAATTCCTGATGTGCCCCTCTCCTGCGATTTGCTACCTCCGTGCGCCGAAAGCAAGTTACAAAAACATTCAACGGCCAGCATTTCGTGCATGATTGGTATGCCCGCCCGCGCCAATGGGTAGGAATTTCTAGCATTTTCGCCGTGAGACCTTTTCGCCCCGACCACCGGGCAACCGGTTCATTGCGGGTCTGTTTCCGTTCTGCAGAACAACCGAGGCGGGCGCCTAGGCGGGTTGTGAGCAACTTACGAGGCGCATCAGGGGCGCACAGAGCCGTAGCTGCGCCTCGACCCGGAGATCCTGTTTCACCTCCGCGGTGACGTGACGGCCTGATCGTGGCATGGGGCAGCGATGCTCCTGCTCGTGCTTCTCGTCGCCCTGCTGGCCGTCGTGGTCGCGATGTTCGTCCTGCGGCGATGGACAGGCCGGCTGACGTCCCTGGCAACACTCATCGCGGCGGCGATCGTGGCATTGTGGCTGGCGCAGGTCGGACTTCTCCCGGGCTCCAAGGGACCGCTCACCGCGGAACGGCCGCTGATCCCGGGCCTCGACCGGTAACGGTCCGGTAAGCGTATCGGCGCGAGCATGGCCCATGCCCACGCTCTCCGCTCCGCGTCTGCTCACGTTTCTGGTGTCGGCCGTGCTGATCGGCCTCGCCGTCACAAGCCTGTATACCCGGATCCCCATGGTCGGCCGTACGGTCGTCATGCACCGGCAATGGTTCTTCATCGGTGCCTACGTCCTGCTTGCCCTCGGGGTCACCACCCGCAGCCTGTGACGGACGGCCTGCCGGGCAGGAAGGGACCGATGCTCGCCCCCGTAGCGCACGGCATGAGCCTCGAGATCACCTTCGTCATGCAGGCCTCCAAACTGCATCGGAACCGCTCGAGAGCCGCGCGCCAGGAGCCCGCCCGGATCGAGTCCGGCGCGCCTGAGAAGGCCGCGGCCCTTGCCGCAGGCATGCCGGGCACGGCCGTGCTGAAAGGGACGCCGTCGACGGGACCGTCGAACCGGACGGCGCGACGATCCGCGCGGTCCCGGAAGACTTCTCCGACCTCTGCAGGGCGGCTGACAAACCGGCCCGTTTCCCGGTGCGACAAGCGCGACACGCGATTGCGGGGGCCCGGAAACTACGTAGAAACGACGGAGACTGATTCCCGCGAGCTGATACGCTCGCCGAGCAGAAACCCGTGCCCCGCTATTTCATCGATCTTCATGACGGCGCCAACCTCGTCCGCGACCATGAGGGCTACGACCTGCCCGACCTCGCGGCGGCGCGGGCCCAGGCGGTCCGGATCCTGACCCGCCTGGCGCAGGGTCTGACCGACCCGGTCGAGCGGCAGGACTTCATCATCGCGGTCCGCGACGCGGACGGGCTGGTCCGGCTTCGCCTGCGATTGTCCTACGATGTCGAGCCCAGCTGAAGGGGTTCTCACATTCGGGATAGCGTGGCGCCGCGCCGCGTTGGTGCTGGGCCGGCGCAGGTGCTCGGCCGGGGAGATCGGATGCGACGGTCCACAGGTGTGATCGGGGCGCTCGCAGCGTCCCTCGTGGCGTTCGGCTGCATCGGCGGGGCGTCGGCACAGACCGCGCCGCCCCCGCCCGTGGGCACGGCGACGGCGACGGCGGACAACGCCATGCTGCTGACGGTCTTCCTGCGGCACGACCAGTCGCGGCCTCTGGCGGAGCTGAACGCGCAGCTGGCCAAGCAGGGCTTCTACAAGGCCTTCCCGCCGCCGGGGATCGAGGTGGTCTCCTGGAACGTCGTGATGGGCATCGGGCAGATCATCACCCTGCGGCTGCCCGCCACCCGGCTCCGCGAGGTCAACCGCGTCCTCGAGGACACCGCCTGGGGTGCCTACCGAACCGAGTTCTACCCGAGCTACGATTACAAGGCGGTCGGTCTCGCGGAGCACGAGAAGGCGCGCTGAAGCGGCGTCGGCGCCGCTGCCCCGTCCCGTCCGCGCGTCGGCGGCCGCAATGCTTCTCAGCGCGGGCCGCTGTCGCTGTTCCGCTGCCGGCAGCGCCAGCCGGCCATGCACGACGGCACGTCCGCGGTGGGCTCGAAAGCCGGGGCCGCCGTCTCGTCGATCCGGCATGAGCCCGAATCCAGGTGGACGGTCTCGTAGGCCGTCTCGCTGGTCGCCAGGATCAGGTTGCGCGCCTGCGCGACGCGGGCCTGCAGCGCCGCGCAGGTGAGGCTGCGCGTGGTCACCCGCTCCTGCGCCAGGGCGGCGGGGGCGAAGGCGATCAGCACGAGGACGGAGACGAGGCGGGTCATGGATCCCTCGAGCGTTTCCCATCGGTTCGGCTTCGTCCCCGGTGAGGATGTGGGTGAGCACCGCGGCACGCCCCGGCGTCGCCCTCCGACCGGGATGCCGCCTCCCGTCAGGGCGTGTCGTCCGGGTCGTGATGGCCGTCGAGCACGGTGCCGCTCGTCGGGACCGCCGCGGCCACCGCCTCGGCACGGCGGACATCCGGGGCCGTCGCTTCCTCGACGAAGGCCGCCACGGCCTCGGTCAGCGGCAGCGTCCGGGTCTGCTGGCTGCCGAGCCGACGGATCGAGACCGTCCGCTCCTCCGCCTCGCGGCGGCCGAGCGCCAGCAGCACCGGCACCTTGGCCAGCGAGTGCTCGCGGACCTTGTAGTTGATCTTCTCGTTGCGCAGATCGGCCTCGACCCGCAGCCCGGCCCGCTCCAGGGCGCGCACCACGTCGCGGGCGTAGGGATCGGCCTCGCCGGTGATCGTCGCCACCACCACCTGCACCGGCGCGAGCCAGAGCGGGAAGTGCCCGGCGAAGTGCTCGATCAGGATGCCGGTGAAGCGCTCCATCGAGCCGCAGATCGCCCGGTGGACCATCACGGGCGGCTTCCGGGCGCCGTCGGCATCGATGTAGAAGGCGCCGAACCGCTCCGGCAGGTTGAAGTCCACCTGCGTGGTCCCGCACTGCCAGTCGCGGCCGATGGCGTCGCGGAGCACGTACTCGAATTTCGGGCCGTAGAACGCCCCCTCCCCCGGATTGACGGCGGTCTTGATCCGTCCGCCCGACTGTTCCTCGATCTGCGCCAGCACCCGGGTCATCACCGCCTCGGCGTGGTCCCACAGGGCGTCGGAGCCGACTCGCTTCTCGGGCCGCGTCGAGAGCTTCACGACGATCTGGTCGAAGCCGAAATCCGCGTAGGTGGAGAGGATCAGGTCGTTGATCTTCAGGCACTCGTCGGCGAGCTGGTCCTCGGTGCAGAAGATGTGGGCGTCGTCCTGCGTGAAGCCGCGCACCCGCATCAGCCCGTGCATCGCGCCGGACGGCTCGTAGCGGTGGACCACGCCGAACTCGGCCATGCGCAGGGGCAGGTCCCGGTAGGATTTCAGCCCGTGCTTGAAGATCTGCACGTGGCCCGGACAGTTCATCGGCTTGAGGGCGAACCAGCGCTTGTCCTCGGCCTCCTCGCCCGCCGACTGCGCGGCGAACATGTTCTCCCGGTACCAGCCCCAGTGGCCGGAGGTCTCCCACAGCGCCTTGTCGAGGATCTGCGGGGCGTTGACCTCGGCGTAGTCGCCGCGCAGGCGCCGACGCATGTAGGCGATGAGTTCCTGGAAGATCGTCCAGCCCTTGGCGTGCCAGAAGACGACGCCCGGCCCCTCCTCCTGGAAGTGGAACAGGTCCATCTCGCGGCCGAGCCGGCGGTGGTCGCGGCGCTCGGCCTCCTCCAGCCGGTGCAGGTAGCCGTCGAGATCGGCCTGGTTCGCCCAGGCCGTCCCGTAGATGCGGGTCAGCATCGGGTTGTTCGAATCGCCGCGCCAATAGGCACCCGCGACCTTCATCAGCTTGAAGGCGGTGCCGACCTTGGCGGTCGAGGTCATGTGCGGGCCGCGGCAGAGATCGAACCAGTCGCCCTGGCGGTAGATCTTGAGGTCCTCGCCCGGGGGGATCGCGTCGACCAGCTCGACCTTGAAGGCTTCCTGCTTGTCGGCGAACAGCGCCCGCACGTCCTCGCGCTTCCAAACTTCTTTGGTGAAGGGCGCATCGCGCGAGATGATCTCGCGCATCTTCGCCTCGATGGCCGGGAAATCGTCCGGTGTGAACGGGGTCTCGCGATAGAAATCGTAGTAGAAACCGTTCTCGATCACCGGGCCGATCGTGACCTGCGTGTCCGGCCAGAGCGACTGAACCGCCTCGGCGAGGACGTGCGCGCAATCGTGACGGATCAGCTCCAGGCTGCGGGGATCGGTGCGGTCCAGGAACTCGATGCGCGCGTCGCGCGCGATCGGGTCGTCGAGATCGGCAACCGTGCCGTCCAGCGCCATGGCGACGGTGCGCTTGGCCAGCGACTTGGCGATGCCCTCGACGACGCTGCGGCCGGACGTGCCGGCGGCGACCTCCCGCGTGTTGCCGTCGGGAAAGGTGAGAATCGGCATGGCTTCAAGCGTCTCCGGGCTCAGTCCTGCATACGGGGCAGGTAAGCGTCTTCAGGGGAGCGGCCGTGTAGACCGATTTTTTCGGAGAGGGAACCGAGCCCGGCGCGTGGTCGCCCCGCGCCCTCGCGCAAATGCGCGTCCTCGTCCCCACCCGCCGTTCGGCGCCGGGGGCATGGCCCAGGAAGCAACACGCGGGACGCGGGACGCCGCGGGAACCCAGGTGTCGGCCGT
>NZ_JBKFBO010000047.1:0-295 GCF_053346215.1 Methylobacterium sp. A49B
CGGCGTCAACCTCATCGCCGGCAAGGGCAACGACCTGAACATCAAGTTCAACGACACCGGCAGCTCGAACCTGAACGTCGCCTCGGTCGATGCCACGTCCACCGGTCTGGGCCTGTCGGCGATCACCAACTCGAACAGCTCGACGAGCTCGAACGGTCTGGGCAACTTCCTGCTGAACGCGGACGTGAACAGCACCCTGGCGACACTGACCAAGGCGGGCAGCGCGCTCAACTCGGCGGCGAGCACGCTGGGCTCGAACCTGTCGGTGGTGCAGAACCGTCAGGACTTCTCCAAG
>NZ_JBKFBO010000048.1:0-235 GCF_053346215.1 Methylobacterium sp. A49B
GTTCGTCAGGTTGGCCGAGCCGGTCTGCAGCACGTTGATCAGCTGCTTGGAGAAGTCCTGACGGTTCTGCACCACCGACAGGTTCGAGCCTAGCGCGCTCGCCGCCGAGTTGAGCGTGCCGCCCGCAGAAGTCAGTGTCGCCAGAGTCTTGTTCACGTCCGCGTTCAGCAGGAAGTTGCCCAGACCGTTCGAGCTCGACGAGCTGTTCGAGTTGGTGATCGAGGACAGGCCCAGA
>NZ_JBKFBO010000049.1:0-329 GCF_053346215.1 Methylobacterium sp. A49B
CGGCGTTCGGTGCCTGGAACACTTTGCCGTTGACCATGATGAAGTTCTGGGTCGTCCCCTCCGCATCCGGCAGGCGCTCGCCCTCGACGTCCAGCACCTTGAGGGCGAGGCCACGGGGCAGGGAGACCGCATCGGGAAGGATGTCGCCGGCGTTGGTCGACAACCGCATGTAGACCTTATGCTGGCCGGGAGTGGCGAACAGGCCCTGGGCCAGCTCGGGGGGCAGGCCCGCATCGACGGTCAGAGCCCCTTCGAGGATGCCATGCGACTTCGCGTGGACCGAGCGCACGGCATGGCCCGAATGCTCCGCGACCCGGTTCAGGATCTTA
>NZ_JBKFBO010000050.1:0-263 GCF_053346215.1 Methylobacterium sp. A49B
TCGCTCCCGTGATCCGTGTCCGGACTGGTTCGGCAGCCGCAAAGGCTGGCGAAGCCAGAGACACACGCAACAAGAAGACCCGCAGCAGACGCCCGAGCGCGACAGCTGCCACACCATGCTTGCCGAATGACGCACTTGCCGTCGCAGCACCCTGCGCCGCCCAGTGCCAAAAGATTGCGATGCGCCGGTCTGGTGGCCTGAGCGGCGTGCCCAGAACCCGATCCCATCTCGAACTCGGCCGTTAAACACGCCAGCGCCCATGG
>NZ_JBKFBO010000051.1:0-271 GCF_053346215.1 Methylobacterium sp. A49B
GGAAGCAACACGCGGGACGCGGGACGCCGCGGGAACCCAGGTGTCGGCCGTGTACGCGCGGGATCCGATCCCCGCGGCGCCCGCGGCAGCAACCGGGCGTCACCCCCGATCGCGGCCGTCTTTCTCGTCGCGGTGTCTTGCCGACGTCCCGGTCCTGCGCTTCGCTGCCGGCGGTCTCGGTCGAGGTGCACGCACCTCCGGAACCCGCCCTTCAGCGCCGTGGCCTTCCAGCCGTCCCCCGCCTCGTAGTGGGCGGGTCCGCAGGGGGCTT
>NZ_JBKFBO010000053.1:0-214 GCF_053346215.1 Methylobacterium sp. A49B
CGACCGGCTCGACGGGCGCCACTGGAGCCACGGGTCGTACCGGCTCGACGGGAGCGACCGGTTCAACGGGAGCGACCGGTTCGACCGGCGCCACCGGAGCGACAGGCCGCACTGGCTCGACCGGAGCCACCGGTTCGACCGGCTCGACGGGCGCCACTGGAGCCACGGGTCGTACCGGCTCGACGGGAGCGACCGGTTCAACGGGAGCGACCGG
>NZ_JBKFBO010000054.1:0-60220 GCF_053346215.1 Methylobacterium sp. A49B
ACGTGGCCCAAGCCGCGGCGGCAGGGAGGAAGGATGGACACGGGTCAGCCTCTTCTGGAGGTGGACGGCGTCACGCTCCGCTACAAGACGCCCGAGCATCTCGTCACGGCCACCTACCGGGTGAGCTTCCGGGTTTGGCCCGGGGACCGGTTCGTGCTGCTCGGGCCGTCGGGCTGCGGGAAGTCGACGCTGCTCAAGGCGGTGGGCGGCTACATGGCGCCGACGGAGGGCGAGATCCGCCTGAAGGGTCAGGCGGTCACCGAGCCCGGGCCCGACCGGATGATGGTGTTCCAGGAGTTCGACCAGCTGCTGCCGTGGAAGACGGTGCGGCAGAACGTGGTGTTTGCCCTCGAGGCCTCGGGCCGGCTCAAGGGCCGCGCGGCCCTGGAGCGGGCCAACCTGTACATCGACAAGGTCAACCTGACGAAGTTCGCCGACAGCTATCCGCACACGCTCTCGGGCGGGATGAAGCAGCGCGTGGCCATCGCCCGCGGCATGGCCATGGAGCCCGACATCCTGCTGATGGACGAGCCGTTCGCCGCGCTGGACGCGCTCACGCGGCGGCGCATGCAGGACGAGCTGCTGGCGCTGTGGGAGGGCACGCGCTTCACCGTGCTGTTCGTGACCCACTCGATCCCCGAGGCGATCAAGGTCGGCTCGCGCATCCTGCTGCTCTCGCCGCACCCGGGCGAGGTCAAGGCCGAGCTCAACAGCGCCGACAGCCCGGAGGCGGCGCTGCGGCTGGAGGGCCGGATCCAGCAGATGCTGTTCTCGGAGGAGATCCAGGAGGCGGAGAATGTCTAGCGCGCAAGCCCTGACGGACGCGCCCCGGCCGGGGACGGTGCCGCCGCGGCCCGCCCTTGCGGACCCGCCCCGGCCCGAGATCGTGCGCGAGACCGGGCACGCCCACGGCGCCACGGTGGTGGAGAAGAAGCTGTCGTGGGCCGAGCGGCTGTACAACCAGGCGTGGCTGCGCAAGCTGCTGATCCTGGCGCTGCTGGCCGGGATCTGGGAGGCCTACGGGCGCTACCTCGACAACGACCTTTTGTTCCCGACCTTCACCGCCACCGTGGAGGCGTTCGTGCGCGGCATCATGGACGGCACGCTGCCGGCGCGCGCCTGGGTGTCGCTGAAGGTGCTGCTGATGGGCTACGCCGCGGGCGTCGCGCTGGCGACGCTGCTCACCGGCGTCGCCATCGCGTCGCGGATCGGGACCGACTTCCTCGAGACCTTGACGTCGATGTTCAATCCCTTGCCGGCGATCGCGCTGCTGCCGCTGGCGCTGATCTGGTTCGGGTTGGGCAACGGCAGCCTGATCTTCGTGCTGGTGCACTCGGTGACCTGGGCGATCGCGCTCAACACGCATTCGGGCTTCCTGTCGGTGAGCCGGACGCTGAAGATGGTCGGGCGCAACTACGGGCTGTCGGGCCCGGGGCTGATCGGCAAGATCCTGATCCCGGCGGCGTTCCCCTCGATCCTGACCGGCCTGAAGGTCGGCTGGGCGTTCGCGTGGCGCACCCTGATCGCGGCCGAGCTGGTGTTCGGCGTGTCGTCCGGGGCGGGGGGGCTGGGCTGGTTCATCTTCGAGAACAAGAACATGCTCGACATCCCGAACGTGTTCGCCGGCCTGCTCACCGTCATCCTGATCGGCCTCGTGGTCGAGAACCTGATCTTCCAGACCATCGAGCGCCGCACCGTCCAGCGCTGGGGCATGCAGGCCTGAGCGGCGGGAGCGGGCCGACCGTCGGGCGCGTCCGTCGCATTCCGCGCGCGGTGACTTCTCGGCGCGCGCGTCGAGCCGTTCCGAAGGCGCGCCTCCGCTCAGTCCATCCGCGGACGATCGCGCGCAGTCGGGCGCCCTCCCCGCCTTCGGCTGCAGTAAGTCATGTATATGACACATGAGTGTTGACAGACTTCGCGCCGGGCGTATCCTCGCCCCGACGCCGACGAACTCGCGAGAGACGAGAGCGGCGCAACAACCGGTGAGGAACGCCATGACGGCACGGGGCATCATCCGGCTCGTCGGGACGGTCGCGGCCCTGTGCGTGACGATCGGCGCCGCCCGCGCCGAGGTCTCGACCGTCCGACTCGCGAAACAGTTCGGGATCTCCTACCTGCCTCTGACGGTGATGGAGGAGGAGGGGCTGCTCGAAAAGCAGGCCAAGGGGCGAGGCCTCGACCTGAAGGCCGAGTGGCTGCGGTTCACCGGCGGCTCGGGGATGAACGAGGCCCTGCTCTCCGGCAACCTCGACTTCGCCTCCGGCGGCGTGGGGCCGTTCCTGACGATCTGGGGCCGGACCCAGGGGAACATCAAGGTCAAGGGCGTGGCGGCGCTGAACGCGATGCCGCTCTGGCTGGTGACCACCAATCCTGCGGTCAAGTCGATCAAGGATTTCGGCCCCCAGGACAAGATCGCGCTGCCGACCGCCAAGACCTCGATCCAGGCGATCACCCTGCAGATGGCCGCCGAGAAGGCCTTCGGGCCCGGCCAGCAGGCCAAGCTCGATCCGCTCACCGTCTCGATGGGGCACCCCGACGCGCAGACCGCCCTGATGGGGGGGCGCTCGGAGATCACGGCGCATTTCGGCTCCCCGCCCTTCCAGGAGATGGAGCTGAAGGACCCGCGGGCGCACAAGGTGCTCGACAGCTACGACGTCATGGGCGGTCCCCACACCTTCAACCTCGTCTGGGCCTCCGGCCGCTTCGTCACGGCCAATCCCAAGGTCACCGCGTCCTTCCTGGCGGCCCTGGAGGACAGCCTGAAGCTGATCCGGGACGATCCCGCGAAGGCCGCGGCGCTCTGGATCAAGGCGGAAGGCGCGAAGATCTCGCCGGAGGAGGCGGAAGCCCTCATCCGCGCCCCGCAGAATGTCTGGACCACCAAGCCCCAGCGCATGACCGACTATCTCGCGTACATGAACCGCGCCGGACTGGTCTCCGCCACGTCCTCCAGCGACGCCGAGCTGTTCTTCCCCGCGCCGGCGACGGGCGATGCCCCGAAGGAGGCCACGCGGTGACGGCCCCCGTCGATCATGCCGCCGTCGGGCTGAGCGCGACCGAGGCGCTGCGGGTGCGGGTCCAGCGGGGCGACGGGATCGCGGACTACGTGGTGCCGCGCCGGGCCAACCAGACGGTGCTCGACGTCGTCACCGAGATCCAGCGCGACCAGGACCCGACGCTCGCCTACCGCTTCGCCTGCCGGGTCGGCATGTGCGGCTCCTGCGGCATGACGGTGAACGGGCGTCCGCGCTGGACCTGCCGCACCCGGGTCGCCGCGGTGGCGCCGGACGGGGTGCTGACCCTCGAGCCCCTGCGCAACCTGCCGGTGGTGAAGGATCTCGCGGTCGACATGGAGCCCTTCTTCGAGAAGTGGCGCCGGGCCCACGGTTATTTCGAGCCCGGCGAGAACCCGCCCGACGATTTCGCGACGGTCGCGCCGGATTCGCCCGCCCGCCAGGAGGTCGACGCCGGCATCGAGTGCATCAATTGCGGCGTCTGCTACGCCGCCTGCGATCTGGTGACGTGGAACCCCGACTATCTCGGGCCGGCGGCCCTCAACCGGGCCTGGACGCTGGTCAACGACGTGCGCGACCGCGACCGGGATCGGCTCGCCGCCGTGGCGGGCGATGCCGGCTGCCATTCCTGCCACAGCCACATGAGCTGCACCGAGCACTGTCCGAAGGGCCTGAGCCCGACCTTCTCGATCGCGGGCCTGAAGCGTGAGACCGGCAAGGCGGCGCTGCGCCGGTTCTGGAGGCGCGGATGAGCCCGCTCCTGTACCTCGCCCAGCGCGGCACCGCGGCGATCCTGGCGGTCACGGTCGCGGTCCATCTCGGCACGATCCTCTACGCGGTGCGCGGCGGGCTCACGGCGGGCGAGATCCTGGGCCGGACGCACGGCAACCTCGCTTTCCTGCTGTTCTACGCGGTCTTCGTTCTGGCCGCCGCGATCCACGCCCCGATCGGCCTGCGCAGCATCCTGCGCGAGTGGACCGGCTGGCGCGGCCGCTCCCTCGATCTCGCCATGATCGCTCTCTCGGCCCTGCTCGCCGGTCTGGGCCTGCGGGCGGCAGTCGCGGTGTACGTGGCATGAGGACCGCCACGAGCACGGCCGGGCGGACCGGCATCACCCGCGCGTCCCTGCGCAGGCCCGGCTTCGCCGCCGCGCTGATCCACCGGCTCTCGGGCATCGCCCTCGCGCTGTTCCTGCCGATGCACTTCATCGCGCTCGGCACCGCGCTCCAGGGCGCCGACCGGCTCGAGAGCTTCCTCGGCCTCACCCATAACGGCTTCGTGCGCGCCGCCGAGTGGGGCCTCGTCTGCGCGCTGGCCGTCCACATGGCGCTGGGGCTGCGGGTCCTCGCCATCGAGTGGCTGCGCTTCCGCGAGCGCAATGCCCTCGTCGTGTCGGGCTGCCTCGCCACCGCATTCGCGGTCGGCCTCCTGTTCCTCCTCAGCGGGGCCTGATCCCGCGCTCGTCATCACCGGAGACCCGCCATGGATCTCGACATCCGCGAATTCGAGGAGGTCTGCCGCGACCTCTACGTCCGCGCCCTGAAGATCCTGCCCCCCGACATCAAGGCGGGCTTCGCCGACCTGCAGCGGGCCGAGACCAGCGCCACCGGCCGCGCCATCCTCGACACGATGGTGGAGAATGTCGCGGTCGCGGAGCGCACGAAAAATATCCTCTGCCAGGATACCGGCATCCCGATCTACAACGTCGTCATCGGCGCCGACGTGCGCGTCGACGGCGCCGCCCTGAAGGCCGCGATCCGGCGCGGCTGCGAACGGGCCACGAAGGAGTTTTCCTTACGCTCCTCGGTGGTCCACCCGATCACCCGCAAGAACGAGCAGACCTCCTGCGGCATCCGCGTGCCGATCATCCACGTCGACTTCGACGACCGGCCCGAGACCGTGGCGGTGGAGATGATCCCGAAGGGCTCGGGCTCCGAGAACGGCTCGTTCCTGCAGATGCTGCTGCCCTCGGACGGGATCGGCGCGGCCAAGCGCTTCGTCATCGACCGGGTGATCGAGCTGGGCGGCCGGGTCTGCCCGCCGACCATCGTGGGCGTCGGGCTCGGCGGCACCTCCGACCTGTGCATGCACCTCGCCAAGGTGGCGGCGACCCGGCCGCTGCGCTCGGTCTGCTCCGATCCCGAAGGCGCCCGGATCGAGGCCGAGCTGTCGCGGGCGGTGAACGAGCTCGGCATCGGCCCGCAGGGGCTCGGGGGCCGGTCGACGAGCTTCGCCGTCCATGTCGAGCTCGCCGCGACCCACATCACCCAGAACCCGGTCGCCGTGAACATCCAGTGCCACTCCGCCCGCCGCGCCCGCGCGACGTTCACGCCCGGCGGCATCGCGTTCGATTGAGGAGCAGACCGTGGCCCACCACGTCCTCGACATGCCGGCCACTGAGCCCGAGATCCGGGCGCTCCGGATCGGCGACACCGTCACCCTGCGGCGCTGGCTGTTCGGCATCCGCGACGCGACCCTGATCCACATGTTCGACCGGGACCGCCGCACCCGGCTCGACCTCGACGGCCACGCGGTGATCCATACCGCGCCGAACGTCCACCGCGTCCCGGTCTCCAACGAGGCGCCGGTCGGCTTCGCGCCGTTCTGCATCGGCACCACCACGTCGATGCGCATGGAGCGCTTCACCGACGCCCTGATGGAGCGCGAGGGCGTGCGCCTCATCGTCGGCAAGGGCGGCATGGGTCCGGCGACCCTCGACGCCTTCGCCCGGCGCGGCGGCGCCTACCTGGCGATCGTCGGCGGCGCGGCGGCTTTGGAGACCACCTGGATCGAGACCATCGTGGACGTCGATCTCGACGATCTCCATCCCGAGAGCCTGTGGCAGTTCGCGATCCGCGATTTCGGGCCGCTGCTGGTCGGCATGGATTCCCACGGCGGCTCGCTCTTCGCCGACGTCCAGCGCGACGTGGCCGCCCGGCGCGACGCCGTCATCGCCTCCCTCGAGGACGCCCGATGAGCCCCGAACAGGTCGAGACCGACATCCTGATCCTCGGCTCCGGCGGGGCCGGGCTGTTCGCGGCGCTCCACGCCAAGAAGGTCGCGCCGGACCTCGACGTCACCGTCGCGGTGAAGGGTCTGCTGGGGAAATGCGGCTGCACCCGCATGGTCCAGGGCGGCTACAACGTGGCGCTGGCGCCGGGCGACTCGGTCGAGCGGCACTTCATGGACACGATCGAGGGCGGCAAGTGGCTGAACGACCAGGCGCTGGCCTGGACGCTCGTCACCGAGGCGCAGGTGCGGATCCGCGAGCTGGAGACCGAGCTCGGCTGCTTCTTCGACCGCAACCCGGACGGCAGCGTCCACCAGAAGGCCTTCGCCGGCCAGACCTTCGACCGGACGGTGCACAAGGGCGACCTCACCGGCATCGAGATCATCAACCGCCTGTCCGAGCAGGTCTGGCGCCGGGATGTGCGCCGCCTGGAGGATCATCGCGCCCTGGAGCTGATCCCCGCCCGGGACGGGTCGGGGCTGGCGGGCGTGCTGATGCTCGACATGCGCACCGGCGAATCGAAGCTGGTGCGGGCGAAGGCCGTGCTGCTCGCCACCGGCGGCGGGCCGACCATGTACAAGTACCACACGCCGTCCGGCGACAAGTCCTGCGACGGTCTCGCCATGGCGTTGCGCGCCGGGCTGCCGTTGCGCGACATGGAGATGGTGCAGTTCCACCCGACCGGGCTGCTCGCCGGCGCCGGCACCCGCATGACCGGGACGGTGCTGGAGGAGGGCCTGCGCGGGGCCGGCGGCTGGCTCCTCGATTCCACCGGCCAGCGCTTCATGGAGGCCTACGACCCGCGGGCCGAGCGGGCGACCCGGGACGTGGTCAGCCGCTCGATCATGCGGCGGCTGCGCGACGGCTTTGCCACGCCGAGCGGGGGTGTCCACATCCAGATGAGCCACCTCGGGCCCGAGGACGTGCGCCGCCGGTTCAAGGGCATGGTCGAGCGCTGCGCCGATTGCGGCTTCGATCTCGCCGGCGGCCTCGTCGAGGTCATCCCCACCGCCCATTACATGATGGGCGGCCTCCAGTTCGCGGTCGACTGCACCACGGCGCTGCCGCGCCTTTACGCTGCCGGCGAGGACACCGGCGGCGTCCACGGGGCGAATCGGCTGGGCGGCAACGGCGTGGCGAACTCCACGGTGTTCGGGGGGCTCGCCGGCCAGTCCATGGCGCGGGCCGTGCGGCGCGAGGGGCGCCTCGCCGAGCCCGATCCCGCCGCCATCGAGGTGGGCCTCGCCCGCGCCTACGGCCCGCTCGGCCGGCCGGCGGAGTCGCTGCCGGAGATCCGCGAGGCGCTCTACGAGACGATGTGGGCCGATGTCGGCATCCTGCGGGACGCGGCCGGCCTAACAAGGGCGCTCGCCACCCTCGACGGGCTCTCCGACGCGGTCGCCCAGGCCGGCGCGCCGGACGGCGACCGCCGCTACGCGCTCACCTGGATGGACCGGCTGAACCTCGAGAACCTCGTCCTGGTCTCGCAGGCGGTCGCCCGGGCGGCGCTCGCCCGCACCGACAGCCGCGGCGCCCATTTCCGCGAGGATTTCCCGGAGGCCTCGGATCTCGCGACCTCGCACTTCACCGTGGTGCGCCAGCGCGGCGGCGCCCTCGACCTCGCGATGGAGCCGGTGCACTTCACCCATGTCCGGCCGGGGGGCTCCCTCCTCGACGCGGCCGCCTGAGGGGGCTTGAACCATGCAGACCCTACGCGGCGCCGACATCGTGGCCCGGACCCTGGAGGCGCTCGGCGTCACCCGGATCTTCACACTCTCCGGCAACCACATCATGCCGGTCTTCGACGCCCTGCTGGAGACCGGGATCAGCCTCGTCCACACCCGCCAGGAGGCGGCCTGCGTCCACATGGCCGATGCCTGGGGCCGGCTGACCGGTGAGGTCGGCGTCGCGCTGGTCACGGGCGGACAGGGCCACACCAACGGCGCGGCGGCGCTCACCACGGCGCTCGCGGCGGACTCGCCCGTGCTGCTGCTCTCGGGCCATGCGGGCCTGTCCGAGCTCGGGCGGGGCGCCTTCCAGGAGCTGGCCCAGGCCGATATCGCCCGGCCGATGACCAAGGCGGCCTGGACCGCCGGGTCGGTCGCCGCCTTCGGGCCGGACCTCGCCCGGGCCTTCCGGATCGCCCGCGAGGGGCGGCCCGGCCCGGTCCATCTCAGCCTGCCGGTCGACCTGCTGGACAAAGTCGTCCCCGCCGCCTCGGTGCGGATCCCGGACCGGGCCGCGGCTTCCGTCCGGGTCGCCGAGCCGGCGCCGGACCTCGTGGCCGACCTGCGCGCCGCCCTGACCGGGGCGGAACGGCCGCTCATTGCCTGCGGCCCAGCCCTGTGCGACGCCTCCGGCCGGGCTGCCATGGCGGCGCTGGAGGAGTCGCTCGGCCTGCCGGTCGTCGGCATGGAGAGCCCGCGTGGAATCAACGATCCGGCGCTCGGCGCCTTCGCGGAGGTCCTGGCGCGGACCGATCTCCTCGTGCTCCTCGGCAAGCCGCTCGATTTCACCCTGCGCTTCGGCGCGGCCCCTGCCCTCGCGCCCGACTGCCGCTTCGTCCTCGTCGATCCCGATCCGGTGCTGCTGGCCCGCGCGCCGGCCGACCGTCTCGCCGTCTCGGGCCTCGCCGATCCGCGGCCGGTGCTGGCGGCGCTGACCGCCCGCGGCACCGCCCTCCCCCGCCGGGAGGCCTGGCGCCGCGAGGCGCGGGCCGCCCTCGCCTACCGGCCCCCCGGCTGGGCAGACCTGCGCGGGACCGACGGGCGCCTGCACCCGGTGGAGTTGTGCCGGGCGGTCGACGCCTTCCTGGAACGCCACCCCGACGGCACGCTGATCTGCGACGGCGGCGAGATCGGCCAGTGGCCGCAGGCCCTGGTCCGCGCCGGGCGCCGGGTGATCAACGGCGTCTCGGGCACGATCGGCGCATCGATCCCCTTCGCGCTCGCCGCCGCCCTGGAGCGCCCCGGTGCCCCGGTGGTCGCGGTGCTGGGCGACGGCACCTTCGGCTTCCACATGGCCGAGTTCGACACGGCCGTGCGCTACCGGATCCCGTTCATCGCCGTGGTCGGCAACGACGCGCGCTGGAACGCCGAGCACCAGATCCAGCTGCGCAGCTACGGCCCCGATCGGACGCGCCACTGCGACCTGCTCCCGACCCGCTACGACGCGGTGGTCCAGGCGCTCGGCGGTTTCGGCGCGCTGGTCACCGAGGCCGCCGACCTCCCGGCGGCGCTGGAGGCCGCCCATGCCAGCGGCCTGCCGGCCTGCATCAACGTGATGATCGAGAGCGTGCCGGCACCCATGATCCGCCGCCCCGGCTGAGGAGACGTTTCTCGGGAGGAGATCTCATGCGCAGACGCGACGTTCTGGCGGGCGCCGCGGCGCTCCTGGCGGGTCCCGTCCCGGGGCGGGCCGCGGAGGTCGGCGCCGTGGCGATCGCCCGCCAGCCGAGCCTCGGCCACCTGCCGCTGTTGCTGATGGAGGAACAGGGCCTGCTCCAGAAGGCCGCGGCCGCCCGCGGCGTGGCGGGGCTCCAGGCCCGCTACCTCACCCTCGCGGGCGGCGCGGCGATGAACGACGCCCTGCTCTCCGGGACGATCCAGTTCGCGGCCGGCGGCGTGCCGCCCCTCGTGCTGCTCTGGTCGAAAACCGAGGGCACCGCCATGGCGGTGAAGGGCGTGGCGGCGATGAACAGCATGCCGCTCCTGATGAACACCAGCAATCCGAAGGTGCGCACGCTCACCGACTTCACCGACCGGGACAAGATCGCGCTCCCCGCCGTCAAGGTCTCGGTCCAGGCGATGTTCCTGCAGATGGCGGCCGAGAAGGAACTCGGCGCCGCCCATCGCAACGACCTCGACCGGCTCACCGTCACCCTCTCCCATCCCGACGGGATGGCGGCGCTCCTCGGGGGCAGCGAGGTGACGGCCCATTTCACCGCCGCGCCGATCCAGGAGCTGGAGCTGCGCCGGCCCGGCATCCGCACGGTGCTCAACAGCTTCGACGTCCTGGGCGAGCCCTCGACCTTCAACGTGGTCTGGGCCTCCGCGGCCTTCGCGGCGGCCAGTCCCCGCGTCTTCGAGGCGTTCGGCGCCGCCCTCGACGAGGCCCTCGCGGGGATCGTGGCCGACAAGGCGGAGGCGGCCCGCGCCTACGTGCGCCTCGCCCGCGACGGGAGCGATGTCGGCCTCATCACCGAGATCCTGAACGACCCGCAGGTCTCCTTCACGGCGACGCCCCGGGCCATCGGCAAGGTCGCGGACTTCATGGCCCGCACCGGTACGATCCGCCGCCGCCCGGACAGCTGGAAGGACCTGTTCTTCGCGGGCGTTCACGGCAAGGCCGGGAGCTGAGCCGCCCTGGCGGCCGCCTCAACCCTGCAGCAGGCCGGGCAGCGCCAGCGCGGTGGTGGTCAGCCCGATCGCCGCGAGCAGGGCCAGGACGAGGGTGCGGAAGCGCCGCTGGTCGATCCGGGCGAACAGCGAGAGCCCGGCGAGCACGCTCACCAGCACCACCGGCAGCGCCAGCGCCAGGTCGCCGACGAGTTCGGGGGGGATCGGGTCGAGGTAGACGAGGATCGAGAAGGCCCAGACCTGCATCACCAGGGTGAAGGACTGGTAGACCGCCCGCTGGGTGCGCGGGTCCCAGCCGCGCACGAGGCTCCAGGCCGTCGGCAGGGCGCCGGACAGGCCCGCGATGCCCCCCAGCACGCCGCCGAGGAAGCCGATCGCGCCGTCGCTCCAGCGATTGCCGAAGCCCACCCGGTAATCGGCGCGCAGCAGGGCGATGCCGCCGCTGTAGAGGACCAGGAAGGCGCCGATGGCGACCTTGATGAAGCGTGGATCGAGGTCGTGCAGCAGGTGGATGCCGATCGGTGCCCCGACGAGGCCGGGCAGGATCATCGCGAAGGCGGTGCCCCGCGGCGGCCAGGTGCGCAGCCGCAGGATCGAGATCACCTGCGAGAGGATGCTGCAGACGAGCACCAGGGCGGTCGCCTCGACGGGCGTGCGGATCGACAGCAGCGTGCCCGAGGCGATCAGCGCGAAGGCGAAGCCCGTGAGGCCCGAGATCACGCCGGCGCAGCCGACGCACAGGATGAGGAGGAGCGTCTCGTTCACCGCGGGCACCCGGCCCGGCCGATGCCCTGCGCGGGCGCGCTAACCATCCTCGTCCTCCCGGCCGGCGTCCCGCCGGAGGCGAGCCGCTCATGATATGTAACTTATATAAGACATGGCGTGAGGAGCAAGGCGTGATTGCCGCACGAGAGATCTGGGAGACTGCTCGCACGGACGCTCGCTGATCGCTTCGTGCGCTCGATGGGACAGGCAGGCCAGACCTGACACGCGCCCTCCCTCCCTCGCAGAGGCTTGCGGATTCACACTTCTCTGTCCGACACTCAACCCTCTCGGAACAAAGCGCTTTTCCCTCCCTCTTGTGGGGAGGGGCCAGGGGTGGGGGTGGAGCAGAGGGCATCACCGGGCTCGATCCTGCGCCACCCCACCTCCAGCGCCTCTCCACGAGCTCGAGCGATCCCGTGCAAGCCCGGGATCGCCAGGGGAGGAGCGCGCGTCGGCGTAGATGTGTGAATGTCGTAGCCCGCAGAGGGGAGAGGGACACGCGCGGAGCCGGATCGGGCCTCGAACAATGAAATCGACCTCCCCGGTCAATCACCCGTTGACGTCCACCGCCTCATAGGTCTTATATAAGACCAGTCGCCGACGAGAAGCCGACGACAGCTATCAGGAGGACCGCATGAGCAGCCACGCCGCGTCCGGCGAGGGGCACCGCAAGCCGCATCTTCTCGCCCATTCCCCCCAGGACAACGTCGCCGTCGCGGTGATCGAGGGCCTGAGCGCGAACACCGACGCCTTCGGGGTGGTCACCGAGAACGACTCCACCTTCGCGGTCCATGTCCGCCACGACATCCCGATCGGCCACAAGGTCGCGCTCACCGACCTGAAGGCCGGCGATACGGCCATCAAGTACGGCCAGGACATCGGCAAGGTCATCAAGGACGTCGCCAAGGGCGAGCACGTCCATGTCCACAACGTCAAGACGAAGCGCTGGTGAGGTGACGATGTTCAAGGAAGCCGCTCAGCTCGAACACGAGATCGCCACCCCCTTCGTCGGCGGTGCGCCCGATCAGTTCGCCACCCAGGCGCTCGCGACCAAGCGCGCCTCGCAAGACTACAAGGCCGCCACCTTCATGGGCTGGCGCCGGGAGAACGGCCGGGTCGGCGTGCGCAACCACGTCGTGCTCCTGCCGCTGGACGATCTGTCCAACGCCGCCTGCGAGGCGGTCGCCAACAACGTGAAGGGCACGATGGCGCTGCCCCACGCCTACGGCCGGCTCCAGTTCGGCGAGGATCTGGACCTCCACTTCCGCACCCTGATCGGCATCGGCTCGAACCCGAACGTCGCCGCCGTCGTGGTGATCGGCATCGAGGACCAGTGGACCAACCGCGTGGTCGAGGGCATCGCCAAGACCGGCAAGCCGGTGGTCGGCTTCGGCATCGAGGGCCACGGCGACATCGCGATCGTCGCCAGGGCGAGCTACCAGGCCAAGCGCTTCGTGCAGTGGGCCACCGAGCTCCAGCGCGAGGAATGCCCGATCGCCGACCTCTGGGTCTCGACCAAGTGCGGCGAGTCCGACACCACCACGGGCCTCGCCTCCTGCCCCACCGTCGGCAACATGTACGACAAGCTGATCCCGCACGGGATCTACGGGGTGTTCGGCGAGACCTCGGAGATCACCGGCGCGGAGCACCTCTGTCGGGAGCGGGCGATCAGCCCCGAAATCTCCGACAAGTGGTACACGATGTGGAAGGCCTACCAGGACGACGTGATCGAGGCCCACAAGACCGACGATCTCTCGGACTCGCAGCCCACCAAGGGCAACATCGCGGGCGGACTCACCACGATCGAGGAGAAGGCGCTCGGCAACCTCGAGAAGATCGGCCACGAGTGCCGGTTCATCGACGCGCTGCAGCCCGCGGAGGCGCCCGCCAAGGGACCGGGCCTCTACTTCATGGACACGTCCTCGGCGGCGGCCGAGTGCGTCACCCTGATGGCGGCGGCCGGCTACGTGGTCCACACCTTCCCGACCGGTCAGGGCAACGTGATCGGCAACCCGATCGTCCCGGTGATCAAGATCACCGGCAATCCCCGGACCGTGCGGACCATGGGCGAGCATATCGACGTCGACGTGTCGGGCGTGCTCACCCGGGAGATGACCATCCCGCAGGCCGGCGACGCGCTGATCGACATGGTGGTGCGCACCGCCAATGGCCGGCTCACGGCGGCCGAGTCCCTCGGCCACCGGGAATTCGTGATGACGAAGCTCTACCGCAGCGCCTGACGCGCGAGTCGTTGACTCACCAGTCCCGCGCCCGCGGACCGCGATCCGGTCCGCGGGCGCGGCCCCGACGCCACGGGGTCTGGACCACGAGGGAGCGCACGACCGCGGGCGAAACCGCGGCGGCCTCCGTCCCGTCATTCTGGAGGAACGCATGAGGCTGCTTCGGTCGATCTACGGCCAGGTTCTGCTCGGCATCGCGCTGGGCATCGGCGTCGGCGTGGTCGCGCCCGACTTCGCGGTGGGCTGCAAGATCCTCGGCGACATGTTCATCAACCTGATCAAGATGATCGTCGCGCCCGTGATCTTCTGCACGGTCGTGGTCGGCATCGCGCATGTCGGCGACATGAAGAGCGTCGGCCGGATGGGCCTGAAGACCATCCTCTACTTCGAGGTCGCCACCACGGTGGCGCTCGCCGCGGGCCTCCTGTTCGTCAACCTGCTGCGGCCGGGCGACGGCGTGAACGCCACCGTCGACAGCCTCGACGCCAAGCTGGTCGCCGGCATCGCCGGCAAGGCCCACGCGCAATCGCCGATGGAGATCGTCGCCAACATCATCCCGCACAGCGCGGTCGACGCCTTCGCCAAGGGCGACCTGATCCAGGTGATGTTCTTCTCGGTGCTCGTCGGCATGGGGCTGGCGATGCTCGGCCGGCGCGGCGAGTTCCCGCTCAAGGTGGTGCACGCCTTCGGCGACGTGCTGATGAAAGTCGTCGGCCTGATCATGTACTTCGCCCCTGTCGGCGCCTTCGGCGCGATGGCCTTCACCATCGGCAAGTTCGGGCTCGGCATCCTCGCCCAGTACGGGATGCTGATCGTCTCGCTCTACCTGACCTTCATCGTGTTTATCGCGGTCTTCCTCGGCGGCGTGATGCGGTTCTACGTCGGCCTGAGCCTGTGGAAGCTGTTCCGCTACACCCGCGAGGAGCTGTTCATCCTGCTCGGCACCACCAGTTCGGAATCGGTGCTGCCGCGGATCATGGCCAAGCTCAACGGGCTCGGGGTCGACAAGAGCGTCACCGGCCTCGTGATGCCGGCCGGCCTGTCCTTCAACATGGACGGCTCCTGCATCTACCTGACCATGGCGATCGGCTTCATCGCGCAGGCCCTCAACGTGCCGCTGACCTGGGAGCAGGAACTCGGCATCCTGGCCATCGCGCTGGTGACCTCGAAGGGCGTGGCGGGCGTGGCCGGTGCCATTCTGTTCGTGCTGGCCGCCACGCTCCAGGCCTCGCAGCTCCTGCCGGTGGCGGGCATCGCCCTGATCATCGGGGTGGACCGCATCCTGAACGAACTGCGCTGCGTGACCAACGCGGTCGGCAACATGGTGGCGACCCTGGTGATCGCCCGCTGGGAGGGCAAGATCGACCTCGCCCATGCCCGGGCGGTGCTCGACGGCCGCATCACCCCGAATCTCGATCTCCTCGACGACGAGGACGCGGTGGCGGACGCGATCCCCGCCCGAGAGCCGGCGGCGGCCTTCCGCCGCCCCCTCCCGGCCGCTGTGCCGGCGACCTGAGAAGGACCCTCCATGCCCAAGGTCATCATCAGCGAGTTCATGGACGAGGCGGCGATCGCGGCCGAGCTCGCCGGATTCGACGTCCTGTACGATCCCGGCCTCGTCGACCGGCCCGCGGATCTCGCCGCCGCCGTGGCGGGGGCCGACGCCCTGATCGTGCGCAACCGGACGCAGGTGCGCGGCGCCCTGCTCGATGCCGCCCGCGACCTCAAGGTCGTCGGACGCCTCGGCGTCGGCCTCGACAACATCGACGTCCCGGCCTGCCGGGATCGGGGCATCGCGGTCTACCCGGCGACCGGCGCCAACGACGTCGCGGTGGCCGAGTACGTGGTCGCCACCGCGATGCTGCTCCTGCGCGGCGCCTACGGGGCCACGGCCCGCGTCGCGGCCGGCACGTGGCCGCGCAACGCCCTCATGGGCCGCGAGATCTCCGGCAAGCGCCTCGGCCTCGTGGGCTTCGGCGCCATCGCCCGCGAGACCGCCCAGAGGGCGGCGGCCCTCGGCATGGCGATCGCCGCCCACGACCCCTTCGTGGCCCAGGGCGACCCGGCCTGGAACCCGGCCTACGGCCCCGTGCAGAGCCAGGCGCTCGACGCCCTGATCGCCCAGAGCGACGTGCTCTCGCTGCACGTGCCGCTCACCGATCAGACCCGCGGCCTGATCGACGCGGCGGCGCTGGCCCGGATGCCCGAGGGCGCGATCCTGATCAACGCGGCCCGGGGCGGCGTGGTCGACGAGGCCGCCGTGGCCGAAGCCCTGCGGTCCGGGCATCTCGGCGGCGCGGCGCTGGACGTGTTCGACCGGGAACCCCTCGACGCGGCGGCCGGCGCCGTCTTCGCGGACGTGCCGAACCTGATCCTGACCCCGCACATCGCCGGGGTGACTCAGGAATCGAACGTGCGCGTCTCCGCCGTCACGGCGCAGGCCGTCCGCCGCCATCTCACGGAGCGCTGACCCGATGCCGAACCTCACTCTGTCGGAGGCGGAGGCCCTCGCCGAGGCGGCCCTGATCCGCTGCGGCACGGCCGAGGCCGCAGCGCGGAGCGTCGCCCGGGCGCTGGTCGGCGCCGAGGCGGACGGCTTGAAGGGCCACGGCCTGTCGCGGGTGGCGCCCTACGGCGCGCAGGTGCGCGCCGGCAAGGTCGTGGGCGACGCGGCCCCGCGGGCGGAGCGTCCGCGGCCGGGCCTGCTCGCGGTCGACGCCGCCCACGGCTTCGCCTATCCGGCCCTCGACCTCGCCCTGGAGGCGCTGCCCGGCCTCGCCCGTCAGCAGGGCGTGGCGGCGGCCGGCATCCGCCGCTCGCACCATTGCGGCGCGGCCGGACGCCCTGTGGAGGCCCTGGCCGAGCAGGGCTGCGTCGCCCTGCTCTTCGCCAACACGCCCGCCGCGATGGCCCCCTGGGGCGGGCGTCAGGCGGTGTTCGGCACCAACCCGCTGGCCTTCGCCTGCCCGCTGCCGGGCCGCGCGCCGATCGTGGTCGACCTCGCCCTGTCGAAGGTGGCCCGCGCCAACATCGTCGGGGCGGCCAAGCGCGGCGAGCCGATCCCCGAGGGTTGGGCCCTCGACGCGGAGGGACGCCCGACGACCGACGCCAAGGCGGCCCTCGACGGCACGATGGTGCCGCTGGGCGACGCCAAGGGCACGGCGCTCGCCCTGATGGTCGAGCTGCTCGCCGCCGGCCTCGTCGGCGCGCGCTTCGCCGGCGAGGCCTCCTCGTTCCTCGACGCCGCGGGCGACCCGCCGGGGACCGGGCAGTTGATCCTCGCCCTCGACGCCTCGGCGCTCAGCCCGGACGCGCCGGAGCGCTGCGCGGCGCTGGCCGACGCGATCGAGACGCAGGACGGCGCCCGGCTCCCCGGGAGCCGCCGGCTGGCGCTGCGCCGCCGGGCCGCCGAGGCGGGGCTCGACGTGGCCGAAGCCCTCGTCGCCGAGATCCGGGCTCTGTGAGGCGGATCGCCTGTGCGGGGGAAAAACCTGTGATTGCTCCCGTCGGCGGAGCCACGTAAGCGAGAGGAGGGAGAGGTGCTGGACACATCCTTCGACGCTCTACCCACGGATGGGGCTCTGCGTCGTCACGCGATGGAACGGTCAGGCGAAGGGCAGGCAGGTTCGGGACGCGCGGATTCGGGAGGCGCCCGCACGGTCGGCTTCCGGCCGCTCTACCGGCAGGTCTACGACACGCTGCTGAGGCGCCTCGCCGACGCGGTCTGGCAGCCCGGCCAGATCCTGCCGAGCGAGGGGCAGCTCGCCCTCGAGCTGGGGGTCAGCCAGGGGACGGTGCGCAAGGCCCTCGACGCGCTCACCGCCGACAGCCTGCTGGTGCGCCGCCAGGGCCGCGGGACCTTCGTGGCCGACCACGACGACAAGCAGAGCGTCTTCCGCTTCCTGAAGCTGCGGCCGGACGGGGACGGCACCGGCATGCCCACGAGCCGGGTCACGGGGATCGCGGAGGCGGCCGCCAGCGCCGACGAGCGCGGGCGCCTCGACCTCATGCGGTCCGCCCGGGTGGTCCGGATCGAGCGCGTGCGCGCCGTCGACGCCAAGCTGTGCGTGGTCGAGACGATCAGCGTGCCCGCCGGCCTGTTCCCGGGCATCGCCCAGCTCGAGCTGCCCAACACCCTCTACAGCCTCTACGCCACCCGCTACGGCATCACGATCGCCACCGCCAAGGAGCGCCTGAAGGCCGTGGCGCTCGGGCCCCGCGAGGCGGAACTGCTTCAGGTGCCCGCCGGGACTCCGGCCCTCGAGATCGACCGCGTCGCCATCGACCTCGAGGAGCGGCCGGTCGAGTGGCGCCTCTCGACCTGCCTGACGCAGGACATCCACTACCTCTCGGTCCTGCGCTGACCGGGATCCCCTCCGCGGCGTCGCCCCGCGATCGCGGAGGGGGCGCGCCGAACCGGAACTCCGCTGCGACAGCCTGAACGAGGAGCGCGCGATGACCGATCGTGGAAGACGGGACTTCATGCGGCTGAGCGCGCTCGGCGCGCTGGCCGCCGTCGGCGGCGTGCCGCGCGCACGGGCGGGCGACACCGCGACGCTGCCCTTCGGCAACGGCGAGCGGCCGCTCGTCGCCTATCCGGGCAAGCGGCCGCTCCTGCAGATGACCGCGCGCCCGCCGCAGCTGGAGACGCCGTTCGCGGTCTTCGACGAGGGCGCGATCACGCCCAACGACGCGTTCTTCGTGCGCTACCACCTCGCCGACATCCCGACCGAGATCGACGCGCAGGCCTTCCGCGTCGCGGTGACCGGGCAGGTCGAGCGCCCGCTCTCCCTGTCGCTCGCCGACCTCAAGGCCATGCCGCAGACCGAGATCGTGGCGGTCAACCAGTGCTCGGGCAATTCCCGCGGCTTCTTCGAGCCGCGCATCGCCGGCGGCCAGCTCGCCAATGGCGCCATGGGCTGCGCCCGCTGGACCGGCGTGCCGCTCAAGGCCGTGCTCGACAAGGCCGGCGTCAAGGCCGGCGCCGTGCAGGTGTCCTTCGAGGGCCTCGACGGACCGGTCCTGCCCGAGACGCCGGACTTTGCCAAGGCGCTGACCCTCGACCACGCCCGGGACGGCGCGGTGATGCTGGCCTGGGGCATGAACGGACAGGACCTGCCCTGGCTCAACGGCTTCCCGCTGCGCCTGATCGTGCCCGGCTTCTACGGCACCTACTGGGTCAAGCACCTCAACAGCATCGCGGTCCTCGATCACCCCTTCGAGGGCTTCTGGATGAAGAGCGCCTACCGCATCCCCGACAATGCCTGTGCCTGCACGGAACCCGGCAAGGCGCCCGACAAGACCGTGCCGATCGGCCGCTTCAACGTCCGCTCGTTCGTGACCAACCTGACTGACGGCGCGCAGGTGACGGCCGGGCGCGTGCCCCTGCGCGGCATCGCCTTCGACGGCGGCTCGGGCATCAAGGCGGTGGCGGTCTCGACCGACGACGGCCGGAGCTGGGGCGAGGCCCGGCTCGGCCAGGATCTCGGCCGCTACGCCTTCCGCACCTGGACCGCGGAGGTCGAGCTGACGCCGGGCACCCACGCCCTGCGGGTGCGGGCCACGGGCAACGACGGCGGCACCCAGCCGATGGAGCCGCGCTGGAACCCCGCCGGGTACATGCGCAACGTGGTCGAGACCACCCGCGTTCGGGCGGCCTGAAGGAGGATCGGCATGTTCAGCCCCTGCCCGCTTCGCGCGTCGATCATCGCCGCCCTCGCGCTGGCCCCCGCGCTGGCCGCGACCTCCGCGCGCGCCGCGCCCGACACCTACGCGCTGCCGGAGCCGACGGCGCAGTTCCGGCCGGCCCCGGATGCCGCGCACGCGGCCGGCTTCCAGGCCGCGCAGGAGAACTGCATGACCTGCCACTCGGCCGACTACGTCGCCATGCAGCCGCCGAAGAAGGGGCAGGCCTTCTGGGACGCCGAGGTCGCCAAGATGATCAAGGTCTACCGGGCGCCGATCGCCGAGGAGCAGGCCAAGGCCATCGCCGCCTATCTCGGCGCGGCCTACTGAGCGCCGACACCGGACAGGAGGCCGCGCGATGATCGCCAGACCCGCCGTGCTGGACCGGTCCGGGACCGCACCGTCCCGGTCGCGGCGCGCATCCGCCTGGGCCGGGACGGCCGGCACCCTGCTCCCGGGCCTGCTCCTGTGCCTGGGCCTGACCGTGGTGGCGCAGGGTCTGCAGGCTGGCGAGGAGCACCTGACCGGCCATCCCTACGTCGAGGCGCTGGTGCTGGCCATCCTGCTGGGGACGGCCCTGCGCTCCGCCTGGGTGCCGGGCGCGCGCTTCAAGGCCGGGATCGCCTTCTCGGCCAAGCAGGTGCTGGAGGTGGCCGTGACCCTGCTGGGCGCCGCGGTGAGCCTGGGGGCCATTGTCGCCTCGGGGCCGGCGCTGCTGGCCGGCATCGTCGGGGCGGTAGCGCTGACCATCCTGGCGAGCTGCGCCCTCTGCCGCGCTCTCGGGCTGCCGGTGCGCATGGCGCTGCTGATCGCCTGCGGCAACGCGATCTGCGGCAACTCGGCGATCGCCGCGGTGGCGCCGGTGATCGGGGCGGACAGCCGGGACGTGGCGGCCGCCATCGCGTTCACGGCCGTGCTGGGCGTGCTGATGGTGCTCGGCCTGCCGCTGTTCGTGCCGCTCGTCGGCTTCAGCGAGCACCAGTACGGCGTGCTGGCGGGGCTGACCGTCTACGCGGTGCCGCAGGTCCTGGCCGCGACCGTCCCGGTGGGCCCGCTCGCCACGCAGGTGGGCACGCTGGTCAAGCTGGTTCGAGTGCTGATGCTCGGACCGGTGGTGCTGGCCTTGTCGCTGCTCGCGCCGCGCCTGCCGGCGGCGGGGGCGACCGCCCGGACCACCCGGAGCCGGCCCGGCTTCTTCAAGCTGGTGCCGTGGTTCATCCTCGGCTTCCTGGCATTGGCGAGCCTGCGCTCGCTCGGGCTGATCCCGGACGCCTGGATCGCGCCGATCTCACGCCTCGCCGGCTTCCTCACGATCGTGTCGATGGCCGCGCTGGGCCTCGGGGTGGACGTGCGTGTGCTGGCACAGGTGGGCGGCCGGGTCACGATGGCGGTCACCGCCTCGCTCCTCGTCTTGCTGGCCACCGCCATCCTGCTCATCCGCGGCCTCGGGCTCGGCTGAGCGGGCCGCTTCTCAACGACGACTGTTCGCAAGGCGGATCGTATCTGGCCGCCGGTCGGCCATCGGCGCGCAGCGGCCGAGCCGGCTGAGCTGGAATCCGCTGATCCGGGATGGGTCAGGCCGAGGCTAATCAATCTGTGGCCGGGGCAGCGGCATCCCATTCACGATCCTGCTGTGCGAGCAGGGCGGCCCGACGGGATGCGATCGTCTCCGGCTCCGTCGCGGGCGCGTCTTCGGCTACCTGCGCGGACAGAGAAGCGGTCGTCCTGCTCCCGCCCAGGAGTTCGGCGAGCGTCGCGATGATGCGATCCACATCGCGGGCGATCACGCGTCCCGTGCCGAGGAGTTCGGTGCGTGAACGGCCGGCCAGATCCGCGCAGGTGCAACCGGCGCAGCCGAGCGCGGCGATCGCGTCGGCGGCCAGGGGCAGGCCTTCGACCGGCCTGTCTCGCAGGCGTCCGAGCCTCCGCTCTCCGGTGGCCCCCTTTGCGTGCCTCTCTCGGGCGCCCGGCAGCCAGCGCGCGATCTCGTTGAGGATGAGATCCCGAACGCGGTCGACGCGGACCGGACCGAACTTCCTGATGCTGGCGATCGCCTCCGGTGAAGTCTGGGCCAGTTGGCCGAGATCCCGATACCCGGCCTTGCGCAGGCGGGCTCGCAGCGAGGCCGTCAGGAATCCGCGGCCGAATCCCGGCGTCGCGAGATGCTGTAGCGCGTCAGGAGGCAGATCCTCGAACAGCGGGAGCCGCACGCTGATCTCGTCAAAGAGGGTATCGGACCTGGTTGAGCGAAGCGATCGGCCGGGCATCGCCGCCGATAGGGCGATTTCCGACTTCCCGCAACGGCTCGCCATCGACGGCGTTCAGGATGTCCGCTTGTCCGCCGTTCGACCGGCTAAGAGCGCGCGAGGCTGGCCGTTCTCCGGCCGCTCGGGTCGGCCGTGAGGGCGCTAGATCGCTCGCCGTTTGCGGAGCCGGCCGAACTGCAGATCCGGAGGCGCAGCGGACGTGTCTGACTTGCAGCGTGGACGTCAGAGCGATGAACGACCGGCATGGGCGCAACCCGGACGCGCAAGGTCGGAGCGTTGGTAGGCGGACGCCCTGATGCTCCCTGCACCAGCGAAAGATACAGGGAACTTTCCGGATCCAGAGTTTGATGCCGGACCAGCCTCAGCAAAGAGGGGTCCGTTGTTCTGGCCAAGCACCTGCCCGAGCAAGGACGGAAGTGGCCTGTCAGAGAGACCGGCGTTCGGCACGGTAATCATGCGTATGATGAGGCGCTCTCGGATGCAGTGGTCCAGACCCAGACTCGGAACAGTATCGAGGTGCCGTGCACCGAGAGACGCCGAAATGCCCTGATCGATCTCTCCTGTCTAAGCTGGGCCAGTGTCCCGTATCTGCCAATTAATCGCGCAAGTATTGTTAAACTGATTGCGCGTACAAAAGTTCAATTTCAAAACTATATCCGATCTCAGATCGATCAATAAATAATGGCACGTTATGATGGATTTCACGGGTTGATCAGAATGATACCGCAATCGATAAAATCTTTCACGTTGCGAGTCGCAAGTCGCGCGCCGCGCGAGGCGGTGATTGCCGCAATCTGCCCGTCGATCTGCGTAATCGGCTGACCTTCTCGGCGTCGGTGGGCGGCGATCGCCGCGTAAGCCATTGCCGCATCCTGATCGAAGCTCAAGATCCGGCCGGCGAGCTCAACCGCAAAGATTGGCCGTGCAGCCGCCATCAGGTCGTCGCGGCGTTGGCCATCGGGAAGGAGGGCCAAGCCATAGAAAATTTCAGCCTGCGTGAGGGTCGTGGTGAACAGAGTCGCTGCAGACTGAACGGCAAACCACCGAAGGACGGGCGCTGCCGGCGTCGCACGCATCAGCTCAGACAAAACGTTGGTGTCGAGGACGATCACTCCGCGAATCCGATCGGATCGCGACTCGGCTCCCGTGGCACGGCGGGCAAATCAACACCTCCGAGGGTAGCAAATCTTTCGTGGATCGCGTGACCGAGGTTCGCGGGCTGCGGAAGCTCCGTGGAGAGCGCTGAGCGCAGAATATCGCGGGCCTCGTCCTCCATCGAGCGGCCCTTCAAGGCAGCGCGGACGCGCAGGCGCGTCTTCAACGCTGCGTCGATGTTGCGGATGGTCATCACGGCCATGGCGACCTCCATTAGTCAATGACTGCAAATTAGCGTTTGCTACAATGGTCGACAAGGCCAGCCTTTTCCCGCGGCCGCTTGGAAACCGTTCAGGGAAGCGTATCGAATCTCGTCATCGCGGGCGTGCCTCGATCTCCGGCCCGCGAGGGGTTGCTGCCCGTTACCCAGCACGGCTGTGGCGGCATTCAACGCCGCTTTGACCCAGCGCGCGCCAGCCTAGCTGCTTTGGTGGCGCCAGAATCGAGGTGGGAATCCGCGGTCGATGTCGCGCCGGTCGAGGTCATGGGACTGTTCGGGCCGAGCTGCAGCCGGCGCCCGCAGCGCCTGACAGCAATCACGGTCGCGATACGCCGCCTGCGACCGAGCGGGTCGGGCTGGGCTTTCCCTCCTTCCGATACGGTCCCATCCCGTCGTAAGTTGGCCGCCAACCTCGGTCCCGGGCTCTCGACCTTGCCCAGGTCGATCAACAGTCGGCGCGAGTGAGAGACGGACACGGCCGCCAGCCGACCGGTGGGAGCCATGAACTACCTGATCGCGTCAGAGCTCTGAGGGCTGCGCAAAGAACTCGGTGCGTTCCTTATCCCCGGTCGCGCGATCGGCGCCCGAGCAGCCTACTCGATCCAAATCGTCAGGCTCAAAAATAATGTCGAGCTGTCGGCAATATTTGACTGGACTGCGGCGGCGATCGGAGCGTGAATAGATGTGCCGCGAAGCAATAGCTCTTGTAAGCCGGGACGAAAAAATCTTGAGCATGGTTGATCCGAGCAGCGTCATCGATCGATTCGCACACGACATGCCTTTGAATGGTGGGAGCGTGGTTGCGGATTTGATCATGACCTGCAGCGCAGCCGCATGGCGCGCCCAAGATGGGCGTGGGGCGAGCGCTGCCGAGGTTTGGCGGCGGCAGGCCGAAGCGTTGCAGCGCGTGACATGCCTCGAGACGCGAAGGCTGCTCAGGATGATCGCCGCGGTAGCGACTGGCTAAGGCGTTCCGACAACAGGCGCGCTGAGGTCTGATAATCGCGTTGCCCCGCAGGCTCATGAGGCCGCGTGCGGGGTCGGGGCAGTGGCGGGGCAGATCCCGCCGCCAGCTCGAGGCGCATCATGTGCTCACGCCGTTCGGTTCAGCTCCGCCCCCTCCCCTCGCGTCCTTATGGCCGATCCAGAGGAGTGGCGTACCGTCGGCGACTATCGGCTCCATGCCGGTCGGCATCTCACACCCGATCGGCGTGAGGGCGGCCATGTCGAACCGCAACATCTCCTGGGCGGCTGCCCTGCGCGAGTTGAAGGCCGACCGCTCCGTGCGCTCGCCCGTGCGTGAGGAGCGCCTGCGGACGAGTGCTGGCCTGCGTGGTGGCCCCGCACTCGCCATGAGCGTCTGGCGTGGGCGCTCCGGTCGGCGCTACGTCGTAGTCGTTCAACCGCTCGATGCGGCTGACCCTGTCGCCGGGCACTCGGCCGTCATCCTCGCGGTCGCTCGGGATGAGCACGACGGACAAGCTACGATCGTCGCGGCTCGTCCCTGCGAGGCCGGCGATGTCGGCTTTCTCGGCTGGCTCGCTGCTTGTGCAGGACGTGGCGCGCGCGAGTTGCACGCCTACCGGCTTGCCCAGACCACGCATGAACGCGCCGAGATCGCAGCTGACCTGGGCGGGCCGACCACGCGCACCTCTGCGGGGGTGGCGTGATGGCGCGGCGAGAGTTCAGCAAGGCGGTGCTGCGCGCCGCCCTCGCCCGAGCTGACGGACGCTGTGAGGGTATACTCACGGACGGCAGCCGCTGTCCGTGCGCGCTGCAGGTCGGGCACTTCCACTACGACCACATCATCCCAGCGGCGCTGACGGAAGATGCTTCGTTGGAGAACTGCCAGGTGCTGTGCCGACCCTGCCACGCGGCCAAAACAGTGGTGGATGTCGGCATAATCGCTCGGGTGCGGCGAGTGCGGGATCGGCACGCCGGCATCGCCGATCCCCACCGCCGGCCGTTTCCAGGCGGGAAGGCGAGCCCGTTCAAGCGGCTGATCGGAGGTGGCATCGTCTGTCGCGAGACAGGAGCGCGTCTGGATAGACGGGGCAAGTAAATGGATCTCACGCCGGGCTGAGCGTTCCAAGGCGACGTTCTCGCCTTCGCGAGCTGTATTTCCAGTCCACCGGACTTCTTTGATTCCGGATCTGCCGCTCTGACATCGCATAAGCCCGCCTTCGGCGTGGTCCTGTTCAGAAGCCAAAATTCAGCTTGCTTTGAACGGTCGAATGCGTCACCTCTTGGTACGCCTGTCGGAGACGACTCAGATCCGATGGGGCATCCGGGACCGATTTGCCCTGAGGCATTCGGCGGCCCGTAGTCATATCACATGAAGCAGCATGGGGTGTTGGAGCCCTGAGCAGCATCGGTTTGGCGCGAGCGACTTCGCAGTCGCTTGGCGACTGGTGGCTGCGCATGCTGTCGTTCCTCTCAGTCAACATCGGTCTCCATCGCTGGGTCAGCCTTGGAGGCTACGATGTCAAAACAACAACCAGCCCGTCTTGCCGATACGACGGTCGGACTTGTGCCCTGCGCAGCACACGCCAACGCGATCACCCTCGATGAAGCGCCGCGTATACCCATCGGGCCGGGGCTGGAGGGGCGCTATGGACTTGCTCCGGTTGCGAGCTTGGTCGAAAATCCGCATCGCGTGCAGATCCACTCATCGCGGCAGGTAAAGAAGCTTAGTCGTGCCCTCGAAGTTGGCGGACAGCTGGCGCCGGCCGTCATCGACGAGCATTACGTGATCCTTGCAGGCCATGGCCGCCTTGCGGCCGCCAGAGCGCTTGGCCTCGACTGCATGCCAGTTGTCCAGGTCTTCAATCTATCGGAAGCTCAGAAGCGGTCGTTCCTGCTGAGCGACAATCGCGTTGGCTTGGATGCTCGCCTCGACCGCAAGGCGTTGGCAAGCCAGATTCCCGAACTGACGCTGCTCTTCGAGGAAGCCGGGCTCACCCTCTGTGATTCTGGCTTCGAGGTCGCAGAGATCGACGCACTCGTGATCGATTACGAGGATGGTGGCAACGCAGCCGCCGAAGCGACCGATCCGTCGCTTGCACCGGCGGCGTCCTGCCTCCGGGGCGGCGATATGTTTAGCCTCGGCGCGCATCGGTTGGCCGTCGGTGAAGCGCGCGATGTCGATCTCCTCGACCGCCTCATGAGCGGCGAGAAAGCCGAGGTTGCGTTCCTAGATCCGCCCTACAATGTGCCTGTGCGTTCGACCGGGGGCCGGGGTCGAATCCGTCACCCTGACTTCGCCTTCGCGTCAGGTGAGATGACCCAAGCCGAGTTCGTTGCCTTCCTCGGATCTGCCCTCGGCAACGCCGCCCGGGTCGCGGTGCCTGGGGCGGTGCACTTCGTTTGTATCGATTGGAAGCATGTCCGCGACCTCGTCGAGGCCGGAGAGCGCGTTTACGGCGCGTACCTCAACTTGATCACATGGGTGAAGACCAACGCGGGTCAGGGTGGGTTGTATCGTAACCAGCACGAGCTGATCGGCGTCTTTCGGGTTGGAGATGCATCCCATCGCGACAACGTCCAGATGGGCCGGTTTGGGCGCAATCGGTCGAACGTCTGGACCTATGCGGGGGCCAACGCCTTCAGGTCCGGACGCCTGGATGACCTCGGCGATCACCCGACGGTCAAGCCGACGCAGCTCGTGGTCGATGCACTCAAGGATGTTAGCCGGCGCGACGCGCTCGTCCTCGACACCTTTGTCGGCTCCGGCACTACGATCTTGGCCGGAGAGCGGACGGGCCGGCGCGTCCGAGCCGTGGAGTACGAGCCACGCTATGCCGAGATCGCGATCCGGCGCTTCGAGGAAGTTTCAGGCCGCGAAGCTGTGCATCTTGAGACGGGGCTGACCCTAGCGCAACTGGCGGAGCGTCGCTTTGCTGAAGCGCGGAAAGGCGCGGCCTCGGTTCAGTCATTCCCGCCAGCCACAATGATTTCCGCTGCAAAGGCCGAGCCTCGGGTGCGAACACGGGTGAGGCCGTCAAATTCTTAGCAAACAACGAACGCCCCGTCTCGTAGTCGTGATGGCAAAAAGCGAATAGCGATGGTTCGACGCAATGTGCCTCGAGCCATCGCCGCGACTTGCATATTTCATAATCATGACATCGATATATCAAAAAATACATTCGGATCACACAAGAAATAATTGACTTGTGCGAATTCTTCGAATAACAACGAGACAGTGCATCGCTGTGATGCGCATTCAACGGTAGACGCAATCGGGAAGACGCTCCGCTGTCGTGCGGGTCAGACGTCATCGCTCGAATGAGCGGCATTCCGGCGCAACCGTGTCATGCCTCATCAGAGAGGCATGGCGCTTCGCTGGAGATCGCCATGAAAAACGTTGATGACGAGCATCCCGACGGCTTCCTTGGGGCAGAGGCCTCCTCTGAAATCACAGAGGACGTTGAGCGTGTCGGCTACAAACGCCCTCCCAGGCGGACACGCTTTCGCAAAGGACAGAGCGGTAATCCCGAGGGGAGACCTAAGGGTAGCCTCAACCGCTCGACACTTCGCGCGCTGCTCGCGACGCAGTGGCTGGAAGAGACTATCAAGATCGTCGAGGGAGGCCGCGAACGTCACGTTAGCCGCTTTGCCGCGCTCTTGAAGAAGCAAGCGGAACTCGCGCTCAAGGGTGATCCTAAAGTCATAAGAGATGTCATCGATCAACTCGTTCGCATGGCCGTCGACGAGTCTGTCTCGGTCACAAACGAAGAAACGTCGGTTGAAGACGAGACGATCCTGCGCACTCATTGCCCCGATGTGCTCGACGCCAAGAGCGTGCCTGCAAATAGGTGCGATGATGATGGGAAGAGCGGCCGTGAGTGACCGGCAGCGTCTCCTGCGCGCTTTGCTGCGCCAGAACCTCGCTGCTTTTGCTCAGAAGACGTTCCATGCGCTTGAGCCCGGGACGCCTTACTGTCACAGCTGGCACCTCGATCACTTGGCATGGCAGCTCGGGCGCGTGGCCAGCGGCGAGGTGCGCCGCCTGATCATCAACGTGCCGCCACGCTCGATGAAGTCGATCACAGTCTCGGTCGCCTTCACCGCTTGGCTTCTAGGTCGGGATCCCACCAAGCGTATCCTCTGCGCGTCTTACGCCGCCGATCTCGCGCGCAAGCACGCGATCGACACGCGTCACATAATGGAGAGCGACTGGTTCCGTGAGCTATTTCCGTCCTGCGAACTCGTCGCCCGCCGCCAGCGCGACGTCGAGCTCGTGACTACGCTCAAGGGCGGACGCCTGGCCTTCGGCCTGGGAGGCGCGCTGACTGGGCGCGGTGCTGACGTCATCATCCTCGACGACCCGATGAAGGCCTCCAGCGCCACTTCAGAGGCCGATCGACGTCGGGCGATCGAGTACTACGAGGGAACGCTGGTCTCACGTTTGAACGACAAGCGGCGCGGCGCGATCGTGCTGGTCATGCAGCGCCTGCACGAGGCGGATCTCAGCGGCCACCTGCTCGAGCGCGCTCCGGAAGATTGGCAGGTCGTCCACCTGCCGGCGATCGCCGTCGAGGATGGGGTGTTTCAGCTCAGTGCACGTCCAGGCCACGTGCATCGGCGCCGCTGCGGAGATGCCCTCCAGCCGGACCGAGAGCCGCGCGATCTGCTCGAGGGTTTGCGCCGCGAACTCGGCTCGCGCACTTTCGAGGCGCAGTACCAGCAGGCACCGACGCCGGCAGGCGGCAATCTGATCCGGCGCGAGTGGCTCAGGTTCTACCGTGAGCGACCGGTCGCGCTGGACCGGATCATCGTCGCTTGGGACACGGCTTCGACTCTGGGTGAGACAAGCGATTGGTCAGTCGGGCTGGTGTGGGGCGTCTGCGACCAGAACTTCTACCTGCTCGACGCGGTCCGCCAGCGCCTCGAATTCCCTCAGCTGCGGCGTGCCGTGCTGCAACTGAGCGAGCGTTGGGATGCGGACGTCACCTTGATCGAGAAGACCGCGCTCGGCTACGCGCTGCTCCAAGATCTGCGCCGCACCAGCGCGCTGCGTCCGGTTCTGTTGCCGGCACGACTCGATAAAGTGGCGCGCTGCGAGGCGCAGTCGGCGCGCTTCGAAGAGGGACGCGTGCACTTGCCTCAGGAGGCATCTTGGCTCGGCGTCTATGAAGCCGAATTGTTGGCCTTCCCGAACGGCCGGCACGATGATCAGGTCGACGCCACGAGCTACGCCCTGCACTACCTCACAGCTTGGTTGCGGCGCGCTCGTCCGCCCGCTCGGCGGAGCCGCGAGAGTATACGAGGACCCGGCAGGCGTTCGCTGGTCTCCGAGTCAGGCATTGCGGCGGTCGAGCCGGTCGCATTGATGACGGACGGAGCCGGGGAGGAGCGTATCGTTGACGGTCGGCGTATCATCCGCGTCTCGGCCTCGACCCAGATCCCTACAGAGAATGGGCCGGCAGATGTCGACACCCGAGCGTCCCGTCGGTGGTCGCGCAGTCGCGGGTGAGCGGTTCTCCGCCTGTCTCGATCGAGAGTAAGGTGAATCCGCGTAGGTCGCCGCAGCAGTCCCGCAGCGCGAAATCCAGGTCGCTACAGGGGACAAGCAGCTTGTCTCCGCTGAATATCGGCGCGCGTGGGTATGGCTCAGACAATCCGGAAGCAGGTTCTGTTCGTCGGAAATTGCAACGCGCATGATATGTCTCTGGCATTCTCCGCCCTGGATGCTTTGCGCGGCGACTTCGAATTCCATCCTCTGGCCGGCCCTGACCAATTGGCTTTGGACCGGGTTGATTGAGAGGATCAGTCCGGACCGCAGGAGTTGACGATCAAGCAAGAATAGAGGCCGAGCGCGTTGACGTCCCCCGTGACGACCCCTCTGGCGGAGTCGATCCTGAAGAGCGCTCCACCGGCTGATCTGCAAGAGGCTTCGACGAGCAGCTCAGGAGACCAGGTGTTCATCCGTGAGAGCGGACCACACGAGGATAGCAGCGGCGAGGGCCGCGAGTCGTAATTGGCCCTCTCCAACCTTATCCCGCGTATCGGCCGCTGTCAGAACATGTTTGAGATTGGAATCGAGCTCGTCGAAGCCCGCCACGAGGCGTAAGGCGGGGATGTTGTGCTTGGCGAAGTTGGCATGGTCCGAGTTGGCCATGTGCGGCAGGTACGTCCTGACCGGGACGCCGGCCGCGCTTGATCTCCGCTCGACCCAGGTCGCGAGCTTCGAAGACCCGCTGCAAAGGGCCGTCAGGTGGTCGGAGCCGGCGACGGAGTCGAGATTGATGTTCAGGGCGAGCGTCTCGCGATCGGCCGTGGGCAGGTGTTCAAGGTAAACACGCGAGCCCGTCAACGCCCATTCCTCGGCACTGAAGAAGGCGAGGCGCAACCCACGCCGGAAGCAACCCGCATGGGGTGCAAGCGCCCGCGCCACTGCGAGCGCCGCCGCGATACCGGTGGCATTGTCGATGGCACTCTCGGCGAGGTCGTGGCCGTCGAGATGCGCGCTCAGCACGACGGTCTCGGCCGTTTTTCCCGGCAGATCGAACAGGATCGCGTCCGTACTGTCGGCAAACTCGTCCGCGGCAATCCTGAGGCGGGCCAGGGTGTAGCCGGATCCTCTCGGCGCGAGGCGAGCCGCAGCTTCGGGTGTGATACCGAGGGCGGGGATCCCGTCTTCGCGGCCGCGGCCACATGAACCCGCGACCGGGCGTGTCGGCAGAGGTCCGGCGATCAGGAAGCCCACGGCACCGGCCTGCTGCGCCCAGGCGTACTTCAGCCGCCGGTGGATGTGCCCCGCCGCGAACATGTATTCGTGCCGCACCAGGGCGATGCGGCCGGCCAGCACCGGGGCGAGCGCGGCGAACTCCGCTTCCGTGCCGCGTCCGACGGGCACGACCTCCGCCTCCAGTCCCGATGGTGGCGTGGCGACGGTGCGCACGAGTGGGTGGCAGCCGAGCGAGACGACGCGCGCTCCCTCCACGACCTCCAGCGTGGTGGAGGCGGCCTGCCATCCGTCATAGGGCGTCGGCACGGTCTCGGCGGGACGTCCCGTCGCCGACTCGCCGAGGCGCCGGACGAGCTCGCGCGCCGCGGCCTCCGAGGGCGAACCCGCAAGGCGGCCGCCGCAATCGCAGAGCGCCGCGAATTCCGCTGGCAGGAGCCGGTCGGACAGGATCCCGGCGGCGACGGAGGCGGGCAGAGGCTCCGACAGCGTCATGGGCTTTGCTCCATCAGATAGGGACGAACATGCCGATCGATGGCCGTGGCGAATGCCTCGGCGAGGCGTGAGAGGCCGCTCTGGGCCGGCTTCAGAACGGCTACCTCGTAGGTGATGCGCGGCGCGAAGGGGCGGATGGCGATGTCGGGCGCCGCGTGGCAAGCGGCGCTGATCGGGTCGACGATGGCGATCCCCGCCCCCTCGGCCGCGAGGTTGAGCGCGGTCGCGAAGAACTCGCACCGGATCACGATCCGCAGCTCCGACCCATCCGCGGCGAAGGCCTGAGCGATGGCGGGAGTGGTCCCGTGCGAGGGCAGCAGCCCGATCATGGGCGCCGCGTCGAGGAGCGCAGGCGTCAACGTCTCATGCGCGGCCAGGGGATGATCGGCCTTGAGGGCCGCCACCGCGGCGAATCGATAGCGGCGGACGACGCTGTCCTTCTTGTCGAAGGGCGGCTCGGCGATGCCCAAATCGAAGGCACGGGCCGCCACGAGGTCGCGGACCTCGCGTGAGGAGCGGGTCAGGAGATTGAGCGAGACGTCGGGCCGGGTCCGGTGAAACTCCGCGACGATGCGGGGCAGCCAGGCAATCCCGGGGCTCGGGTTGGTCGCCACCGTCAGAGAGCCGCGCGCGGCGGCCGCGATGGCGGCGGCGGCGTCATCGAGCTGCGCGACACCGGCCAGCGCCCGGACGGCCTCCTCGTAGAGGAGAGTCGCCTCCGCGGTCGGCACAACCTGCCGCCCATCCCGGCGGAACAGCGAGAAGCCGACCGCCCGTTCAAGTCGCGCCAGCCCGGCGCTGACCGCCGGCTGCGTCACGCCGAGGGCGCGGGCCGCCGCCGTGAGGCTCCCGTGCTCGATGATGGCGGTGAAGAGCTCGATCTGACGCAGGTCCATAACAATGATTTATCGAGCATCACCGGCTCTCGGCTCAAGACTACAATTTAGGCGTGACACGCACAGGAGAAATGCGCCAGTCTGCATGCATCACGGATGGTGATGAGTCATGGCGATTGTGGCCCGGCGGATCCTCGAGGGACAGGAGATCGGGAAGGCGTTCGGGTCGCACCGCGTCCTCGACGCCGTGGATCTCACGCTGCACGAGCAGGAGGTGGTGTGCGTCATCGGGCCGAGCGGCTCGGGCAAGACCACGCTGCTGCGCTGCCTCGCCCTCCTCGCCGCACCGGACCGCGGCCGCGTGCTCATGCACGACCGGGTCGTCGCGGGCGGGCAGCCGAACCGGACGGTGGCGCGGGCAGCCCGCGCGGTGCGTCCCGACATCGGCATGGTGTTCCAGCACTTCAATCTGTGGCCGCACATGAGTGTCCTGGCCAACGTCATCGAGGCGCCGATGCGGGTGCGAGGGCTGACGCGCGACGAGGCCGTGGCCCGCGCCGAGGCGCTCCTCGCCAAGGTCGGCCTGTCCGACAAGCGCGACGCCTATCCGGGTCGCCTGTCCGGCGGCCAGCAGCAGCGCGTCGCCATCGCCCGCGCCCTGGCTATGCGCCCGGCGGTGCTCCTGTTCGACGAGCCGACGAGCGCCCTCGACCCGGAACTGCGGCGCGAGGTGCTGACGGTGATGCGCGATCTTGCCGGCGAGGGCATGACCATGATGGTCGTGACCCACGAGATGGGCTTCGCCGAGAGGGTCGGCAGCCGCGTCGTCTTCATGGATGGCGGCCGGATCATCGAGGAGGGCGAGCCGAAGGCCTTCTTCGCCGCACCCCACACGGATCGCGCGCGCCGCTTCCTGGCGCAGTTCGAGGACTGATCGACAGCCGCATTCACACGGAGGTTTGCACCATGACGCGTCGTTTCACCGGGCTCCTCGCGGCGTTCCTCGGCGGGTTCACCCTGCTCGGCTCGGCGCCCCCCGCCGCCGCTCAGCAGACGCAGTCACACCTCTACGAAGTCACCAAATCCGGCCGGCTGCGGGTCTGCACTTGGCCGCTCTACTACGCGATCTCGTTCCGCAACCCCGCCACCGGGGAGCTGGAGGGCATCGACGCCGACCTGATGAAGGAATTGGCGAAGGACATGGGGGTGAAGCTCGAGGTCGTCGAGACGGCCTTCGGCACCTTCATCGCGGATCTGCAGGCCAACAAGTGCGACATCGGGATGTTCGGCGTCGGGGCGACGATGAAGCGGGCGCAGGCCGTCGAGTTCTCGAAGCCCTACCTCATCACCAACGTCTACGCGGTGGTGAAGGAGGGCGGCCCGATCAAGCAGTGGGACGACATCGACAAGAAGGGCATCACCGCCGCGGTTACGCTCGGCTCCTACATCGAGCCGTTCATGCGGGGCTATCTCAAGACCGCATCCGTCAACGCCGTCGCGCCCCCGGCCACCAGCCAGGCCGAGCTGATGTCGAACCGGGCCGACGTCATCATGAGCGACTTCCCCACCGCGCTGCGCATGAAGAAGGAGTTTCCCGGCATCACCTACCTGCTGCCGCCGGAGAAGCTGGCGGTGACGCCCTACGCCTACGTGGTCGCGCCGGGCGACCAGATCTGGCTGAACTACGTCAACCTCTTCGTGGACACGATCAAGCTCGACGGGCGGCTCGCCAAGTTCGCCGAGAAGAACGGGCTCGGCCCGATCGTCGCACCGTAGGTCGCCCGTGATGGGCAGCTATCAGTTCCGCTGGGACGTGATCCCGGCGAACCTCCCCTTCCTGCTGTCGGGCGCTCAGACGACTCTGATCATCTCGGGGCTGACGCTCGTCTTCGCGACGGCGGGCGGCCTCCTCGTCGCGGTCATGTCGGCCTCGCGCTTCTGGCCCCTCCGCGCGCTCGCGCTCATCTACGGCGAGGTCATCCGGAACACGCCGATCCTCGTCCAGCTCCTGTGGGCCTACTACGTCCTGCCGATCCTCCTCGGGATCCGCCTGGACGCCTTCGCCGCCGCGATCCTGGGGCTGTCGATCTACTCCTCGGCCTTCATCGCCGAAGTTTTTCGGGCCGGCATCCAGGCCGTTCCGGTCGGGCAGCGGGAGGCGGCGCAGGTTCTGGGCCTCACCCCGGGTCAGAGTTTCGTGCGGATCGTCCTGCCGCAGGCGGTCCGTTTCATCCTGCCGCCGCTCGCGGCCAATTTCGTGCAGCTGATAAAATATTCCTCCCTCGCGGCGGTGATCTCCGTCGGCGAGATCACGCGGCGAGGGATGGAACTCTCGTCGTCGACCTTCCGGCCATTGGAGATCTTCACCTTCATCGCGGTGATCTACTTCGCGATCTGCTGGCCGCTGACGCAATCGATCCGCATCTGGGAGCGCCGCCTTGCCGCACGATGACACCGACGCCCGACGCACCCTCGCCGTCGACCGCGGCCCCGAGGTTGCCGCCATCGCGCGGCGGCTCATCGCGGCGGCTTCCCCGAACCCGCCCGGCGATACCCGCGCGGTCGCCGAAGTCGCCGCGGCCTGCATCCGCGAGGCGGTGCCCTCGGCCGAGGTCACGCTGCACGCGAGCGCGGAGGCGATCGTGAACGTCGTCGCCCGCGTCCGAGGCACGGGGCCCGGGCGGCGCGTCGTCCTCAACGGCCATCTCGACACCTACCCCGTCGGCGAGACTGACGCCTGGAGCGTCGATCCGGCCGGTGCGACCGCCGACGGGCGCCTGTACGGACGCGGGGCCGCCGACATGAAGGGCGGGATCGCCGCCTCCATCGTCGCCCTCGCCGGGCTCGCCGGCGTCGCGGACGCATGGCCCGGCGAGGTCGTCCTCACGCTGGCCGGGGACGAGGAGAGCATGGGCCCCCTCGGGACCCGGTGGCTGCTCGACACCGTGCCCCACGCCTCGGGCGACGCGGTGATCATCGGCGATGCCGGATCGCCGCGCGTCCTGCGGTTCGGCGAGAAGGGCTTCCTCTGGATCGAGGTCGAGGCGGCGGGGCGGCCCGCCCACGGCGCCCATGTCCACCTCGGCGACAACGCGATCGACCGGCTGCGCGGGGCGCTGGACCGGCTCGGCGCGGCGCTGGCGGCGGTGCCCGTCCCCGCGCCCGCGGCCGTGATCGAGGCGATTGTCCGGTCGCGCCCCATCTCCGAGCCCCTGGCCGGGGCCGGCGAGGCGGAGACGCTCGGCCGCATCACCGTCAATCTCGGCCGGATCGAGGGCGGCACCTCGCCCAACCTCGTCCCGGCCCGGGCCCGCGCCGCGCTCGATATCCGCCTGCCCGTCGGCGTGGCGACGGAGGCGGTCGAGGCGGCGATCCACGGCGCCCTCGACGACCCGAGCCTGACGGTGCGCGTGCTGCGGAACTTCGCGCCGAACCACACCGACCCGGACCACCCCCTCGTGCGCCTCTGCGCCGCCGCCGCCGAGGAGGTCCTGGGCACCCCGGTCGCGGTCAACATGCGGGTCGGCGGCTCGGACGCCCGCTGGTTCCGGATGCGCGGCATCCCGACCGTCGTCTATGGGCCGACCCCCCACGGCATGGGCAGTCCCGACGAGTATGCCGCGATCGCCGAACTCGGCCAGGTGGCGCGCGTCCACGCGCTCACCGCCTTCGATTTCCTGAGGGACACGCAGCCTTGACCGACCCGCTGTTCACGCCGCCGGAGTCCTTCATGGGGCTTCCCGTCGGGAGCCCCGGTCCCGGATGCCGGGCGGCGATCCTCGGCGTGCCGTTCGATTGCGGGACCCACGCCTTCCGGGTCGGGGCGCGGCAGGGCCCGGCCGCCGTGCGCCGGCAATCCGGCCTCATCCGCCGGTTCCACCCGTCGCTGGCGGATGTCGACGTCCTGAGCCTGCTTGGTGCGGTCGATTGCGGCAACGTGGCGCTCACGCCAGGGCGGATCGACGACGCGCTGCCCCGGATCGAGGCGGCAGCCGGCGCGATCCTCGATGCGGGGGCCGTGCCGGTCGGGATCGGGGGTGACGGCTCGGTGTCGCTGGCGCTCATGCGGGCGGCGGGGCGCCGGTACCCGGGCCTCGTCGCGCTCCATATCGACAGCCACACGGACGCCTACCCATATGAGCTCGACGATCGCTACAACGCGGCGACACAGTTCACAAACGCTGCCGAGGAAGGCTGGGTCGACGCGTCGCGATCCTGGCACGTGGGCGTGCGCGGGTTCACCTATTGCAGCGGCGTCCTCGATCACGCAGCCCATCTCGGTTTCCGCGTCGTCACCGCGGAGACGCTGCTGCGGCGTGGCTTCGCGCAAACCATGGCCGAGTTCCGCAGCACCGTCGGCGAACGGTCAGTCTATCTCTGTTGGGACATGGATGTCTTCGATCCGTCGGTCGCCCCCGGCGTCTGCACGCCCACCTGGGGCGGCCTCACGGCACGGGAGGGGATCGAGCTGATCCGTAGCCTGAGCGGCCTGAACATCGTGGCGATGGACTTCAACACGGTCAGTCCCCCGCAGGACGTGAACGACATGGCCGCGCATCTGTGCGCGCACATGATCATGGAGGCGATGCTCCTGCTGGCACGACAGCACGAGCTGATCCCGGACGCGACCTGAGCGTCGCCCGCAAGAGAACGAGCCGCCGCAAATCTCCGCGGCCGTCATCATCCTGAGGAGCGCCGCGACAGCAGAAGCTGGGTGAGGTGGGCGTGGCCCCTCACGGGATGGGCTTCTCCTGTCCGGTTCGATCTTGCCGTTCGGCACCGACAAGAGCGGATGAGATCCTGCTCGGCCTGTGCCGCATGCAGCTCGCCGTTTCGCCGCTTGCGTCCAAGCTGAGGCCGGGTCCTTCGGGGATGACCGGTCGGGAGGTCCAACCCTCCCGGCAACCAGATCGATGATGCAGGTCCCCCTGCGTTCGAACACGGCCCACGATATCATCGTTGACCGCAGCAGCTGTGGCTATGAAGCAACTGTCATCGTCGCGCAGCCTCCCCCATCGCTGCCAAGCTTCGGCTTCGATTGACAAGCCTCGGCACGTTCTTGTTTTGTTCGGCGCAGGGATCGGCCCGTAGAGGGCATTACCCTCGCAAGTATGCGCAAGGCGCGATCCCATCGCCAGCATCACTCTTTGACATCGTCCTATGAAGCAGGCGGTCGCCTCACCAGTCGGCCGCAGGCATGACAGATGGAATGAAGAGCTCACGTTCCTCCGAGCTCCTCACAAAGGCGACCCAGAGATATCGAGCTGGCGGATTATCTGATCGCCGCAGACCTGATCGAAGATCGATCGTTCTGTTTTGCCCCGCGCGACGCAGCGTCGTCGCTTTCTGTCTTGCAATCCCGAAGAGTTTTGCATGAAAAACTTACTTTCGAACCCGACAAATGAGCAAAAAAGCCTGGAATTTATGGCCGTAGACCGGCTCAAATTCTACTCTGGCAACGCTCGAACGCACTGTAAATCTCAGATCCGCCAAATCGCGCGAAGCATCGAGCGGTTCGGTTTCACCAATCCCGTCCTCGTCTCCGACGACGACGAGATCATCGCAGGCCACGGCCGCGTAGAGGCAGCCAAGCTCCTCGGTCTAAGCGCCGTCCCCGCCTTGCGCCTCTCCCATCTTGGACCGGCCGAACGGCGAGCCTACGTGCTGGCCGATAACAAGCTCGCCCTCAACGCGGGGTGGGACCGTCAGGTGCTGGCTAAGAGTGCCTAACAGAACGGGCACGGGTAGCTGGGTCAGGCGTTGTCCGACATGGCTCGCCCGCTTCTACCTGACGATCTCTGGACCGAGATTGCGCCCCTTCTGCCGCCGCCCCGCCCACGTCCAAAAGGTGGTCGGCGGCCGATCGAGAACCGAGCTGCGTTGACCGGCATTCTGTTCGTGCTGCGCTCAGGCGTTCCGTGAGAGATGCTGCCAGCGGAGATGGGCTGCGGCTGCGGAATGAGTTGCTGGCGGCGCTTACGGGACTGGCAGGCAGCCGGCGTATGGGCCCGCCTGCATCAGGTGCTCTTGGAGCGCCTGCATGGGGCGGGCGAGATCGACTGGAGCCGAGCGAGCCTGGACAGCGCCTCTGTCCCGGCCAAAAAAGGGGCTCTGCCACCGGCCCGAACCCGACGGACCGGGGCAAGGCGGGCACGAAGCGCCACGTCGTCACCGACGCGCGCGGTACACCGCTCGGCTTCCGCCTGAGTGGGGCCACCGGCACGACAGCGTGATGATGGCACCGACCATTGATACTATACCATCCGTGCGCAACGGCAGGAGGGGACGGCCGCGACACCGCCCGGACAAACTGCACGCTGACAAAGCCTACGACGCTGAACCGCGCCGACACGAGTGCCGGGCGCGTGGAATTGTCCCGCGCGTCGCACGCCGCGGCATCGACAGCAGCGAGAGGCTGGGCCGGCACCGGTGGGTGGTGGAGCGCACGCACGCTTGGTTCAACCGCTTCCGTCGGCTGCCCGTGCGCTACGAGCGACGCGCCGACATCTATGAGGCCTTCATCAGCCTCGCTGCCAGTCTCATCACACTCAACCAGATCAAGCGGTTCCGTTAGGCGCTCTTAGACTGGGTTGACTGAAAGTGACCTGGTCAGCTGGCTTTGTGATCCACCCTGCAATCTGAGCGGCCCGTTCGAATCGAGGCGGGCGGCCGGCCCGTGACCTGCTCGTCTCGCCCGACTATGCCTTGCTGGTCGATGGCCTATTCTTGGCCGTCGGGCATCTGGTGAACGGCAACAGCATCACCCGCGGTGAGGTGTTAACCGATCTCACCTACTGGCACGTCGAGTTGGACAGCCATGACCTGCTCCTGGCCGAGAACATCCCCGCGGAGCGCTACCTGGCCGCCCCCGGGCGGGCCGCCGGTTTCGATGGCGTGCAGGCGCTGGATGCGCGTGAGACGCCCGTGCCCTATGCGCCGCGGATCGTACTCGGCCCACGGCGCGCCGCGCGTCCATGTCGACTTGCGCGAGCAGGGCGAGCGGCATTCTCGAAAGCGCATCGCCCCGCTGGGCGGCGAAGAAGGCCAGTACCTGATCGCGTCGCAACTTCTTGCGGAACACCGGCGCCCAGCGGCATCCGCGCCGTGGGCCTGAGAGATGTTCTTGGCCAGATCCAGGCCGATGGTGCTAACCTCTGTCACGGACGCCTCCCTCCGGTGGCTCACAACACCACCATCCTGGCACGTCGATGCCGTCGGGGGCGTCCAACACATCACTGGAGGACCACTTCCCTGGTAGCGGGCCTGCGCCTGTCCGGGATTGCAGCGCCGTTCGTGCTGGACGGGCCGATCAACCGCGACGCCTTCCAGACTTACGTCGAGCGCGTGCTCGTGCCTGAACTCACTCCCGGCGACACTGTGGTGATGGACAATCTCGGCCGCCATAGAGGGCCGGCCGTGCGTGCGGCTGTTGAGGCGGTTGGCGCGCGGCTACTCTTCCTCCTCCCTACTCGCCGGACTTTAACCCGATCGAGAGGGCCTTATCCAAGCTCTAGGCGCTGTTGCGCAAGGCCGCCGAGCGCACGGTCGAGGGATCATGGACAGCCATCGGCCAGCTCATTGACCTCATCACCTCGAATAATATGCCAACTTCTTCGCAGCCACATAATATAAGTCAGATTAAATCGAAAAAAATCTGGCTTGTCCGTCTCATGCGAGGCCGAATTCTCTATCTATAGTCGCAACTGGTTCGGGACTGACACGATTAGTAAAGGCAGTGATAGCCTTAGTCCAGGAACTCATTTCAAATTCTGTCTCATTTCTTCCCTTCAGATCTCCGTAGAACGCTTTAATCATTTCGATATCGGCTTGGCTTGCACCTATGCGCGAAAGTCCGATTGTGTTTACTCGGCTGATCCGCCGGTTTATCAAGATGGTAAATGGCGGCACATGCGCGGTCACCACACCATTCATACCAATCATGCACGCGCGACCGATCCTTAAGCCCTGGTGCACGACTGCATTCATGCCAAGGTAGGCATGGTCCTCAATATGAACCGAGCCGCCAAGGGTGACACCCGTGGCTGTCTTGACAAATGGCTCAAGCACGCAGTCATGGTCAACTTGTGTTCGGGCCATGATATAGCAGCCTCGACCAATCTTAGTGGACACTGTTAGTACAGATTTATTAATTGCAACAAATTCGCGAATAGTTACTTCACTGTCAATTTCAACTTTCCCATCTATATTGTGTCGTTCGGGATATTGCCCCAGTTGACCTATCACTGCATAGGGGAACACTGTGGTACGAGATCCAATAATTGCGGGCCCCTGGATTGCTGCTCCAATCCCAATCCTTGTTTCCTTTCCAATTTCGACTTTGCCTTCTATGACTACGTGTGGATGTAAGTGAACGCCCGAACTCAGTACCGCGTCCCGGCTGACGAAGCAGAATGCGCCAATCGTGACGCTAGGGTCGATCTGTGCGCCGGGCTCAACAATGGCGGTTGCGTGAGCCTTCACACCGAGGTCCTCTTCGCTGTGGCGTACAGCCGGTTCGTGCCGGAAGCGTATGTTACCATGACCCAGCCAAATTTTCCGGAGAAATCTCGATCAACGCCATATCTTACATTCTCTCGTACCCGAACTCGCACGCAAAACGCTACCTCCATGCGACTGCCGTCAGGTAGCCTCAATCGTCGGGTTTGCCTTTGCGAGCTTATTTGGGTCTGTCAGCGCTGATACAGGCGTCCTTGAAGCGACGCTTGCAAATCTCACCTCAAAAGACGGTAGCTTGGATGTGTGGAATAGCCGGTGCCATCGCCTTGGACGGCAACCCGATCCCGAAGCTCGACAGCGCGCTCGCGGTTATGGGCAAGCTAATCGCACACCGTGGTCCTGATGGGGAGGGGCATTGGTGCTCGCCTAAACGGGATTGCGGGCTTGCGCACCGGCGCTTGGCAATTATTGATGTCTCGACGGCCGGCCAACAGCCTATGGTCGGGAAGAATGGCTCCGTTATCAGTTTCAATGGAGAGATATACAACTATCGCGAGCTAAAGAGCGAACTTAGGGATTTTTGGCCCTTTAAATCCGAAGCAGATACAGAAACAATCCTGGCCGCACACGCCAAGTGGGGCCTGGATGGGGTGTCTAAGCTACGCGGTATGTTTGCTTACGCTATTTGGACTGATGAAGAGTTTGTCGCTGTACGAGATCGTTTCGGCATCAAGCCGTTCTACTATGCCATTGTCGACAGTATCTTTTACTTTGCCTCGGAGATCAAGGCGCTGCTTCCGATTTTGCCCGGTGTAGAAACTGAGCCGGATGCCTTGGCTGAGTATATGACGTTCCAGTATACCATCGGAACTAAGACACTATTCAAGCACGTTATGAGTCTTGCGCCAGGACACATACTTGTCATCAAGCGCGGCGAAATCATCATTCGAAAGTACTGGGATATCCACTACAACGTCGATCTAAATCACACGCCGCACTGGTTCGCGGAGGAGATGCGTGCGCGCCTATCCGAATCAGTTGATATGCACCTTCGCTCCGATGTCCCAGTGGGCGCATACGTGTCGGGGGGCATTGACTCAAGCCTAATGGCAGTCTTGGCTGCGCGACGTCCATCCTTCGGTCATCTCGGTTTCCACGGCAAGTTCACTGACTACGCTGGTTATGACGAGAGTGCCTACGCCGAACTCGTCTGCGTAGAGAATGGGATCGAACTGAAGCAAATTGATATTCAAGCTGCTGACTTCGAGGCTCATCTTGAGCAGGTCATCTATCATCTTGACACCCCTGTCGCCGGACCAGGGGCGTTCCCGCAGTTCATGGTGTCAAAGCTAGCAGCGGAATCGGTAAAGGTGGTGCTCGGTGGCCAAGGCGGCGATGAGATCTTTGGTGGCTACGCGCGCTATTTGATCGCTTACCTCGAACAGGTCATCAACGCGGCCATCGACGGTACATATCAGAACGGCAACTTCGTCGTCACACCGGAGTCAATCATTCCGCATCTGCAAGTCTTGCAGGAGTATAAGCCGCTCATCCAGCAGCAGTTTTCACGCGGCTTGTTTGGGCCGCCGGACCAGCGTTACCTGAACCTAATTGATCGCTCAGGAGATGTGTTTGGTGAAGTCGATTGGTCCCTTCTTGACCGCGCCGGCGTTGTCGAACGCTACCTCGCGATTTTCAATTCTGCCCGCAACGTGCGCAAGGAGGCCTATCTCGATTCGATGATGCACTTCGACTTCAAGTGCCTCCTTCCCGCGCTCTTGCAGGTCGAGGATCGCATGTCGATGGCCCATAGCCTTGAATCGCGCGTACCACTCCTTGATCACTCGATTGTTGAACTTGCCGCGACGATTCCCGCCAATATCAAATTCAAGGGCGGCCAGATGAAGCATTTCCTTAAGGAGTGCTTTAGTGGCGATCTGTCGTCGCGTCTGCTTCACCGCCGCGACAAGATGGGTTTCCCGGTCCCTCTGAAGGAATGGAGCGCAGGCCCGCTGCGAGATTTCATGACTGACGTGTTTTCCAATGAGTCATTCCGCCATCGAGCCTACTTTAACGCTGAGGTAATTCTGGATAATTTCGATAGGACTGGCCGATACTCTCGCAAGACTTGGGGGCTTCTCAGCCTGGAGCTCTGGCACCGATGTTTTCATGATCGTGCTGGGCAGTATCGAGCAATGATCGACAATATTCGGCCCGTGGAGCTTCAAATGAACTGAGCTCGAATTTGACCATTCATGCGGTGTTGCAGAGGTTATATGCCCGGTTTGCTTGCGGGCGGGAGTGACATTTTGTTCGGGCACGTCGCGCCAGATCGCACAGCGCACGGAGGCTAGGTGTTTGATCCCGCAGTGTGGTGGTACGGTTGACCACCATGCTGCGAGGGATGCGCTATGGGCCAGGTTCTCCATGGAAGCGCCACCACGACGGAGCGGCTGTGTTGAACGTCAAGCCGTGAGGGGCCGCCAGAGCGCGCGGTCGCGGACCATGGCGTTGAGCGTCACCAGAATCTTTCGCATCACCGCCACGAGGACGACCTTCCTCGGTCGGCCGCGCTGGGTGAGCCGCGCGTAGAAGGGCCGGAAGGGAGAGCCGCGCCGGATCGCGGTCAGCGCAGCCATGTACAACACGCCTCGCACCGACGTTCGCCCACCCGCGATGGATCGCCGACCCCGCATCAGGCCGGAATCGCGGTTGATCGGCGCAATGCCGACGAGAGCCGCGAGCTGGTGGCGCCCGATGGTGCCGAGTTCAGGCAGCTGAGCCAGAAGCGTGCGCGCGGTGACGTCGCCGACCCCGGGGACGGACTTGAGCAACGCCTCAGTCTCGCACCAGACGGGAGAGGCCTTGATGGTTTGGCCGATATCTTCGTCGAGCTCTGCGAGCTCCTTCTCCAGGAAGGCAATATGGCGGCTAAGCCGCCGGGTCAGCTGCTTGTCTACGGCTTGATCACGGCGGTTGGTCTCCATGTTGATCATCCCGACTATCTGCCGGCGCCGGCTCACGAGTTCGGCCAAGTGGCGTCTCTCCGGTTCCGGCAGAGGTCTGACCGGGGGTCTGATGCGCTCGGCAAAGAGGGCGATCACTTCAGCGTCGAGCGTGTCGGTCTTGGCCAGCCGGCCCATGGCTCTGGCGAAGTCGCGGATCTGGCGCGGGTTGACGATGCAGAGCGGCAGTCCGGCCGCTGCAAGCGCTGCAGCGACGCTCGCCTCGAAGCCGCCAGTGGCTTCCAGGACGACGAGGGTAACCGGGAGGTTGCCGAAGCGGCGCGCGAGGGCTTCAAGCCCCTTCGCATCCCGCGGAACGTGGAAGGCCTCGTCCAACGGCCTGAGATGAACGTCGAGACGGTCCTTGGACACGTCTATTCCAACGAAGATGGTGGGTTGTTCGTCCATGACCCTACCTTGCAAATGCGGGCTCGGGCCCAAGCGGCTGTCCGGGTTCGGGACTGTGGCGGTGAGGGCCGCACCTTGCTCTGTCGCGGGCTTGAGAGCCCCAGACGGACGCGGGCTGACCCTCACCGTGTAGCCTCGCTGGCTTCACGCCAGCGGGCAACTCCAAGATACAAGGCAGTCCGTCGCACGATCCAGCCACGTGAAGAGTGCGTAAGAGCGCTGGCCAAGCGCTACGGCGTCAGCCCGACGACGGTGCAGAAGTGGCGCAAACGGACGAGTACAGCGGATGCCCGGATGGGCCCGGGAGTGTCAGGAATTCCGTGTGGGGGCGGCGGGTTGAACATCAGGCCGCCATGGCCCTTGTGAAGCGCTCGCCGAAGATGACGGCGAACTGCGCCTTGGCCACGATCCACTCACGCAGTCCCATTTTCCACGCCTTCTCGGTGCGCGCGGTAGATGTCCTTCAGCGCCCCCGCCACGAGCTTGCGGTCCTTGTAAGAAACGAAGTCGAGGCTGTGGCGCAGGAGGTGGACGATGCAGGTCTGGACCAGCGCCTCGGGAAACACCGCCCGGATCGCGTCGCGGAAGCCCTTCAAACGTCGACCAGGGCAAGCAGCACGTCCCCGACGCCGCGGTTCCTGAGCTCGTTCATGACCCGCAGCCAGAACTTGGCGCCCTTGTTCTGCTCCAGCCACAGGCCGAGGATCTCCTTGGAGCCGTCGGCGCGCACGCCCAGCGCGACGTGGACGGCCTTGTTGCGGACCACGCCCTCGTCGCGCACCTTGATCCGCAGGGCGTCGAAGAACACGATCGGGTAGACCGACTCCAGCGGCCGGCTCTGCCAGGCGGCGACCTCCTCCAGCTGACCTGACCGGCTGGCTTTGGACCGGGCTGATTGAGAGGATCAGCTGGGACCAAGGGAGTTGGACATGCGGCGAGGTCATAAGACGAGCGCGAAGCAGGTTGCTCTGAAGCTGCGCCAGATCGAGGTGCAGACGGCACAAGGCAAGAGCTTGGCGCTGGCGTGCAAGGAGGCGGAGATCTCTGAGCAGAGCTACTACCGCTGGCGCAAGGAGTACGGCGGCCTCCAAGTCGACCAGGCCAGGAAGATGAAGGATCTGGAGCGCGAGAACGCTCGGCTTCGTCGTCTGGTGGCCGATCTATCTCCGGAGAAGCAGGTGCTGGCGGACGTCGCCTTGAAACTTCTAGCCCCCGAGCGACGCCGGCAGGCGGTCGACGGCATCCGGGAGAAGTACGGCCTCTCAGAACGTCACGCCTGCCGGATCGTCGGCCAGCATCGGGGCACGCAGCGCTACGTGTCCACGTTGCCAGCCGATGAGGATGCGCTGACCCGGGCCATCATCGCCCTGACGTGCGAGTATGGGCGCTACGGCTATCGCCGCGTCACCGCGCTGCTGCAGGTGGCCGGCTGGCAGGTGGGCAAGGATCGGGTTCAGCGGATCTGGCGTCGTGAGGGGCTCAAGGTCCCGCAGAAGCACCGACCACGCAGCCGCCTGTGGCTGGACGATGGATCCTGCCTGCGGTTGCGCCCGCTCCATCGCAACCACGTCTGGAGTTTTGACTCCGTCTAGGCGCAGACCCACGACGGACGCTCGCTCCGGATCCTGACGCTGATCGACGAGCACAGCCGGGCTTGTCTGGCGCTGAAGGTGGCGCGACGCATCAACAGCGTGGGCGTTATCGAGGCGCTGGCCGACGCGATGTGCCTGCACGGCGTCCCGGGCCACATCCGCTGCGACAATGGCCCGGAGATGATCTCCAAGGTGCTACGCAAATGGGTCGCTAAAGCCGGCTCGCAGATCCAGTATATCGCACCAGGATCGCCGTGGGAGACCGGGTACTGTGAGAGCTTCAACGGCAAGCTTCAGGACGAAGGCCTACGCCAGAAGATCTTCTGCTCGTTGAAGGAGGCGCAGATCGTGATCGGACGGTGGCAAACGACCTACAACCGCGTCCGGCCGCATTCGTCGCTGGGCTATCGGCCGCCCGCGCCCGTCAGCAACCCGGATCTGGCCTTCCGGCTACCCATGGCCGCGGCCATGTAGTAGCCTCGCAACCGGCCCGATCCAAAATACCGGTCAGGTCAGTGCCTTACCGCATCCACACCGTGCTCATAGACAACGGCGTTCAGTCCACATCACGTCGACAGGACATCTACGATAGCCAGTACATCTTGGACGGCGTCTGCGACGAGCACAACATCGAGGATCGGCTGACCAAGGTAAACCATCCCTGGACCAACGCGCAGGTCGAGCGGATGAACCGCACCATCAAGGATGCGACGGTCAAGCGCCACCACTACGACAGCCACGACCAGCTTCGAAGGCATCTGCACCTGTTCGTCGATGCCTACAATCACGCTTGTCGGCTCAAGACCCTGCGGGGCCTGACACCCACCGAGTTCATCCTGAACGCCTGGACGAAAGAGCCCAATCGCTTCAGGATCGACCCGTCACACCTCATTCCGGGAACATACAACTAGTGCAGTGACGCGGACAAAGGATTCATGCGTGCGATGCGACGTGCGTGTCTGGGGCATGGTTAACAACGGGCTCAGATTATTCCTCAAAGCTGGAATTTCGCAGTCGGAGTCCGATAAGCCGCGATCATGGCTGCCGCAATACGTGCCGAATCGTGCCATCTTTCGACATAGGCTCGAGAACGTGCCGACCATTCCGGCCACATCGAGCGCGCATCGAGAGCCGCACCGATGTCCTCAATCAAATGTTCGGGGCGAATGTTGCAGATCGGCAGGTCTCTGATAAGTTCCGAAGGAAGATTGCAAAAATCCTCTTCCCGCAAGGTGCAGAGCACCGGCTTTCCCATGGCCATTACTTCGACGGCGAAGCCACCATACCAGCCGCAGAGAACCTGATCGATTACAATATCAGCGCTGCGGTACAATTCCATGGCTTCGGCGTGTGGAATATTCTCAACAATAATAAGTTCGAAGTCATGTGTTGCGCGTAGCGCGTCGAGGGCGGCTAAGATCATAGCAGTGCCCTTTATCGAACGATCGCTGGGCGCATGTAAAATACGTGGTCGTCCCGCCATAGTGGGTGGTGTCACGGAGAAACTGGCAATGTCGATATTGCAGTAGGGCAAGAATTCGGCGCCCGCCACAAAGTGACCTAGCTCGGGGTTGAGATAAAAGATCTTATCTGCGAAAGGTAATATTTCGCCGATTAGTCGCCGCCGACGGTCGTCGAGCCCGCTGATGCAGGCCGCGAATTGGCTGCAATGGCCCGTGCGACAAGGCGTCGTTTTATTGCGTCTGTCCGACTCGCCAGCTAGTCTCACATCGCAGCCTTGGAGTGTGAAAATGATCGTCCGTCCTAGTGCCTTGGCAATTTGCAAGTCGGCTAAAGCAATCGGGCTGTCAGAAGGAAAATCATCCCAAGACATAAGCGTTTTGCCGAAATAGTAGTGCAAAACATCATGATTCAGTGGTTCGATTAGGCTAGTACGCAGCTTCGTCGCCACCTCGTGGGGTCCACAATTGCCGATGATGTCAAGGGAGCGGTCAGCCGGATAGCGGAAAACTGGGGGTACGTAGTGCACAAGCAGTTCGCTGTTGCAGCCGAGACGGCGCTCATGACGTGAGAGTGCCCAAGGCTGGTTGCCAATATTGAACGGCGCGTGGAGCACGCGCAATCCAGCTCCAAGCGAAGAAGCGTTCATTTGAACGTACTCCGAGAATTGAAGTTTGATCCTGTTGACGGCGGCACAAATAGTTCGGGCCCCTGCATGCATGCCTCGATGTATGAATCGATAAGATAGTGGAAAATCGCGCCCCTACGTTAATTTCCTCAGATTATTTCACGTTCGCCGCCAAGCTATAACAGGATCGACTTAGGATCGACTTAGGATTGACTGTGCTGATTGAGATCTTCGACGTGAATCCTGCTGCCAGCCGAATCTTGAGGGGCGTGGGGAGCATGTCGTGAAAGACACTAATCACGGGGTAAACCGCCGTATCATCCGCGCAAAACGATTGCCATACCGTTCGAGGAAGCGCAGTGGCATCGAGATACGCCAGGCCAAGCTGGCCCGAAAATGGGCACGCTCTGCTTTAGCCCGTTCCAAAGTGGCCTCAAGGTCGTTGGCGCGAGCAGTACAGACGTCTTTAGCTGCCTCGGCTACCGCTAAGCGAGCCGCGAGATCGGCTTGATCACACAATTGCGCCTCAAGTTCAGCATGTCTGAACTGCAAAGCCGTAAGCTGATGCTGCGTCGCCACAAAGGCGTCGACTACGACCTTGTAGGCGGCACGTAGATCTGCATCTTCCAGCCCAGCCTTCTCGATACGAGTGCCGTCAGCCCCTTGATCCGACTGAGCTGAGTCATCATCCATGGTACCAGCTGTCCCCTTTGACGCGGCCATCTTAGCGTCAGTCTACACTCCCTGCAGAAGTATACTCCTTTAATTCCGATTGGTCAACGCAACACTTACTTGACTCAATTGTCAGGCTATACTGGAAAATATTGCAGCCGCTTTCCAATCGAGTGACTTGCGAAATCTGTCATTGAGCAGGACGGCGCTGGTTCGGGTTTGAGTGAAGGAGAATTGACGCGCCGCTGCCTAATTGATGAGGTGCTAAACGCCCAGTACGTGCTCTTTATCAATGGAGCAGTTCGTGCTTTCGAGTTACCATCTCACGAGGCTCCTGACGGAGAGTTGATTACCACTTCGGCGAAGCTGATCTAACCGAGCCGGATGATCCGCCGCAAACCCTCCTCGATCGGCACGAGTGCGCCGAGGTTAAAGCGCGCCGCAAGTCGCTGCACCGGCGGAGCTAGATCCAACGCGGCTCCTCCGTTAACCACAAAGTGTGGCTCGCGCCCGACGATGGACCCAATCTGCTCCGCAAGATCGCGTAGATAAAGCGCTTGAGGCGCTGCTACGTTGAGTGTTTCTGCCCATTGCTCGGCGAGGCAGGCAAGGACGATTTTGCAAAGGTCATCGACGTAGATGGGTGCCAGACGCAAGCCTGCCCCGTCGGCGGTAAGTTCGATAGACTTTCCCGTCTGCACGCGGTCGACGATGTCCGGAACCAGCCGCGCTGTCTGGCCGGGGCCGTAAGGTGTGAACACCCGCAAAATTGATATGGGAAATAGCGCGCGGAACGGCGCTGCGAGCGCCTCAGCTGCGAGCTTTGAAGCGCCGAGCATCGTTGGGGGAGCAAGCCGCGCGGTCTCGCCGAGAGTGTCGGCGAAAGGCGCGTAGACGGTTCCGCTCGACAAAAGGCAGACTTGTCCGACACCGGCTCGAGCCGCGTATTCAAGGAGCGCAAATGTGCTCGCCGTGTTGACCGCAAACATCTCGCCGGCGTCTGCGGGAAAGGCTCGATAGTTGCGCGACTGCGCGGCGTGGACGATTGCGTCAATCTCCAATGGCAGGCCTGCTGGCGCCCTTTCTGCACCAAGATCCCAACGGACGGTTTCAGCCCCATCTACCGATTGGCTGTTGCGCACGACGGCGATCGGCTCATGCCCGCACTTGCACAGGTGCGCGACAAGCGCGCGACCGATGAAGCCGGTCGCGCCGGTGACGAGGATGCGCATCGTCATGCCGAGGGACGGGTGAAAAGCCCGACTATAAGCTGCCTCAATGCCGTGCTTTCATCTCGGGGTAGCCACCTTGCACGGATGCTCTAGGCCTCGACAGCAAGCTTATGCAGCCCGCGGAGGTGAGCGTCAAATTCCTGGACACACAAGCTTCAAAGGACAAGAACGCGCATGTGCGGTATTGCGGGCCTCCTGCATCACGATGGCCGCCCTGCTTCGCAGATCGTGCTGCGGGCGATGACAGACGCTATTGCCCATCGCGGCCCGGATGGGGAAGGTCAATTCTGCGACGGTTCGATCGGGCTCGGTCACCGGCGTTTGTCGATCATCGATTTGAGCGATGCGTCGCGCCAGCCGATGACGACCCGTGATGGTCGCTTCGTGATGACCTTCAATGGGGAGATATATAATTTTCAAGAACTGAAGTCGGCGCTCACAATCCGTGGCCATCGCTTCGCCTCCACGGGTGATAGCGAAGTTCTGCTCGCGGCTTTTGTGGAGTGGGGCGTTGAGGCGTTAAAGCGATTCAATGGCATGTTCGCTTTCGCGATCTGGGATGCTGCTGAGCGCGTCCTGACAATCGCCCGTGATCGGTTTGGCGTGAAGCCAATTTATTACATGCGGATCGGTCAGACTCACGCTTTTGCTTCAGAGATCAAGGCGTTTCGGCCTGTTCCGGGTTATGCCTCGCGCCTGGATATCGAAGGCCTAACAGAGTACTTGTCTTTTCAGAACTTTTTTACCGATCGGACGCTCTTTGAGGGCGCTCGGTTACTGCCAGCCGGCTGTTACATGCAGGTGCGTCCGGGCGAAACTGATCCTCAGCCGCAGAGGTATTGGGATTTCGCTTTCGAGGAACCAGAGGGCGTAACAGACTCTGCCGAATTGTTGGAGGAACTCGACCGCCTCTTCGTCCAGGCGGTGGGACGACAACTCCAAAGCGATGTCGAGATCGGCGCCTATCTTTCCGGCGGGATTGATTCTGGGTCAATCACGGCGATAGCGGCGGCGCAGCTTCCCCAAATGCAGACTTTCACTGTCGGTTTCGACCTTAGTTCGGCTTCGGGAGTAGAGCTTGGCTTTGACGAAAGAGCACGCGCTGAGCGTCTTTCCTACCTATTCGGTACAGAGCACTACGAGATGGTCCTTAAGGCTGGGGACATGGAGCGGGCGCTGCCGCGTCTTGCTTGGCACCTTGAGGAGCCGCGCGTCGGACAGTGCTACCCGAATTTCTACGCCGCACGACTCGCCTCAAAATTTGTAAAGGTAGTGCTCTCAGGCGTTGGTGGAGACGAACTTTTTGCTGGTTATCCATGGCGGTATTATCGTGCTGTCGTGAACGACGACTTCGACCATTACGTTGAGAAGTATTTTGGTTTTTGGCAGCGGCTGGTGCCGAGCGAGATCATGCCCGACCTACTACGGCCAGTATGGGCTCGGGCGAGCCATGTATCGCCGCAGGACATCTTTCGTGGCGTCTTCCACGCTCACGCGGCGAGCCTCACGCGCCCGGAGGACTACGTCAACCATTCTCTGTATTTCGAAGCGAAGACGTTCCTGAACGGTTTGCTCATTGTCGACGACAAGCTCGCGATGGCCCATGGGCTGGAAGGCCGGGTGCCGTTCCTTGACAACGACCTCGTGAATTTCGCGATGAAGCTGCCGGCCCATCTGAAGCTCGGCAATCTCACTGAGGTAGTTCGTCTTAATGAGAACGAGCCGGGCGGTAAGGCGCAGCGTTATTATGAGCGAACGAGAGATGGGAAACTTATCCTGCGCCGCATGATGGAGCGTCACATCCCGCAGGATGTGACCGAGCGCGAGAAGCAGGGTTTCTCGGCTCCAGATGCAAATTGGTTTAAGGGTGAGAGCATAGGTTACGTTCGGCGTCGCCTGATGAACCCACGTGCGTTGCTCTACGAGTTCCTTGACCGAAATACTGTTCAATCACTCGTTAATGATCACTTAGAAGGCCGTCAGAACCGTCGATTACTGATTTGGTCGCTGCTCAATATTGAGCAGTTGTTAGAGGCGTATTTTTAAATACGGCGTTATTCAGACAGGTTGCTTTGCGGCTATAGGGCCGCCGAGTAGGCTCGACGTGTTTCAAGCTCCCGTATGTGCGACTTTCGCCACGCGATCAGATCGCACAAGCCTTGCTCTAAGCTGACCTGCGCGGTAAATCCGATCTCTCGGCTGGCACGCTCAGGCGAGCCTATACGGTTGCGGACCAAAGTCGCTTGACTGCGCGGCGCATATTGGATCGGCTGGTTGCAGCCGGTTATGTTCAACAGCATTTCGGCAAGCTCTCGCAGCGACGTGCGCTTACCAGTGCCGACATTGTAGAACCGGTCCACAGTCTCCGCTTTGAAGGCGCATAGATTGGCGGCAGCGCAATCCTTAACCGCTACGAAGTCGAACGCTTCGCTGCCGTCGCCGAGGATTGTCGGTCCCTCGCCGCGGTCGATTGCGTCAAGCATCTTCATGATCACGGCAATGTAGGCGCCGCGATAATCCTGACGCGGGCCGTAAACGTTCATATAGCGCAGGCCGACGACGTTCAGGTCATAACGATGGTGGAACGAGCGGGCCATCGCCTCACCGGCGATCTTCGTCGCACCATAAAAGTTCCTGTTGTTGAAAGGGTGATCCTCGGTCATCGGCTCCTCGACCGCGTCACCGTAGACCGAGGCGGAGGACGAGTAGACGAGCCGCTGGACGTTGTTGCGCACGCAGGCTTCAAGCACATTGAACGTGCCGCGGATGTTCACGTCGAAGGCGGCACGCGGAAATTCGTGGCATTGAAGCAGCCACAGAGCGGCGAAGTGAAATACACCATCTGCACCCTTTATGGCGGCGTCGAGTACGTCGGTTTGGGTGATGTCGCCGCCTGCCTCGAAGATCTTGACCCGGGGGTCCTTGAGGACATTTGCAAGGTTCTCGTGGCTTCCACGCGCGAAGTTGTCGTAGATCGTAATTTCGGCCACGTCCTGACCGACGAGTTGATCGACGGTGTGCGAGCCGATCAGCCCTGCTCCCCCGATAACGACGATGCGCTTGCCCTCGAGCTTCACGGCCACCACCTCGCAAAGTTGTCAGCCGCGCCAAGCGTCTGGATCGGGATGCCGTTGAGCGGGGTGGATCCGGCACGTTGAGGATCAGCTTGCCTAGCAGCACTGCCGCCGGTCAACGCAATCTGTCCAAACCAAACCTGCCCCCAGGGCGGCGGATCTATATGAGCTCGCCCTGGAAGGGTCAACGCGCCATATCGCACGCGCGCCTAAGCTCTCGGGGCGACTGCGGAGGTATGAAAGCTTTGCCCACGACCTCCTGGCCGGCCAACCGGAGTATCGATATGGTGTCCAATGCGCAACCCAGTGTGCAAGGCTGTGCTTGACTGGATTCTCAAAGCGCCGCAGACAGGCCGCCCTTTAATCTTCGGTCGCAAGCGGGGATCCCGTGGGCCCGAATGGTGCCTCGGCGGAGGCCGTGGCCGGCCGAAACAGCCGCTCGCGGGTCGGCGAGCTGCCGACGCAACTGCTCAGCCAAGATGTCCAAACCCCAGCCGAATGCGAACGTGCAACAGCTTATCGAGCGCCTGGGTCGCCGGGACTATCGCGTGGCCATCGTCGGCCTGGGCTACGTCGGGATCCCCCTCGCGCTCACCGCTTGCAAGGCCGGCTTCCCGGTTCTCGGGCTCGATATCGACCCGCAGCGCGTCGCCCAGCTCAACCGCGGCGAGAGCTTCATAAAGCACATTTCCACTGATGCGATCCGCACCGCTCGCGAGAACGATCGCTTTGTCGCAACGACCGACTTCGCCCGACTCGGCGAAGCGGACGCAATCGTCATCGCCGTGCCCACCCCGCTGACGCGGCACCGCGAACCTGACCTCAGCTTCGTCGAGGGCACGGCCCGGGCGATCGCTCCCTACCTTAAGCCCGGCCATCTCGTCGTGCTGGAATCGACCACGTGGCCGGGCACCACTGACGAAGTGGTCAAGCCGATTCTGGAAGCCGGCGGGCTCAAGAGCGGGCGCGACTTCTATCTCGCTTTCTCCCCGGAACGAGAGGATCCGGGCAACGTCAGCCACAACACCGCGACCATCCCGAAGGTGGTCGGCGGCGACGGTCCTGAAGCCCTGCAACTCGCCCAAGCCCTTTATGATGCCCTTGTCGTGGGCACCGTTCCCGTCTCCTCGCCTGCGACCGCCGAGGCGGTCAAGCTCACCGAGAACATCTTCCGCGCGGTCAACGTCGCGCTCGTGAACGAGCTGAAGGTCATTTATCAGAAGATGGGCATCGATGTGTGGGAAGTTGTCGAGGCGGCTAAGACCAAGCCGTTCGGCTACATGCCCTTCTATCCCGGTCCCGGACTCGGCGGACACTGCATCCCGATCGACCCGTTCTACTTGACGTGGAAGGCGCGGGAGTATGACGTCACCACCCAGTTCATCGAGCTGGCCGGGCAGATCAACACCGCCATGCCCTACTACGTGGTCGACCGCCTCGCCGAGGCCCTCGATCGCAGCGCTGGCCGCGGCCTGCGCGGAGCGCGCGTCCTCGTCATCGGCGTCGCCTACAAGAAGAACGTCGACGACATGCGCGAGAGCCCCTCGCTGCGCCTCATTGAACTTCTGGAGGCGCGCGGCGCTGAGGTTGACTATCATGACCCCCATATTCCAGTGATCCCGATGACCCGTGAGCACGCCGCTCTCGCCGGACGCCGCTCGGTCGGCCTGTCGGACGGGGCAGTCGAGGGCTTCGACGTGGTACTGATCGCCACTGACCACGACGTCCTCGACTACGTGGGGCTCGCCGCGCGGGCGCGGCTCGTGATCGACACCCGCAACGCCTGCACTCGGGCGGGCGTGGTCGCCCCGCACGTCGTCAAGGCGTGAGCGGCGGGGCCGCAGGAAGCAGCGCATGACTCACTTCGCCCTGATCGGAGCGGCCGGCTACATCGCTCCCCGCCACATGATCGCGATCAAGAAGGTCGGCGGCGATCTGCTGGTCGCCTTCGACCCGAACGACTCGGTCGGCATCCTCGACAGCCACTTCCCCGAGGCGCATTTCTTCACTGAGTTCGAGCGATTCGACCGACACCTCGATAAGATCCGCCGCCGCGGCACGCGGATCGACTATGTGGCGGTGTGCTCGCCGAACTACCTGCACGATGCGCATGTCCGCTTCGCCCTGCGCGCCGGCTCGGACGCCATCTGTGAGAAGCCGCTCGTTCTCAATCCTTGGAACATTGATGGATTGCAAGAACTGGAGCGGGAGAGTGGGCGCCGCGTCGCGACCATCCTGCAACTGCGCCTCCACCCGGCGATCCTGGCTCTGCGCGAGAAAGTCGCCGGCTCGCAGCGCCGGCACTCGGTCGATCTCACCTACATCACCTCGCGCGGACGCTGGTATCACGCCTCGTGGAAGGGCGAGGAGGCGAAGTCCGGCGGAATCGCCACGAATATCGGCGTACACTTCTTCGACATGCTGAGCTTCGTCTTCGGCCCACTGGAGTCGCAGAGCGCGTCCCTGCGCGAACCGGAGCGCGCCTCCGGGGTCCTGCGCTACCGCAACGCGGACGTACGCTGGTTTCTCTCCGTGGACCGATCGGACCTGCCGGAGGCGGTGCGCGGGGTGAAGCCCACTTACCGCGCGATTACCGTCGACGGGGAGAACGTGGAGTTCTCCGATGGCTTCACCGACCTTCATACCCGCAGCTACGAAGAGATCCTCGCCGGCCGCGGCTACGGGCTTGAGGACGTGCGCCCGTGCATCGAGGTGGTCTCAACCTTCCGCAGCCTCCCGGTGACAACCATAGGCGATGTGCATCCCTTCGCCGCCCGTGCTCCCGGCCTCGCGCGCGCCTCATGAACGCGAGGGCGGACGGGCTGCGCGCCGACTCCCGCTTTCCCGGCGTGCTGATCCATGAATCGGCCTACATCGATCCGGGCGTGACGGTCGGCGCGGGTACCAAGATCTGGCACTTCGTCCACGTCCTCGGCGAGGTGACGATCGGGCGCGACTGCGTGCTGGGTCAGAACGTCATGGTCGGCCCGCGGGTTCGGGTCGGCGAGGGTTGCAAGATCCAGAACAACGTCGCGCTCTACGAGGGCGTTGAACTCGCCGACGACGTGTTCTGCGGCCCCTCCTGCGTGTTCACCAACGTCTCGACGCCGCGGGCCTTCCTGAATCGGAAGAGCGAATTCCGGGCGACGCCGGTCGGCCGCGGCGCCAGCATAGGCGCCAACGCGACAATCGTCTGCGGCCATCGCGTCGGCGCCTACAGCTTGATCGGGGCGGGCGCGGTGGTCACCCGCGACGTGCCGGACTACGCGCTGATGGCGGGGGTTCCCGCCCGCCGGATCGGTTGGGTGAGTCGCGCCGGCGAGCGGCTCGGAACCGACCTCCTGTGCCCCCGCGAGGGCCGACTTTACCGCTTGGCCGGTCCCGAACGCCTCGAAGAGGCCGGAGAGTGAGGCGATGGAGCCAATTGAGTTCATCGACCTGAAGGCCCAGCGTCGCCGCCTCGGCGCGCGCCTGGATGCAGCGATCCTCGACGTCGTTGACGAGGGACGATTCATCCAGGGACCGCAGGTTGCCGCCCTCGAGAGGGCGCTCGAGATGTTCTGCGGCGTGCGCCACGCGATCACCTGCGGCAACGGCACGGACGCCCTGGGCCTCACCCTGATGGCGCTAGGCCTGCGCCCGGGGGATGCCGTGCTCGTGCCCGCCTTCACCTTCGCGGCGACCGCTGAGGCGGTTGCTTGGCTCGGGGCGACGCCGGTCTTTGTGGAGATCGAAGCGGCGACTTACACGGTCGATCCTGGTGGCCTCGCGGCGGGACTAGCGGCGGCGCGCATGGCGGGCTTGCGTCCGCGTGCCCTCATCGCCGTCGACCTGTTCGGGCAGCCAGCCGACTACGGACCGCTAGAGGCGTTCTGCGCCGACCATCATTTGGCCCTGATCTGCGACGCGGCCCAGAGCCTCGGGGCAGCCTACGGCGAGCGGAAGGTCGGGGCGATCGGCACAGCCACGACGACGAGCTTCTTTCCCTCGAAACCGCTCGGCTGCTACGGCGACGGTGGAGCGATCTTCACCGACGATGACGACCTCGCCGCGCGCCTACGCTCTCTGCACGTCCACGGCCGTGGCGTCGACAAGTACGACAATGTGCGCATCGGCATGAACTCGCGCCTCGACACGATTCAGGCGGCAATCCTGCTCGAGAAGCTCGCCGTGTTCCCTGACGAGATCGCCATGCGGCAGGCGGCGGCGGAGCACTACACGGCCGGCTTGTCGGGGGCCATGACGCTGCCTGCCCTGCGCTCAGGCTCGACCTCGGTCTGGGCGCAATTCACGGTCCGTGTGAAGGCCGCGCGTCGGGAGGCCTTCATGGCCGGCCTCAAAGCGCGGGGCATCCCGACCTTGATCTATTACCCGACCCCGCTGCACCGTCAGACCGCTTATCGCGGCTATCCGGTCGCGGGCAACGGCTTGCCAATCTCGGACGCTGCCGCGGCTGAGGTTGTGGCGCTGCCGATGCACCCGGACCTGACGATTCAGATGCAAGAGGCCATCATTGCCGCGGTCCGAGAGGAGCTGACCTGAGTTTAGGATATCGATCGCTTGGTGGAGGGAGGTTATCATCGCTAAGACCGATCAGATCTCGCGAGCTGCTGGGGCAGGTTCGCCCCACACCCGCGCTCCCCGGCAAGGCGAATCGGACGGATACAAACTGCCTTCGGAAACAATTCCTAATAATCTGTTCGGGGTCGAAGTATTATACGATGCGCGCAAGTATATGACGGAACTCGTGCCACAGGCGCACGAGTTCAAGTGGCAGTTCTTCTCGGGCCTAGAGCCGCGGCTCGTCGCGCACGCGGCTGCACGTCAGACGGTTTCGCCCGGCGTTGCTGAGCTGATGAGCGCTGATCATGGGGCGCAATTCGACCTCGTAAATGCAGCGCCGGATGAGGATGCAGGCGTCGAGCCTCCCGCATGGCTGGAGGCCGAGACTTGTATCTTCCTGTTCCGGCGCTCGTTCGAGACCGAGCGCGGCATCGACGTTCTCATTGACGCTTGGCCCGAAACCCCACCGTCGGCAATTCTGCACCTTCAGGGGCCCGACAACCCCCTGAAGCGACGGATGATCGAGCGTGCAGAGGCGACGGGCCGGCCGGCGGATCCTGGGATGTGGGCTGACTCAGACCCCCCACCCGTTCCACCGACGATGCCGGTCTCCGCCGAGCGCCGGCTCGGTCGATTGAGATGCATCGTCCAGCCGCTCATGCGCTCAATCAGGCCTGGAGGCTGATGGAGATCATGCACCGCATTCTGACCGTTGTGGGCGCGCGTCCACAGTTCATCAAGGCCGCACCCGTCTCGAAAGCCTTGCGGGCATCGGGGATTAAAGAAATGTTACTGCATACAGGGCAGCATTTCGATCCGATGATGTCGGATGTTTTCTTCCGTGAACTCGGCCTCGATGAGCCAGCCTATAATCTTGACGTGCACAGCCTGAGCCATGGCGCCATGACCGCGCGGATGCTGGAAGGAATCGAGCGCGTTATTCTCGACGACCGGCCAGGCCTCGTGCTCGTGTATGGAGACACCAATTCCACCTTGGCCGGCGCACTTGCAGCGGCCAAGCTACATGTCCCCGTGGCGCATGTCGAAGCGGGGCTGCGCTCGTTCAACCGGCGAATGCCCGAGGAGATCAACCGCGTCGCCACAGACCACATGAGCCGTCTCCTGTTCTGCCCGACCGAGGCCGCGATGGCCAACCTCGCCCGCGAAGGTGTGACGTTGGGGGTCTTCGCAACCGGAGACGTGATGTACGACGCTGCCCTGGCGGCGGCGCAGCGCGCGGCGGGCGCCTCGACGATCCTAGAGACCCTCGGTCTCGCCCACGGCACTTATGCGGTCGCCACGGTCCACAGGGCCGAGAACACCGACGACGAGGAGCGGTTCGCGCGGGTCGTCGCCCGGCTGGCGCGCGAGGCCGAGTTGCGCCCTCTCGTGCTTGTCGCCCATCCGCGGACGCAACAGCGACTTCGGCAAAGCAATCGAGACTTGGGGCAGATCAAGATTGTTGAGCCGCTCGGCTACATCGACATGGCATGGTTGGTACGGAATGCGGCGGGGGTGCTGACCGACTCCGGCGGACTTCAGAAGGAAGCCTACTTCTACCGCGTCCCGTGCGTGACGCTGCGCGACGAGACCGAGTGGGTCGAGACGATCGAGGCGGGCTGGAATCGGCTTTGGACGACAGAGCACGAACTTCCGCGCCGTGAAATCCTCGAGTACGGGGACGGCCACAGCGCTGAGATCATTGTCAACCACATATCTCAATTTCTTACTGTCTAAAATTGTGATATTTATAACATAGTTTGCTCCGTAGATAGTATTTTGTACTTTAATGTTGTGCGCGCCGTAAAGACCCTGTGAAGGTAAGCACCATCATGCTTTTTACACCTTCGATGATTCGATCTGTTTTGGCTAATACATCTCACCTCATGAAACTTGGGCTGCTCGGCTGTCGGCCACATTGACCGAGCGCTTCGCGGCAACCGGCCTATTCGTTAAAAACCTGTCCATCAATGATGGTACCACGCGTCAAGCGCTCGAGTGCATGCCCCACGAAGTTCAGGCACACGCGCTCAATTACTGCCTCGTGCAGTTTGGCATGAACGATTGCAACTTCTGGAAGACGGACATCGTGAAACGCATCCCAGATGTAGCAGAGGTGGCGACTATTTCTCTCTGAGCGCAGGCATTCTACTTTCCCCACACGAAATAGTTCATTTTGAGTGCTGTTATGACCCCAGGATTGATGTCTTGTCCCCGTATAAAGTGCGGTATATCCAATCGAACTTCAGCAGCGGATCAAATTGTAAAATATACATCAACGCTTTTCGATGATGAATTTGTAACCAACGCCCAAAAAAGCTCGATGCCCATCGAACGGCAGTAAGCGGTGTTGTCCGAGGTTGGCTTATATATTGATCTTGACAGTTTTGTAGAGATTTTGCTTGAATAAAGCATTATGACGCTTCGGCATCTGGACATATCAAATTGCCTCGCCGTCCGAAGGGCTTAGAGCCCGTCCGATAAGGGTCTGATGCGGGGTTGAGTGGCTGGAATGGCGATGACTCCAGGGGGATGCTGAAGCCTAACCTGGAAGCGCCACGTGGACCCCGACCACCCGGCGGCAGCATAGCCGTGCGGTTCTACGCTGTGAAACTGACCTGACCGACGCTGAGTGGGCGGTGATCGCGCCCCTGATGCCGAGGCCGGAGCCGCGTGGACGACCTCCGATCTGGACGCCCCGAGAGATCCTGAACGCGATCTTCTACGTCCTGCGCGGCGGCATCGCATGGCGGCTCATCCCCAAGGATCTACCGCCGCGTTCGACCACGTTCGGCTACTTCAGCCGCTGGCGCGACACAGGGCTGTTCGGCCGGATCAACCATCACCTCGTCATGGCCGATCGCGCGCGTGTCGGGCGGGAAGCCTCGCCGTCGGCAGCGGTGCTCGATAGCCAGACCGTCAAAACGATAGAGCGCGGCGGGCCACGCGGCTACGACGCTGGCAAGAAGGTCAAGGGCCGCAAACGCCAAGCGCTGGTCGATACGGACGGGCGTGCGCTCGTCCTCGATCCGCAGCCTGCCGACGTGCAAGATCGGGACGGAGCCGTTCCGGTGCTACGCCTGTCGCGCCAGACCTTTCCGTTCATCACCAAGGCCTTCGCCGACGCCGGCTATGCCGGCGACAAGCCCGCGCCGCGAGTGTGACGATCATCGCCGTCGAGATCGTGCGCAAGCCGCCGGATCAGGTTGGCTTTTCTGTTCATCAACGCCGGTGAGTCGTTGAGAGGTTCTTCGCCTGGATCAGCCGCAACCGACGCCTCTGGAAAGATCCGGAAGGGACCCTCGCCTCCGCAAGAGCCTTCCTCTACGCCGCTGCTGTCATGATCCTCGTTCGACGCCTCGCCCGATCAACCTGACTTCTCGGACGAACTCTGAG
>NZ_JBKFBO010000055.1:0-24111 GCF_053346215.1 Methylobacterium sp. A49B
ACGTGGCCCAAGCCGCGGCGGCAGGGAGGAAGGATGGACACGGGTCAGCCTCTTCTGGAGGTGGACGGCGTCACGCTCCGCTACAAGACGCCCGAGCATCTCGTCACGGCCACCTACCGGGTGAGCTTCCGGGTTTGGCCCGGGGACCGGTTCGTGCTGCTCGGGCCGTCGGGCTGCGGGAAGTCGACGCTGCTCAAGGCGGTGGGCGGCTACATGGCGCCGACGGAGGGCGAGATCCGCCTGAAGGGTCAGGCGGTCACCGAGCCCGGGCCCGACCGGATGATGGTGTTCCAGGAGTTCGACCAGCTGCTGCCGTGGAAGACGGTGCGGCAGAACGTGGTGTTTGCCCTCGAGGCCTCGGGCCGGCTCAAGGGCCGCGCGGCCCTGGAGCGGGCCAACCTGTACATCGACAAGGTCAACCTGACGAAGTTCGCCGACAGCTATCCGCACACGCTCTCGGGCGGGATGAAGCAGCGCGTGGCCATCGCCCGCGGCATGGCCATGGAGCCCGACATCCTGCTGATGGACGAGCCGTTCGCCGCGCTGGACGCGCTCACGCGGCGGCGCATGCAGGACGAGCTGCTGGCGCTGTGGGAGGGCACGCGCTTCACCGTGCTGTTCGTGACCCACTCGATCCCCGAGGCGATCAAGGTCGGCTCGCGCATCCTGCTGCTCTCGCCGCACCCGGGCGAGGTCAAGGCCGAGCTCAACAGCGCCGACAGCCCGGAGGCGGCGCTGCGGCTGGAGGGCCGGATCCAGCAGATGCTGTTCTCGGAGGAGATCCAGGAGGCGGAGAATGTCTAGCGCGCAAGCCCTGACGGACGCGCCCCGGCCGGGGACGGTGCCGCCGCGGCCCGCCCTTGCGGACCCGCCCCGGCCCGAGATCGTGCGCGAGACCGGGCACGCCCACGGCGCCACGGTGGTGGAGAAGAAGCTGTCGTGGGCCGAGCGGCTGTACAACCAGGCGTGGCTGCGCAAGCTGCTGATCCTGGCGCTGCTGGCCGGGATCTGGGAGGCCTACGGGCGCTACCTCGACAACGACCTTTTGTTCCCGACCTTCACCGCCACCGTGGAGGCGTTCGTGCGCGGCATCATGGACGGCACGCTGCCGGCGCGCGCCTGGGTGTCGCTGAAGGTGCTGCTGATGGGCTACGCCGCGGGCGTCGCGCTGGCGACGCTGCTCACCGGCGTCGCCATCGCGTCGCGGATCGGGACCGACTTCCTCGAGACCTTGACGTCGATGTTCAATCCCTTGCCGGCGATCGCGCTGCTGCCGCTGGCGCTGATCTGGTTCGGGTTGGGCAACGGCAGCCTGATCTTCGTGCTGGTGCACTCGGTGACCTGGGCGATCGCGCTCAACACGCATTCGGGCTTCCTGTCGGTGAGCCGGACGCTGAAGATGGTCGGGCGCAACTACGGGCTGTCGGGCCCGGGGCTGATCGGCAAGATCCTGATCCCGGCGGCGTTCCCCTCGATCCTGACCGGCCTGAAGGTCGGCTGGGCGTTCGCGTGGCGCACCCTGATCGCGGCCGAGCTGGTGTTCGGCGTGTCGTCCGGGGCGGGGGGGCTGGGCTGGTTCATCTTCGAGAACAAGAACATGCTCGACATCCCGAACGTGTTCGCCGGCCTGCTCACCGTCATCCTGATCGGCCTCGTGGTCGAGAACCTGATCTTCCAGACCATCGAGCGCCGCACCGTCCAGCGCTGGGGCATGCAGGCCTGAGCGGCGAAGGGCGGTAAGCCACCGCGCCGGGCGCCAGGGGACCGGGGCTCCGCTCCGGTGACCGGGACGCGGTTCGAACCTGCCGCGCCCGTCCGCCCCCGCCGAGGGGGAGGGCGGACGCGGTGCCGGCACGCCTCTGTTTCCAGCAGTGATCGACAGTCTCGCGCATTGCGGACAACCGAGGCGCTCTGGAGATCTATCGTCTTTGCAGACGGCATATTAGAGACAAAAATTCTCCTTTCGGCGCGTGCGACAGCCGTTTTCTTCCTATACGCTCCGAAGTGATCCCGGAGCCCGTCCTGTGAGCCCTGACGTCCGACCCCACACGGTCCCGCCTGCCGCCCTCTCCGGCGGGGAGAGCCGGTCAAGCCCCGGCGCCTCGCTGCTGCCGGGGATCGGTCTGTGTGCGGCGATCACCGCTCTGGCCATGGCCGCGCAGGCGCTGGAGGAGCGCGTCGCCGGCCACCCCTACGTCGAGGCGCTGGTCCTGGCGATCCTGATCGGCATCGCGGTGCGCACCGCCTGGACGCCGCATCCGCGGTTCCGGACCGGCATCGCCTTCTCGGCCAAGCAGCTCCTCGAAGTCGCCGTCGTCCTGCTCGGCGCCTCGTTGAGCCTCGGGGCGATCCTCGCCTCCGGCCCGGCGCTCCTCGCCGGGATCGTCGGCACCGTGGTCCTCGGCATCGCCGCCAGCGTGACGATCTGCCGGCTGCTCGGCCTTCCGGCCCGGATGGCGATCCTGGTGGCCTGCGGCAACGCCATCTGCGGCAACTCGGCGATCGCCGCCGTCGCCCCGGTGATCGGGGCCGAGCCGAAGGACATCGCCGCCGCCATCGCGTTCACCGCCGTGCTCGGCGTGCTGATGGTGCTCGGCCTGCCGCTGTTCGTGCCGCTGGCCGGCATGAGCGACAACCAGTACGGCGTACTCGCCGGGCTCACCGTCTACGCCGTGCCGCAGGTGCTGGCCGCCACCGTGCCGGTGAGCCTGCTGTCGACCCAGGTCGGCACCCTGGTGAAGCTCGTGCGCGTGCTGATGCTCGGCCCCGTCGTGGTGGCCTTCTCGCTGATCGCGCCGCGGCTGCCGCAGGCGGAGGGGCGGGCGCCGGCGCCGACCCGTCCGGGCCTGACCAAGCTGGTGCCGTGGTTCATCCTCGGCTTCCTGGCGCTCGCGACCCTGCGCTCGCTGGGCCTCGTCCCCGATCCCGCGGTGAAGCCGCTGACCCAACTCGCGGGCGTGCTGACCGTCCTGTCCATGGCGGCCCTCGGCCTGGGGGTGGACGTGCGCGTCCTGGCCCGGGTCGGCGGTCGGGTCACCCTGGCGGTCACCGCCTCGCTGGCGGTCCTCGTCGCCCTCAGCCTCGTGCTGATCCGCGCCCTGGGGATCGCGTGATCCATCAAGTGTTCCTCGGCCCGCCGGGCCGGTCGACCCTGCCGGCGGCCGGTATTTCCGGCCCGACGCGCAGGTCGTCGCTGTAAAAAGCATCCGTCCCGTCCGCGTAGGGCGGTGAGCGGAGGCGGTTCTGCGTCCCTCACCGGCCATCCTGCATTAAAATGCGGTTTGGGCACGCTGCCAGCGCCGAAGACCATCTTGACTCGGTGGTGGTTTTTGCTTTTGGAACCTCGGGCGTCATTCCAGAAAGCTTTGAGCGGACTCGCCCAGTGCCCGAAAGAAAATCAGAAAGCCCGGCTCAGATCGTCGCGCTGGTCGGCGAGATCGTCTCGGCCTATGTCGCGCACAATTCCGTTCCGCCGACGGCCCTGCCCGACCTGATGGCCAGCGTGCATGCAGCCCTGGCCGGTCTCGGCGGCACGCCGCAGGCCGAGGCGGCTCCGCCCGTCGAAAGGCCGACGGCGGCGCAGATCCGAAAATCGGTTCAGCAGGACGGCATCGTCAGCTTCATCGACGGCCGGTCGTACAAGACGCTCAAGCGCCATCTCACCGCCCACGGCCTGACGCCGGAGCGGTACCGCGAGCGTTACGGCCTGCCGGACGATTATCCGATGACCGCTCCCGGCTACGCCGCGCAACGCTCCGCGCTCGCCAAGGCGATCGGCCTCGGGGTGCCGGGCGGGCGGTCCGATCAGCGCAGGACCGGCACCGGCGGCTGACCGGCGGCACCAGACGGGGCGGCCTGCCCGGCGGCGTCACCGCGGCCCCGGAACGGCAGCACCTGTGCCGGACCGGATCGGACGAAACCGGCTTGGTCGGAACGGACGGGCCGGCCGAACGTGTCGGACCAGCCGAGCTTGATCACGCGCCGCTCCGGCGCCTGTGATGCGGTCTTGGCGCCCGCAGTCGGCAGCTTGCGGTTGCCGGCACCGATCCAGCGGACGATCCGGTGCTCGCGCCCGCGGCGGAGCACGGGCAGCACCGCCGGCTCGAAGGCCTTGCGGGTCTGCCGGATGTCATCGGGCTCGTCTGTGGTCGGCACGCTGCAAAAACCCCGTCGGCGTTCGAGGCGCGAGCGGCAGACGGATAGCGGGTTCGACCGGCCGTGGATCCGCCGGGGTGCTCGACCCTCGACTGTGGCCACATCCTACCGAGTTGCGTGCAACTCGGTAGGGTAGCTCCGTCCAAAAAACTTGTCTCTGCGTCCCAGAACGGCGCGCGGCGAGCTTCAGGAGGCGTGCGCGCCCGGTACCGCGGCGAGCAGGCTGCGTGTGTAGGCGTGCTCCGGTGCGGCGAACAGCTCGGCGGTGCCCCGCATCTCCACGACGGCACCCCGATGCATCACGGCGATCCGGTCGCAGATCGTGGCCGCCACCCGCAGGTCGTGGGTGATGAACAGCATCGCGAGCGACAGGCGCTGCTTCAGGTCCTCCAGCAGATCCAGCACCTGCCGCTGGACCGAGACGTCCAGCGCCGAGACCGCCTCGTCGGCCACCAGCACGTCCGGCTCCATGGCGAGCGCCCGGGCGATGCCGATCCGCTGGCGCTGGCCGCCCGAGAAGGCGTTGGGGTAACGGGCGGCGGCCTTCGGGTCGAGGCCGACGAGGCCAAGCAGGCTCCGGGCCCGCTCCCGGGCCTCCGCGGCCGGGACTCCGTGGGCGATCGGACCTGCCGTGATGATCTGCTCCACGGTTCGCCGGGGATTGAGGGACGCGAACGGGTCCTGGAAGATCATCTGGATGCGGCTGCGCTTGTCGCGCAAGGCCGCCTTCCCGAGGGCCGTGTAGTCGAGGTCGCCCAGGCGCACCGTGCCGCCGTCGGGCTCGATCAGCCGGATCGCCAGCCGCGCGGTGGTCGACTTGCCCGAGCCGGATTCGCCGACGATGCCCAGGGTCTCGCCGCGGCGGACGTCGAACGAGACCTCCTTGACCGCGGCCACGACCCGCGGCTTGCCGAACAGGCCGGAGCGCCCGGAATAGATCTTGGACAGCCCGCTCACCGACAGGGCGACCGGGGCCGCGTCCACCGGCGACCGCGGCGGCGGCGTCAGGCTCGGGACGGCGGCGAGCAGCGCCTTGGTGTAGGGCGCCTGAGGCGTGCGCAGCACGGCCTCGGCGGTGCCGGATTCCACCAGCCGGCCGCGCTGGAGCACCGCCACGTGGTCGGCGATCTCCGCCACGACGCCGAAATCGTGGGTGATGAACAGGACGCTCATCCCGCGCTTCTGCTGCAGGTCACGGATCAGCCGGAGGATCTGGGCCTGGGTGGTGACGTCCAGCGCCGTGGTCGGCTCGTCAGCGACCAGCACGGAGGGCTCCAGCGCCAGCGCCATGGCGATCATCGCCCGCTGCCGCTGGCCTCCGGAAAGCTGGTGCGGATAGGCCCGCACCGCCTCCTCGGGGTTCGGCAGACCGACCTCCTTGGCCAGCGCCACCGCCCGGGCCCGGCGCTCGCTGCGGGTGAGCAGGTCGTGCGCCTCGAACATCTCGGCGATCTGGTCGCCGATCCGCATCACCGGGTTCAGGGCCGTCATCGGCTCCTGGAACACCATGGCGATGCGCCGGCCCCGCAGCGACCGCCACGCTGGCTCGTCGAGGGTCAGGAGATCCCGGCCCTCGAACAGGATCGTGCCGGCCGTCGGTTTCAGGGCCCGGGGCAGGAGGCCGGTCAGCGCGTAGGCGCTCATCGACTTGCCCGAGCCCGATTCCCCGACCACGCACAGGATTTTTCCGGATTCCAGATCGAGGTTCAAATCCTCGACCGCGTGCGGGCGGTCGGCGCCCTTGGGGAGCGCGATCGTCAGATCGCGGATGCGGACGACCGGCTCGCTCATCGTGTCAGGCCCTCGCGGTGCGGCGGCGGAGGATGTCGGGTCCGTCTCGGCCCAGATCCCAGAACAGGCCGGCCATGATCGCCAGGCCCTCGCGGGTGCCGGAGGCAAGCATGTGCTCGTCGGGCCCGTGCTGGCGGCAGGCCGGGTAGGAATGCGGCACCCAGAGGGTCGGCAGGCCGAGGATCTCCGAGAAGGCGTCGTTCGGCAGGGAGCCGCCGAGATTGGGCAGCAGCGCCGGCTTCTTGGCCGTGCTTGCCTCGATCGACTGCAGCGCCCACTCCACCCAGGGATCCTCCACGGGCAGCCGCGTCGCCTGGAAGACTTCCGCCGCGCGGGCCGGCTTGACCTCGATCATCGGGAAGCCGTGCGCGTCGAGATGGGCGCGCACGTTCCGGATCAGATTCTGCCAGTCGGTGCCGACGACGAAGCGCAGCTGCAGGGTCGCCTTGGCGTGGGGCGGCACGGCGTTGAGCGGCCCGTCCGGATCGCCGGTCTTGAAGGCCAGCACCTCCAGGGTGTTCCAGGCGAAGACCCGCTCGGCGGGCGTCAGGCCCGGCTCGCCCCAGTCGGCGTCGATCTTCGGCGCGGTCGGGTCCTCGCCGACGCGGATGTCGGCGAGCGCCGCGCGCACGCCCTCGGGGATCGGCGGCGGCCGTAGGGCTTCGACCAGGATGCTGCCCCTGGCATCGACCATCGAGGCGATCGCCGAGGCCAGCACTGTGCCGGGGTTGCGCAGCAGCCCACCCCAGTTGCCGGAATGGTGCGGGCCCTCCCGCAGGTTCAGGCTCAGCTCGAAATTGTAGGCGCCGCGGGAGCCCAGGAAGAGGGTCGGGCGCTCACCGTTGAGGCGGGGGCCGTCCGAGGCGATCAGCACGTCGGAGCGCAGGGCCTCGGCCTGCTCCCGGCAGAATGGCCGCAGGCCCGGGGATCCCGATTCCTCGCCCATCTCGATCAGCAGCTTCACGTTGAAGCCGAGACGGCCCTCGCGGGCCGCGATCACCTGCTCCAGGGCGGCGAGGTTGAGGACGTGCTGACCCTTGTTGTCGGCGGTGCCGCGCCCGTACCAGCGGTCGCCCTCGACCACGATCTCCCAGGGGCCAAGCCCCTCGCGCCATTGCTCGGGATAGCCCCGCACCGTGTCGCCGTGGCCGTAGATCAGCACGGTCGGCAGGTCCGCGCCCTCGCGCCGATCGGCGATCAGGAACGGGCCGTGCACCCCGTCGGGGTTGGGGAAGATTTTTGGCGTTTCAAACCCGAGCCGGCTCGTCAGCGGCGTGATGAAGGCGTCGAGATAGGCGCGGAGCGCGGCCTCCTGACCGGGAGCCTGGCTCTCGGTCGGCATCGCCACCGCCTCCCGCAGGAGGGCGAGGAACGCGCCCGAATCGAAGGCCTCCGTGGCGCGCGCGATGGCGGCGTCTCGCGTCATGGTGTGTTTCCCGTGAAACATTTCGTTAATCTGCCGGCCGGCTCCGGCTTGGCGAAAGCGTCAGTGGCGCGCCTCGGGGGCGGTGATGTCGCGCAGGCCGTCCCCCAGGAGGTTGATCGCCAGCACGAGGAGGAGCAGCGCCACGCCCGGGATGGTGATCACCCAGGGCTGGAAGAACATGTACTGCTTGCCCTCGGCGATCATCAGGCCCCAGGAGGGCAGGGGCGGCTGCACGCCGAGCCCGAGGAACGACAGGGCGGCCTCCAGCAGGATCGCGTGGGCCATCTCCAGGGTCGCCACGACGATCAGCGCGTTCATGATGTTGGGCAGGATCTCCTGGCGGATGATGCGCAGGTCCGTGAGCCCGGCGGCGCGGGCGGCCGAGACGAAATCCTGGTTGCGGATCTGCTGGGTGGCGGCCCGGGTCACGACGGCGAAGCGGTCCCAGAGCAGGAAGCCCAGCACCAGCACGACCACCTTCAGGGAGCCGCCGACCAGCGCCGCCATGGCCAGCGCCACCAGAACCACCGGCATGGCGAGGCGGGTGGTCACGATGTAGCTCACCACCGAATCGACCCAGCCGCCGAAATAGCCGGCGCAGAGACCCAGCGTGGTGCCGATGAGGCCGGAGATCAGCGCCGCCGAGATCCCGATCAGCAGGGAGATCTGGCCGCCGTAGAGCAGGCGGCTCAGGTAGTCGCGCCCGAGCTTGTCGGTACCCAGCATGTGCGCCCAGGTGCCCTTGGCCTGCCAGACCGGCGGGATCAGGCGGCGGGACACGTCCTGCGCGTAGGGGTCGTGCGGCGCGATGAGCGGGGCGGCGAGCGCCGCCAGCACGATCAGCGCGAGGATCCCGGCGCCGATCAGGAAGCCGGTGTGGCGCAGGCCCCGGCGCAGGATCAGGCGGGTGGGGGAGGGGACCGGCGCGAGGGCGATCGGCGTCTCAGGGGAGAGGGCGGGGGCGGCGAGCGCCGCCGTGTCGGGGGGGAGGCTCATCGGCGGATCCTCACGACTGGCGCAGGCGCGGGTCGAGGAAAGCGTTCAGCAGGTCGGCGGCCAGCGTCAGGCCGATGTAGATCATGGCCAGCACCAGCACGATCGCCTGGACGACGGGGAAGTCGTTGCGGGCGATAGATTCCCAGGCGAGCTGGCCGAGGCCCTGGAGCGAGAATACCGCCTCGATCACGATCGAGCCGCCGAGCATGAAGCCGAACTGCACCGCCGAGAGGGCGATCACCGGGATCACGGCGTTGCGCAGCGCGTGCCGCACCAGGATCTTCCGGGGCGGCAGACCCTTGGCGCGGGCGGTGCGGACGTAGTCGGAGGCCAGCACCTCCAGCATGCCGTTGCGGGTGAGGCGCATCACGGCGGGCATCGCGTAGTAGCCCAGCGCCACCGCGGGCAGGACGAAGTTCTTCCACGTGGCGTTGCCCGAGACCGGCAGCCAGCGGAGATTTACCGAGAAGATCAGGATCAGCGTCAGGCCGAACCAGAAGCTCGGCATCGCCTGGCCGAGCACCGAGACGGCGAGCGCCGTCCGGTCGATCCACGTGTCCCGCTTCACCGCGGCGACAACGCCGAGGGGAATGGCCACGAACAGCGCCACGCCAAGCGCGATGATGCCGAGATAGAGGGTGATCGGCAGGCGGGCGGCCAGCAGGTCGATCACGCTCTCGCGAAAGTAGAAAGAATTGCCGAAGTCGAGGTGCAAAGCCCGCCAGCCCCAGGTCAGGAACTGGGTCAGCAGCGGCTGGTCGAGGCCGTAATCCTGGCGGATCTGCGCGATCTGGGGGCCCGTGGCCTCCGGCCCGGCGATGGCCGTGGCAAGGTCGCCCGAGAGGTGGAGGAGGAGGAAGCTCGCCACCGAGACCGTGAAGGCCACCGCCAGGGCGACCAGCACGCGCCGGACCGTGAAGGCCAGCATGGATCAGGCTCCTGCTGTTTCCCGTCGATCACGTCGGATCAGGACGGAGCGTTCTCTCCTCCCCCCGCGGGGAGGAGCCGGAGGTGGGGGTGGTTCAGGATCGAGCGGCGCGGTGCCGTCTGCACCACCCCCACCCATGACCTTTCCCCACAAGGGGAGGGGAACAGCGTCGCGCCTTCGAGGCCACCCTCACTTCCACGACGCCGCATAGAAGCGCGGCACCTCGTCGGGCTGGGCGGTGAAGTTCAGGTCCGACGTGAAGGCGTAGTTGGTCGCGTAGGAGAACATCGGCAGGGCGTAGGCCTCGCCGGCGATCCGCTGCAGCGCCTTGGCGTAGGCGGCCTTGCGCGTCTCCGGGTCGGTAGAGCCGTCGCCCTTCTGAAGGTCGGCGATCACCTGCGGGTCCTTGGTCAGGTCCTCCTCGCCGCCCCGGAAATACACCCCGTCGAAGGCCGAGACGTCGAGCACCGAGAACGACCCCCAGGTCTGGTAGCCGATCGAGGTCTTGCCGGCCCGCAGCGAATCCCGGAACGCCGCGTAGCGCAGGTAATTGAGCCGGGCCTTGATGCCGACGGCGCCGAGATAGCCGATCACCGCCTCGGCGTAGTCGCGCTCGCGGTAGGCACCGAGGTCGATCTCGAAGCCGTTCGGGTATCCGGCTTCCTTGAGCAGCGCCTTGGCCTTGGCCGGGTCGTAGGCGTAGCGCGGCACGCCCTGGTCGGTGCAGCCGAACTGGTCGACGAAGCACAGCGCGTTCATCACCCGCGAGGCGCCGCGCACGAGGTTGTCGACCATCGCCTTGCGGTCGATGGCGTAGGAGATCGCCTGCCGGACGCGCACGTCCTTGAGCGGCGAGTTCTCCTTGGCGCGGCCCAGCGTGTCGAACTGCAGGAAGCCGACCCGCATCGTCTCGGCATTGAGCACCGTGAGGTTCGGCGCGGCGCGCAGCTGCTCGGCCTGGTCGCTCGGCACCCGCCAGATCCAGTCCACGCCGCCGGTCATCAATTCGGCCATCCGGCTCTCGCCGTCCGGGATGACGCGGAACTGCAGCTTGCCGATCTTCGGCGTCCCGAGGGGGCTCTCCGCCCAGTACTTGTCGAACCGCTCCATGCTGACGCCGCGGCCGCTGTCGACCTTGGTGATCCGGTACGGGCCGCTGCCGACCGGCGCTTTGGCGAAGCCGTCGAGGCCGACCTTCTTGAAGTAATTGGCCGGGAAGATCGGCGTCGGGCCGGCGAGGTATTCGAGCGCCGCCGGGAACGGCGCCTTGAGGTGGATGCGGACCGTATGCGGGCCGGTCACCTCCACCGACTTCATCCAGTCGACGTTCTGGCGGGTGACCGTGCGCGCCTCGGGCGTCAGCACGTAGTTGAAGGTGAAGGCCACGTCCTCAGGCCCGAGCGGGTCGCCGTTGTGGAAGACCACGCCCTCGCGGATCGTGAGATCCAGCGTCGTGTCGTCCTTCCAGGCCCAGGCGGTCGCCAGAAACGGCTTGTAGGTGCCGTCCTTGGGATCCCGGTACAGCAGCGTGTCCCAGCAGTTCCGGGCCAGGATCACGCCCTCGCGGGCGCTGTTGTGATACGGGCTGACGTTCTCGGGCTCGCTGTCGGAGGCGTAGACCAGGGTGTCGTCGGCCTTGCCGGCGAGGGCCGGGTGCGCGGCGATCAGGGTGGCCAACGAGGCGGCGAGGGTGAGAATCCGTAGCGGCATGCGGGCTCCGACGGCGCGGCGGACAGGCCCGGCGGATCGGTCCGCGGCTGCCGCGTTTTTCACCCTGCCATGATGTTGTGCATCTGGGATCGCAACAAGTAGAATTTGGCGACCGGTGACTTGCCGTATCGGCAATTCGCACAGCATCATACAGCCTAAAGGGCACGATAATGCAGACAACCAGTCTGCGCTACTTCCTGTCGGTCGCCCGGACCGGCTCGATTGCCGCCGCCTCGGCCCAGCTCAACGTGGCGGCGTCGGCGATCAGCCGGCAGATCGGCAACCTGGAGGCCGAGCTCGACTGCGTGCTGTTCGAGCGGCGCCCGCGCGGCATGGTGCCGAGCCCGGCCGGGGAGCTGCTGGCGCAGCACGCCCATCAGGTGCTGCTCCGCTCCGAGCAGGTGGTCACGGAGATCCGGGAGCTGGAGGGTCTGGCCCGGGGCCTGATCCGCGTCGCCTGTTCCGAGGGGTTCTCCCTCGACATCGTGCCGAACGCCATCGCGGCCTTCCATGCCGCCCATCCCGGCATCCGCTTCGAGGTCACCGTCCTGCCTCCGGCGCAGGTGACCCAGACGGTGGCGGTGGGGGATGTCGATCTCGGCATCACCTTCGCGCTGACGCCGACGCCGCAGGTCGAGGTGCTGTACGACGGGCGGGTGGACATGCTGGCGCTGGCCGCCCCCGACCATCCCCTCGCGCGGGCCCCGGCCCTGCGCCTCGCCGACCTCCTGGACTACCCCGTCGCCCTGCCGACCCGGGACACGACCCTGCGGCAGGTCTTCGACGCCGCCTGCGCGCACGAGGGCATCGCGGTCGAGCCGGTGCTGACCTCCAACACCCTCTCGGCGCTGCTGCCCTTCGTCCGGCGCTCGCGCGGGCTGGCTCTGATGTCGGCGCTGTCGGTGCAGACGCCGCTGCGTCTCAACGAGCTGGTCAGCCTGCCGATCCGCTCCCGGACGAGCCTCGCCCGGGGCGTGAAGATCCAGGCCATGCGCGACCGGCGGCTGCCCCGGGCCGTACAGGCCTTCCTGCGCCAGCTCACAGACGCGTTGCCGCCGCCGACGACGGGCGGGCCGGCATTCTGATCCCGCTCAGGCGCCGCTGCGCCGCGCCGCGACGGCGCAGCTGTGGTCCATCACGTCCTCGGCGCTGGCGCTCGGCGCCCGGTAGGCCAGCAGGATGTAGCCCGGCTCGGGGTCGCCCGGCGGCGTCGACACCGCGGCGAAGCTCGTCCGGTGCAGATCCGGCCGGCCGCCCGGCAGGCCGTGCAGGGCCGCGAACGGGTTGAGATGCTCGGCCTCCGCCTCCGGCACCCGCAGGGCGAAGAAGCGGTCGCCGGCGAGCGGCACCGGGAAGCGGGTCCAGGTCCGGCGGACCTGGCGGCCATGGGCCTTGAGGGCGGCGAGCACGCTCGGCTTCAGGCAGTCGAGATGGATATGGAGCTGGTCCTGGCTGCGGCCCTGGGCCGAATTGACCGCCAGTCCGACCTCCCCGGGCGTCAGCCTTCCCTTCAGCGCGTCCGTCACGAAGGGTCGCGCGGCCAGCGCGGCCCGCCAGTACGCGATCCCGGCCGATCGCTGCAGCATGGGCGCTTCGAGCCCCGCGACGGTGTCGGTGGGCATGACCACGATATGGGTCGGCTCGCCGGGTGCCCGCAGGACCGCGGTGCCGGGACGGTCCTTGTCGCCGAGGTCGACCGAGAGGCACGGGAAGGTCCGGTTGGCGACCCTTTTGGCGAGCACGCAGGTCTTCAGCGCCGCCCACAGGACGTCCCGGCTCGGGTCCGGGGCCGCTGAGGCCGGCATCGCGGTCGCGATGAGGAAGGCGGCGAGCAGCGCGCGGCGCATGGAATCTCCCGATGAGGCCGGCGGCCAAGCTGGCGGATCGGCCGGCCCCGCTGGACTCCGCGATACCCGATCTCGACCTGCGCCGGCAAAGCGTCCGTTTGCCCGACGTACGGCCGCAGGCCCCTGCTCGGCGCGCCCGCGTGCACTACCTTGGAGCCGATCCAGGGTATCGGGGTTGCCCTGGGACATCCCGCCTTCGATGGGCCGATCCGTGCGGGCCGCCGCTCCCGCCGCGGGCCCGGAGGCCGAGATGCAACGTCCCCGCAGCTTTGACCCGAACCGGAGAGACTTGATGGTGGGAGCCACCGCATCAGCGGCCGCTGCACGAACCGACGAGCCGGTCATCGCCACCGTCACCTTCACGGTGAACGGGCAGCGGCGCGACCTCGAACTCGACACCCGCACAAGCCTGCTCGACGCCGCGCGCGAGCATCTGCACCTGACCGGCTCCAAGAAGGGCTGCGACCACGGCCAGTGCGGCGCCTGCACGATGATCGTCGACGGAAGGCGCATCAACGCCTGCCTGACGCTGGCGATCATGCACCAGGGCGCGGAGATCACCACGATCGAGGGCCTGGGCCAGCCGGACCATCTCCACCCGATGCAGGCCGCCTTCGTCCGTCACGACGGCTACCAGTGCGGCTACTGCACGCCGGGCCAGATCTGCTCGGGCGTGGCCGTGCTGGACGAGATCAAGGCCGGCATCCCGAGCCACGTCACCGCCGACCTCGAGGCCGCGCCGCAGGTGACCGAGGCCGAGATCCGCGAGCGCATGAGCGGCAACATCTGCCGCTGCGGTGCCTATTCCAACATCGTCGAGGCGATGACCGAGGTTGCGGGGGTGCGGGCATGAAGTCGTTCACCTACGAGCGCCCGGGCACGCCCGCCGAGGCCGCCGCCGCCGTCGCGCGCGTGCCGGACGCCAAGTTCATCGCCGGCGGCACCAACCTCCTCGACCTGATGAAGCTGCAGATCGAGACCCCGCGCCACCTCGTGGACGTGAACGGCCTCGGCCTCGACGCGGTGGAGCCGACCGAGGCGGGCGGCCTGCGCATCGGCGCCCTGGTGCGCAACACCGACCTCGCGGCCCATCCGCGGGTGCGCAAGGATTACGGGGTTCTCAGCCGGGCGCTGCTCGCGGGCGCCTCGGGCCAGCTGCGCAACAAGGCGACGACCGCCGGCAACCTGCTCCAGCGGACCCGCTGCCCGTATTTCTATGACACGGCCCAGCCCTGCAACAAGCGTCAGCCGGGTTCCGGCTGCTCGGCGCTGGACGGCGTGAGCCGCCAGCTCGCGGTGATCGGCGGCAGCGCGACCTGCATCGCCACGCATCCCGGCGACATGGCGGTGGCCATGCGCGTCCTCGACGCCACCGTGGAGACGGTCGACGGGGAGGGCGCTACGCGAAAGATCCCGATCGCCGAGTTCCACAGGCTGCCCGGCGACGACCCGTCGCGCGACACGACCCTCGAGCCCGGCGAGCTGATCACCGCGGTGACACTGCCCAAGCCCGTTGCCGGCACGCACATCTACCGCAAGGTCCGCGACCGGGCCTCCTACGCCTACGCGCTGGTCTCGGTGGCGGCGGTCCTGGGCAAGGACGGCAGCGGCCACGTCGCCTTCGGCGGCGTCGCCCCCAAGCCCTGGCGGGTGGAGGCGGCCGAGGCCGACCTGCCGAAGGGCGCCAAGGCGGTGACCGCCCAGGTCTTCGCCGACGCCAAGCCGACCCACGAGAACGCCTACAAGCTGAAGCTCGCCGAGCGGACCCTCGGCGCGGCGCTCAACCAAGCGAGGGCCTGAGCCATGAAGTTCGACACGAAAGCCGGCCCGAACCCGATCGACCGACTCAAGGTCGTCGGCCATGCCACCGACCGGATCGACGGCAAGTACAAGACCACCGGCACCGCGCCCTACGCCTACGAGCGCCACGACGTGGCCCCCGACGCCGCCTACGGCTACGTGCTGGGCTCCGCCATCGCCAAGGGCCGGGTGCGCAGCATCGACACGGCCTCGGCCCGGCAGGCGCCCGGCGTGATCGGCGTGGTCACCACCCTCGACACCCCGCGGATCGAGCGCGGCGTGATGAACGTCGCCTACCTGTTCGGCGGCGACGTGATCCAGCACTACCACCAGGCGATCGCCGTGGTGGTGGCCGAGACCTTCGAGCAGGCCCGGGCGGCCGCGTTCCTCGTGAAGGTCGACTACGCCCCGGAGGACGGTGCGTTCGACCTCGCCGAAGCGGCCAAGACCGCCGAGCCGGTCCCGGCCGACAGCGGCGAGGGCAGCGGCGGGAACGGCGAGGAGCGGGTCGGCGACTTCGAGGGCGCCTTCGCGCAGGCGCCTGTGACCCTCGACGCGTCCTACACGACCGCGGACGAGAGCCACGCCATGATGGAGCCGCACGCGACGATTGCGGCCTGGGACGGCGAGAAGATCACGCTCTGGACCGCCAACCAGATGATCGGCTGGGGCCACGGCAGCCTCGCCAAGATGCTGGGCCTGCCGAAGCACAAGGTCCGGCTCGACGCGCCCTATGTCGGCGGCGGCTTCGGCGGCAAGCTGTTCGTGCGCGCCGACGCGGTACTGGCGGCGCTTGCCGCGAAAGCCACGGGGCGGCCCGTGAAGGTGGCGCTGACGCGCCCGCTCATCGCCAACAACACCACCCACCGGCCGGCCACGATCCAGCGGGTGCGCATCGGCGCGACGCAGGACGGCACCATCACGGCGATCGCCCACGAGAGCGTCTCCGGCAACCTGCCGGACGGCGATCCCGAGACGGCGGTGAACCAGACCAAGTACCTCTACGCGGGCAAGAACCGCCTGACCGCCATGAAGCTCGCCCGGCTCGACCTGCCCGAGGGCAACGCCATGCGGGCGCCCGGCGAGGCTCCGGGACTGGCGGTCCTGGAGGTCGCCATGGACGAGATGGCGGAGAAGCTCGGCCTCGACCCGGTGGAGTTCCGCATCCGCAACGACACCCAGGTCGTCCCGACCCAGCCGGATCTGCACTTCTCCCACCGCGACCTCGTCGGCTGCCTGAAGCTCGGCGCGGACAGGTTCGGCTGGGCCAAGCGCAACCCGAAGCCCGGTCAGGTCCGGGACGGGCAGTGGCTCGTCGGGCTCGGCATGGCGGCGGCCTTCCGCGACAACATGGTGATGAAGTCGGGCGCCCGGGTGCGCCTCGATTCGAGCGGCACCGTCACGGTCGAGACCGACATGACCGACATCGGCACCGGCAGCTACACGATCATCGCGCAGACGGCCGCCGAGATGATGGGCGTGCCCCTCGATCGCGTGGTGGTGCGGCTCGGCGACTCGGACTTCCCGGTCTCCGCGGGCTCGGGTGGCCAGTTCGGCGCCAATTCCTCGACCGCGGGGGTCTACGCGGCCTGCGTGCGCTTACGGGAGGCGGTCGCCCAAAAACTCGGCTTCAACGCCACCGACGCGGTGTTCGAGGACGGGGAGGTCCGCGCCGGCAACCGCGCCATCGCGCTCAGCGAGGCCGCGGCCGAGGGCGAGCTGGTCGCCGAGGATGCGATCGAGTTCGGCAAGCTCTCCAAGGAGCAGCAGGTCTCGACCTTCGGCGCCCACTTCGTCGAGGTCGGCGTGGACCTGTACACCGCCGAGGTCCGGGTGCGGCGGATGCTGGCGGTCTGCGCGGCGGGGCGCATCCTCAACCCGAAATCGGCCCGCAGCCAGGTGATCGGCGGCATGGTCATGGGCACGGGCGCGGCCCTGATGGAGGAGCTCGCGGTCGACGCGAAGCGCGGCTTCTTCGCCAACCACGATCTGGCCGGCTACGAGGTGCCGGTCCACGCCGACATCCCGCACCAGGAGGTGATCTTTTTGGACGAGGTCGACCCGATGTCCTCGCCCATGAAGGCGAAGGGCGTGGGCGAGCTCGGCATCTCGGGGATCGCCGCCGCGGTGGCGAACGCGGTCTACAACGCCACCGGCATCCGCGTGCGGGATTATCCGATCACCCTCGACAAGCTCCTCGACCGCATGCCGGACGCGGCCTGAGCGCTTCGGGGGATCCGTCCGCGGACCCCCCGGGCGGCCACCGGAGCAGGGCTTCGCAGCCGGCTTGCGGTTCGCGGTCGAACCCTTCGGTTGCGGCGTCCCTCTCCGTCATCGCCAGCGCAGCGAAGCGACCCAGCATTGGCGCGACATCTCGAAGCGTGGCGCCCCCTGGATTGCTTCGCTCCGCTCGCAAGGACGGCGGGCCGGAGCCATCGGCCGGGGTGTATGATTCCAACCATCACCTCATCCTGAGGTGACCGCGTCAGCGGGCCTCGAAGGAGAGTTCCAGCCAGCCGTGCGATTCCTGGAGGCCTCCTTCGAGGCCTGCGCTGCGCTCCGGCACCTCAGGATGAGGTGGGATGATGGGAGGGTCGATCCTGCGCGGTCTCGTGTCGCGCACCGCACCCGCTCGTGCCACCATCGCCCTACCTCCACGCCATGGACCGCACCTTCCCCATGACCCGGGCCGCCGGCCTCGAACGCCTGTCCGCCTTCCTCGGCGAGGCCGCGCCCGCCTACGCGGAGGCGCGCAACACTGACCGGGGACCCGCGGCGCCGCCGACCACCTCGGCGCTCTCGCCCTACCTGCGCCGCCGGCTCCTGACCGAGGCCGAGGTCGCGACGGCCGCCGTCGCGGCCCTCGGGGTGGCGGGTGCGGAGGCGTTCGTGACCGAGGTGTTCTGGCGGACCTACTTCAAGGGCCACCTCGAGACCCACCCGGAGGCCTGGACCCGCTACCTGTCCGACCTCGCCGAGGCACGGGCGCGCCTCGCGGCCGAGCCGGGCCTGCGGCGGACCTACGAGGCCGCGGTCGACGGGCGCGCCGGCCTCGACGGCTTCGACACCTGGGCCCGAGACCTCGTCGCCACCGGCTGGCTGCACAACCATGCCCGGATGTGGTTCGCGTCGATCTGGATCTTCACCCTGCGGCTCCCCTGGCCGCTCGGCGCGGATTTCTTCCTGCGCCACCTGCTCGATGGCGATCCGGCCAGCAACACGCTCTCCTGGCGGTGGGTCGCGGGCCTCCACACCCGCGGCAAGGCCTACCGTGCCCGGCGCGACAACATCCGGCGGTTCACGGAGGGCCGTCACGACCCGGCCGGCCTCGACGAGGACGCGGCGCCGCTGGAGGAGGCGATGCCGCCCCGGGAGGTGCCGCTCGCTGCCGCCGACGCGATGCCGGACGGGCCGGTCGCCCTGCTCCTGCATCTCGACGACCTCCATCCCGAGAGCCTCCCCCTCGGGCGCGCCCGGATCGCCCGCGTCGGCGGTCTGCTCGCCCCTGTCGAGGGCGCGACGGCCCGGGTCCGGTCCGCCGACGCGGCGGCGATGGCGGACGCGCTGGCGCGCGCCGCGGCGCATTTCGGCTGCCCGGCCGATCCGGTCCGCGCGGGCTGGGCCGGTGACCTGCCGGTGGTGACGGCCTGGGCTCCGCTCGGCCCTTCCGCGGCGGCGTTGCCGGGCGGCTGCCTGCGGCTGCGCCGGGCCTGGGACGAGACGGCTTGGCCGCTCGCGACCCGGGGCTTCTTCCGCCTGAAGCGCGCCATCCCCGACCTGATCGCGGCCTGACGGCTCCCGCCGGCCCCCGCGCCCCGGGACGACCCGTCGCGATTCCTGACCAGCCGGACGCAGCACCATGGACAAGATCACCTACATCCTCGTGACGCTGCTCGAATCGGTTCTCGGGATCTTCGGCATCCGGGGCCTGTACGAGCAGCCCGCCTACACGGTCATCCAGCGCCTCGACCGCGGCGTCGAGATCCGCGCCTACGCGCCGCGGCTCGCAGTCGAGACCGACGCACGGGGCCAGGGCGACGGCGCGGCGTTCGGCCGGCTCTTCCGCTACATCACGGGCGCCAACCGGGCCGGGAGCCGCATCGCCATGACGGCGCCCGTGGAGACCGGGGGGCAGCGCATCGCCATGACGGTCCCGGTCGAGCAGGGGGCGGCCGGCACGATGCGGTTCTTCCTGCCGCGCGCGGTGGCCGAGGCCGGGCCGCCCGAGCCGACCGAGGCCGGCGTCCGTCTCGTCCAGGTTCCGGCCGAGCGCGTCGCGGCGCTGCGCTTCTCCGGCCGGGTCACGCCCGAGGTCCGGGCGGAGCAGGAGGCCAGCCTCGCTCGGGCGCTGGCCGCGGCCGGCCTCCGGACGCGCGAGGCTCCGATGTTCATGGGCTACGACCCGCCCTTCGCCCTGCCGTTCCTGCGCAGGAACGAAGTGGCTGCCCGACTGGAATCCCCGTGACGGATGGGTCTCCGAGACACAGCCGACGCATGTCCGGCGTCGGGTGACGCCACGTCCGTGCCGTCAGCGTCATCCGCCGAGGGCCGGCGTGACGGGGAGGTCCGCTTCCCATCCTCGCCGGAAGCGGCCGGCCCGCCTCGGCGATGGACCGCGGGCAGCGTCGATAGACCTCGTCAGGCACAAGCCGGTCGGCGGGCGAAACCCTGTCGCAGCCGCGCGCGGGCCGAGTTGCAACAGGTTCTTCCAGAGCTATCGCGGCCATCCCGCACCAGGGTTAGGCTGAAGTCGAAGCCCTTTAGCGGCCGCGACGCCCGGAAAGAGTGCCCCCGTTCTTATGCATATGGTTCATATCTGCTATGCGCCCCATGTGATTGACTGAATTGTCGAGCTTTTAGCCTCGAAAATTGGGTCTCGCAGATGCGCGTCTCCGAAAAATGAAGGTCTTGGAGTGGCTTTGCCGGATTTTTCGGGTGGTGCGCCACTGCGGTGCAGCGATTGATATCGCGAGCGCTGCGCCCCGTATTGAGTTCACTAATCGTCTCCGAAATTCGGAAAATGAAGCGCAATGATTGATTATACCGGCTTATCATGTTCCCCTGACGCCTAACGTCCGGCACATCAATGCTGATATACTGAATTGATTGGCAAATACTGATGCTGCCGGGCCCATCCGCCTTCGTGCGACGGAGGATGAGTTCGTGCAAGCCGCAGACGGAAGACAGAATTACGAAATTCGTCGTGCCTTGCGTTCGCTGTGGCCGCATTTCGGAATGGCGGCTGTCTTCAGCAGCGTGATCAACATCCTGTATCTCAGCTCCCCCCTCTACTTGATGCAGGTCTACAACCGGGTTCTCGTGAGCGAGAACGTGCCGACCCTCGTCATGCTGACGATCATCCTGGCCGTCGCGCTGCTCACGATGTCGGCCCTGGACGCGGTCCGGGCCCAGATCCTGATCCGCTGCGGCATCCGGCTCGACGCCAAGCTCGCCGGCCGCGTGTTCGAGGCGCTGGTGGTGCGCTCGGCCCGCCAGGGTTTCTCGAAGAGCGCGCAGCAACTCCGGCAGTTCGATGAGTTCCGAACCTTCGTCACGGGCCCGGGCATCCACTTCGCCTTCGACCTGCCCTGGATCCCGCTCTACCTCGCCCTCCTGTTCCTCATCCACCCGGTCCTCGGAACCGTCGCGACGCTCGGCGCCGCGACCCTGTTCGGCCTCGCGATCTTCAACGAGTTGATGACGCGCTCCGCCTTGAGCACCGCCGAGGAGGCCGGGCAGCAATCCTACACCTTCACCGAGAACATCCTGCGGCACGCCGACGTCGTCACCGCGATGGGCATGCAGCCGGCCGTCGAGCGCCACTGGCAGGTCAACCGCCGCGCGATGCTGGCGCTGCAGGCGTCGGCCAGCGACCGCAACGCCGCGATGACGTCGAGCATCCGCTTCGCCCGGCTGCTCCTGCAGTCCCTCATGCTCGGAACCGGTGCGTGGCTGGCGATCGATCACGCCATCATGCCGGCCACGATCTTCGCCGCCAGCATCGTCATGGGTCGCGCGCTGGTGCCGGTGGAGCAGGCGGTGGCGACGTGGAAGCAGCTCAAGAGCGCCAGCGCCGGCTACGCCCAGGTCTCGCAGCTGCTCGCCGAGGTGCCCGTGTCGGCGCGCTGCACGATCGTGCCGAAGAGCCAGAACGCGCTGGCCGCCGAGGAGCTGTCCTTCACGTTGCCGGACAAGCGCACGCCGGTCCTGCGCGACGTGACCTTCGAGATCACCAGCGGGCAGGCCGTCGGCATCATCGGGCCGAGCGGGGCCGGCAAGAGCACCCTGGCGCGCCTGCTGATCGGCGCGATCGCACCGGTCTCGGGCCGCCTCAGCTTCGGCGGCATCAACTACGAGCACTGGGATCCGCTGATCTTCGGGCACGAGGTCGGCTACCTGCCGCAGGATGTCGGCCTCTTCGCGGGGACCGTCCGCGAGAACATCGCGCGCTTCGGTCAGGCCGACATCGAGGAGATCGTCGAGGCCGCCAAGCTCGCCGGCATCCACGGGATGATCCTCGACCTGCCCCGCCAGTACGACACGCCGCTCGGCGCGGGCGGCGTCGGCCTCTCGGGCGGCCAGCGCCAGCGCCTCGGCCTGGCCCGTGCCCTGCTCGGCCGGCCCTCGCTCCTCGTGCTCGACGAGCCGAACGCCAACCTCGACGCCACGGGCGAGGGCGCCCTGAAGGACGTGCTCCTCGCCCTCAAGACCCAGGGGACGACGATCATCGTCATCACGCACCGCACGACCATCCTCGAAGTGGTGGACGCGCTGATGCTGGTGCGCGGCGGGCGCCTCGAATGCTTCGGCACGCCGGACGAGGTCGGGGCTCACCTGAATCTCGGCCAGGGATCCGCCGCGACGCCTCCGGCGCCGGCGGCCGCCTGAAGGAGCGACGGACATGTCCGGCACGGTCGCCCCACTCCCCCTCACGCAGGATAACGACCCGGCGCATTCCGGGCTGCTCGACCGGGTCCTCAGGGCCAATCCGGCGGTTCCGGCCCTCGTCGGCCTCTGCGTCCTGGCGGTCTTCATCGCGGTCGTGGTGACCTGGGGCCTTCTAGCGCCGGTCTCCGGAGCGGCCGTCGCCGAGGGATCCCTCCAGGTCGAGGGCAAGCGCCAGACGGTGCAGCATCCCTACGGCGGGGTCGTCCGGGATCTGTTCGTCAAGGAGGGCGAGACCGTCCGGACGGGTCAGATCCTGATGACGCTCTCCGACACCGAGCCGCGCTCGAACCTGGACGTGCTCGTCGCCCAGCGCAACGCGCTGCTCGCCGAGGAGGCGCGGCTGATGGCCGAGCGCGACGGGCGGGCGGAACCCGACTTCGGACTGATGCGCCCGGCGCAGGGCACCGCGGAAGGGGCCGAGGCCGCCGTGGCGCAGGCCATGGCGAACGAGCGCGCGGTCATGATCGCCCGCAAGCGCCAGTACGATATCCAGTCCGGGCTGCTCAACCAGCGCATCGGGCAGCTCGGCGACCAGCGGCGCGGATCCGAGGCCGCCCTGAACGGTCTCGTGCGGCAGGCCGACCTGATCGAGGAGGAGGCCAAGGGCGCGCGCTACCTCCTGACCAGCGGCCTGACCCCGAAGACCCGGGTGCTGGCCCTGGAGCGCGAGGCCGCCAAGCTCCTGGCCGACCAGGGCACCAAGCGGTCCGAGATCGCCGCGACGGATCAGGCCATCGCCTCGGCCAAGCTCGACATCGCCAAGCTCGACCGCGATCGCATGACGGAGATCACCAACGACCTGCGCACGACCCAGTCCAGCCTGGCCGAGATCGCCCCCAAGATCGAGGCGGCGCGGGACGTCGTCCACCGCACGCGGATCACCGCGCCGGCGACGGGGGCGGTCGTCGGCCTGTCGGTCTTCACCCGCGGCGGCGTGGTCCAGCAGGGCGCCCGCCTGCTCGACATCGTCCCGAAATCGAACCCGCTCATGGTCGAGGCCCGCCTGAAGCTCAACGACATCAACGAGGTCGTTCCTGGCCGCCGGGCGGACGTCCGTCTGACCGGATTCACCCGCAACGAGCGTCCGATCATCAGCGGCGAGATCGCCACCGTCTCGGCGGACCGCCTGACCGACGATCGCTCCGGGGAAGGCTACTACTCGATCCTGGTGCGGATGAACCCGGACGACGTCGCGCGATCGAAGGTCGAACTCCAGGCCGGCATGCCCGCGGAGATCGTCGTCACCACGCGGCCGCGCACCTTCTTCGACTACCTCGTCGCCCCGCTGCTCGATCAGATCACAGGAGCGTTCCATGAGAGATGACACGCTCCGGACGGACTCCGCCCCGGCGGACGAGGCGGACCGTCAATCTCCTGCCGTCGGCGCCGCATTGCCGCGCGCGAAGGACCAGGGGACGGCATCCGGCAAACGGACCGGCCCGACCCGGGAATCCGGCGACGACGCGGTGCGGGCGGCGCGGGAGCGCGACGCGGCGGATGGACGAGGTGCCGCCGAGGCCGCCGTCCTCAGCGCGGTCGCCAGCAGCATGGTGCTCGGCGCGCTCTATCCCAAGGACCTCCGGGCGGAGACCGCGAAGGATCATCCGGACCCGCACGGAAATGAGGCGCGGGATACGCGCGCTGCCGCGCAGGCGGCGGACGACCATCCGGCGGGGGGCGCGACCGACGCGCCGTTCGACGGGGCCGCGCACGCGTCTTCGGCTGGCGGGGCCCACTTGGTCGCCCAGACTTCACCGGATGCGCCCGCCGATGCGGCGGCGCACGTCGCACAGCAACCCGTGGAGCCGCCGCAGGGCGGCGGGATGCCTGTGGCGATCGCCGGAACCTCCCACGAGGTCGTGCCCGGCGCCCAGAGCAGCCAGGAGAGCCACGTCCTGGGCCAGGCGCCCACGAGCGCGCCTGGATCATCCGCCCCGCTGGACGCGGTCGACCAGAGCGTTGGTCCGACGACCGACGCCGCCGCGATCGTGCAGAGCCTGATGGCGCAAGCCGCCGCATTCGCGGTGGCCGGCCGGCTTCCGCCGGCCGTGGGCTTGCCGAACGTCCTGGGAAACACCTTCGAGCCCGGAGGCCACGACGGCGGGTCGATGCCGGCCGCCGTCGGGGCCGGCCCGATGCATCTCGACGCGCTGACCGCCCCGGTCGTCGACGCCGAGGCGGCCGTGACGTCGCGGATCGGGGAAGGGGTGGCAGCCGCTGTTCCCACGGTCCTCGGTACTGCGGACGCGCTCGTCCATACCGCTCTCGACGGAAGCTTGGCCCAGACCGTCGATGCGCTGGACCTCACGGCCCCACTGACGCGGTCGTTCCTGGGAACGGCAGCCGCGTTGCCTGAGGCGGTCGCGGCCGTCGCTCCCGTCGTCGGGACGCTGACGGAAACGCTCAGCGGCACGCTCGAACACGGCCTGCCCGGCTTCGCCTCCGTCACGGGAACGGCAGCCGCTTTGCCCGACGCGGTCGCGACCGCTGCTCCCGTCGTCGGGACGCTG
>NZ_JBKFBO010000056.1:0-15387 GCF_053346215.1 Methylobacterium sp. A49B
CGCCGCTCAGGCCTGCATGCCCCAGCGCTGGACGGTGCGGCGCTCGATGGTCTGGAAGATCAGGTTCTCGACCACGAGGCCGATCAGGATGACGGTGAGCAGGCCGGCGAACACGTTCGGGATGTCGAGCATGTTCTTGTTCTCGAAGATGAACCAGCCCAGCCCCCCCGCCCCGGACGACACGCCGAACACCAGCTCGGCCGCGATCAGGGTGCGCCACGCGAACGCCCAGCCGACCTTCAGGCCGGTCAGGATCGAGGGGAACGCCGCCGGGATCAGGATCTTGCCGATCAGCCCCGGGCCCGACAGCCCGTAGTTGCGCCCGACCATCTTCAGCGTCCGGCTCACCGACAGGAAGCCCGAATGCGTGTTGAGCGCGATCGCCCAGGTCACCGAGTGCACCAGCACGAAGATCAGGCTGCCGTTGCCCAACCCGAACCAGATCAGCGCCAGCGGCAGCAGCGCGATCGCCGGCAAGGGATTGAACATCGACGTCAAGGTCTCGAGGAAGTCGGTCCCGATCCGCGACGCGATGGCGACGCCGGTGAGCAGCGTCGCCAGCGCGACGCCCGCGGCGTAGCCCATCAGCAGCACCTTCAGCGACACCCAGGCGCGCGCCGGCAGCGTGCCGTCCATGATGCCGCGCACGAACGCCTCCACGGTGGCGGTGAAGGTCGGGAACAAAAGGTCGTTGTCGAGGTAGCGCCCGTAGGCCTCCCAGATCCCGGCCAGCAGCGCCAGGATCAGCAGCTTGCGCAGCCACGCCTGGTTGTACAGCCGCTCGGCCCACGACAGCTTCTTCTCCACCACCGTGGCGCCGTGGGCGTGCCCGGTCTCGCGCACGATCTCGGGCCGGGGCGGGTCCGCAAGGGCGGGCCGCGGCGGCACCGTCCCCGGCCGGGGCGCGTCCGTCAGGGCTTGCGCGCTAGACATTCTCCGCCTCCTGGATCTCCTCCGAGAACAGCATCTGCTGGATCCGGCCCTCCAGCCGCAGCGCCGCCTCCGGGCTGTCGGCGCTGTTGAGCTCGGCCTTGACCTCGCCCGGGTGCGGCGAGAGCAGCAGGATGCGCGAGCCGACCTTGATCGCCTCGGGGATCGAGTGGGTCACGAACAGCACGGTGAAGCGCGTGCCCTCCCACAGCGCCAGCAGCTCGTCCTGCATGCGCCGCCGCGTGAGCGCGTCCAGCGCGGCGAACGGCTCGTCCATCAGCAGGATGTCGGGCTCCATGGCCATGCCGCGGGCGATGGCCACGCGCTGCTTCATCCCGCCCGAGAGCGTGTGCGGATAGCTGTCGGCGAACTTCGTCAGGTTGACCTTGTCGATGTACAGGTTGGCCCGCTCCAGGGCCGCGCGGCCCTTGAGCCGGCCCGAGGCCTCGAGGGCAAACACCACGTTCTGCCGCACCGTCTTCCACGGCAGCAGCTGGTCGAACTCCTGGAACACCATCATCCGGTCGGGCCCGGGCTCGGTGACCGCCTGACCCTTCAGGCGGATCTCGCCCTCCGTCGGCGCCATGTAGCCGCCCACCGCCTTGAGCAGCGTCGACTTCCCGCAGCCCGACGGCCCGAGCAGCACGAACCGGTCCCCGGGCCAAACCCGGAAGCTCACCCGGTAGGTGGCCGTGACGAGATGCTCGGGCGTCTTGTAGCGGAGCGTGACGCCGTCCACCTCCAGAAGAGGCTGACCCGTGTCCATCCTTCCTCCCTGCCGCCGCGGCTTGGGCCACGTGTCGACGCGACCGTACCGAGCTTTGCCTGCGTCTCAGCCGTCCTGCGCTCTTCCCGGCGCTCCTCCGGCGACCCTCGACCGGACTTCCGTCCGCCAACGGGTCACGATGATGCTACCAGATAATGCATCATATATAAGACATCTGGCAACAGCAGCGTCTCGCAGGAGCGGTCGATCCGTCCCTCCCCGGGCGCAAGCCCCGCCTGCACGGGGGCGGGCTTCGCCTGTTTGGGGGCGGCCTCCAACCGCACGGGGATTGTGCTCGCCAACGGAAGCCGCCGTCGTGGGTCCGACTTCGGGTACGGTCCTTCGTTCGTGCGACGCCGATTCTCAAGCCAGCGTGTCCGGACGAAGGATCAGCTTCGGCGCAGCGACGCGGCTCGCATCCATGTCGGCGAAGGCAGCCGCGCCCGCGGCGAGCGGGCGCTCCTCGACCCAGTCGAGGGGACCCAGCCGGCCATCCGCGAGGGCCTCGACCACGTCGCGGAACTCCTGCATCGTGTAGCAGTAGCTGCCCGACACAACGATCTCCTGAAGCGTGATCTTGCGGACGTCCAGCCCCCGCTCGCCGGGCAGAAGCCCGATATGCACGATGACCGCGCCCGGCCGGGCGAGCTGGCTCGCCTTGGCCCGCGTCGCGTCGCTGCCGACGGCGTCGAGTATCAGGTCGGCACTGTCGGGACCCGGACCCTCGGCATCGTCGGGCGCCAGGCAGCGGGCCGTGGGGAGCCCGCGCGCGGCTTCGGCGCGCCGCTCGGGATTCGGCTCGATGATGACGACCTCGCCCGCCCCCTGCATGGCCAGGACCAGACCGGACCCGAAACCGATCGCGCCGCCGCCCAGCACCACGCACCGCGCCCCCGCCAGAGGGCGCCCGAGAAGCCGTGCCCCCTGGTTGACGGCATGGTAGGCGACGGCGAGCGGCTCGGCGAGGGCTGCGTGCGTGGTCGACAGCGCGTCCGGGATCGGCACGAGGCTCTTCTCGGGGACGCAGACATAGTCCGCGAAGGCCCCCGGGCGCGGGGGCATCGAGAGGATCTGCCGGCTCGGGCACAGATGCGTGCGCCCGGATTCGCACGCCGGGCAGTGTCCGCAGGTGACCAGCGGATTCACCGCCACGCGGGCGCCGGCCTGCGGCCCCTCCGCGACCCGTCCGGCGGCCTCGTGGCCGAGGATCAGCGGGGCGGGGCGCCGGGCATCGTGACCGTGATAGGCGTGCATGTCCGAACCGCAGATGCCGACCGCCTCCACCCGTACCAGCACCTCGCCGGGCCCCGGCACGGGAACCGGCACGTCGTCGACAATGAGCGCGTTCGGACCGGTGTAGATCAGCGCTCTCATCGCGGGGCCTCGGACAAGCGGGCGTTCATTTGGCGGTGAATCCCCCGTCGACCGGCAGCGTCTGCCCGGTGACGTAGGCGGAGGCCTCGGAGGCGAGGAAGACCGCCGCGCCGTAGAGGTCGGTGAGTTCGCCGTTGCGGCCGCAGGCCGTCTGCGCGGCGTTGCGGGCTGCGCGCTCGGAATCGGCGAACACCGCCTGTGTCAGCGGCGTCGGGAAGAAGCCGGGCGCGATCGCGTTGCAGGTCACGCCGCGCGCCGACCACGCCTCCGCGATGGCGCGGGTGAGCTGCACCACCGCCCCCTTGGCGGCGCCGTAGGGCGCGGAGTCCGGAAAGGCCCGGTAGGATTGCAGGGAGGCGACGTTGAGGATCCGCCCGTATCCGCGCGACGCCATCCCCGGCGCGAGGGCCTGGGTCAGCAGGAAGGGCGCGCGCACGTGCAGAGCCATGTGACGGTCGAAGGCCTCCGCCGTCACGGCCGCGAAGGGCTGGCGCAGGTTCATCCCCGCGGCGTTCACGAGGATGTCGACCGGCCGGCCGCCGAGCCGCGCGACGAGGTCGGCGACCGCGGCGGGCTCCGCGAGATCGGCGGGCAGGACCTCGCCGGCGATCGCCTCCCCCCGCAGGTCCTCGGCCGCCGCCGCGAGGTCGGCCTCGCGGCGGGCGGTCAGGATCAGCCCGGCCCCGGCGAGGCCCAGCGCGCGGGCCAGCGCCAGCCCGAGACCGGAATTACCCCCCGTCACCAGAGCCGTCCGCCCGGTCAGGTCGAACAGGCGCGTCAGGCGGAAGGTCATGCGGTCACCGCCTCGCCGAGATCGAGGCCGTGGCCGGGGAAGTACTTCGCCAGCCGGTGATCGGCCGTGCGGGCATGGGCCTCCATGCCCTCCAGGCGCGAGATCCGGGCCGTGGCCTGGGCGATGGTCTTGCAGGCCTCCCGGTCCATGCGCTGCCACGTCAGCGGCCGCAGGAACTTGTGCACGGACAGCCCGGCGGAATACCGGGCGGCGTACTTGGTCGGCAGGATGTGGTTCGGGCCGGAGGTCTTGTCGCCGAAGGCGACCGTGGTCTCCTCGCCGAGGAACAGCGAACCGTAATTGCTGAGCTGCGCGAGCCACCAGTCGAGGTCGGCGGCGTGGACCTCCAGATGCTCGCTCGCGTAGCGGTCGGAGACGGCGACGATCTCCTCCCGGGTCCCGCACACCACCACCTCGCCGTAGTCGCGCCACGCGGCGGCGGCGGCGTCCCGCGCCGTGGGCGGCAGGGCGTCGATCAGCGCCGGCATCCGCGCGATCACGTCGTCCGCGAGGGCACGCGAGGTGGTGAACAGCCAAGCCGGGCTCTCGTGCCCGTGCTCGGCCTGGCCGACGAGGTCCGAGGCCACGAGCGCCGGGTCGGCGGTCTCGTCGGCGATGATCCCGACCTCGGAGGGGCCCGCGAAGACGTCGATCCCGACGCGGCCGAACAGCATCCGCTTGGCCTCGGCCACGAACTTGTTGCCCGGCCCGACGATGATGTCGGCGGGCTTGCCGGTGAACAGCCCGAAGGCCATCGCGGCGATCGCCTGGACGCCGCCCAGCGTCATGATCACGTCGGCGCCGGCCACCTGCATCGCGTAGAGCACGTAAGGGTGGATGCCCTCGCCGCGGAAGGGCGTCGAGCAGGCCACGACCGTCGGGACGCCCGCCGCCTTGGCGGTGGCCACCGACATGTAGGCCGAGGCGATGTGGGCGTAGCGCCCGGTGGGCACGTAGCACCCCGCGACGTTGCAGGGGACGAGCTTCTGGCCGGTGACGAGGCCCGGCACCAGCTCCACCGAGAAGTCCTGGACGCTGTCGCGCTGGGCCTCGGCGAAGCGCCGCACCTGCCCCGCCGCGAAGGCGATGTCCTCTTTGACGCGCGCGGGGATGTCCTTCGTGCGCCGGGCGATCTCCTCGGGGGTCACCACTATCTCGCCGGTCCAGCGGTCGAGGGAACGGGCATAGTCCCGCACCGCCTCCTCGCCCCGCGCCTCGATGGCGGCGAGCATCTCCGTCACGACCTGACGCGCCGCGTCGGTCTCGGTCTCGGGCGTCTTGGTCGCCCGCTTCGCGTAGTCGATCGTCATGATCCCTGCCTCTCTGCGGATGTCTCGAACGGGTTCAGGCGGCCGGCCGCGCTCAGCGCGGGGCGGCGGCCCCGTCGAACTCCGTGGCGAAGGCCCGGAGCTTCGGATCGGCCGCGACGCGCTTCATGAAGGCGTCGTCGATGTATCCCTTGGCCTCGGGCGCCTGCGCGATGGTGCCGACCTCGGCCATGAACGTGCCGATCCGTGAGAACCAGCCGTCGACCTGCGAGGGGCCGTCCGCACGCGCCATCGCCTTGAGCTGCGCGTCGAGGGCGTAGGTCGGGCGCAGCGCGAATTCCTGGTCGATGGCGTGGTCGGACGCCTCGACGCCGCCCTCGGCGTAGAAGCGCTTGGCCATGTCGTGCGCGTCCTTGGGATTCGCCTTGGCCCAGCCCCAGCCCCGGAGATAGACCGCGAGGAACTTGGCGACCGCGTCCGGATGCGCCTTGGCGAAGTCGGCGCGGGTGATCAGGGCACCGGGCACCATGGCGTCGGCGTCGGCCCCGCTGCACAGGACCTGCGCGCTGGCCTTCTCCTCCAGCGTGTAGGTGTTCGGAGCCCAGACGCCGACCACCTCGCCCGCGTCGGCGATCATCGCCGAGATGATCTGCGCCTGTCCGAGGTTGACGAAGCGCATCTCGCGCGGGCCGAGGCCCCACTTCCGAAGGCAGGCGCGGGCGGCGTAATCGGCGGTGGAGTTGGTGGTGACGAGCAGTTTCTGTCCGGCGAGCTGCTTGGGATCCTTGAGGATCGCATCGTGCCGTGAGGCGCGCACCATCAACGCATTGGTCTTCGATTCGTCGTTGGTGAGGCCGATCGTCAGCAGGCCGAAGCGCGCCGCGCCGAGGATCGCCGGCACGGAACCGGTCCCGCCGACATCCCAGGATCCCGCCTGCGCGGCGGCGACCTGGGGCGCGCCGGCCGGGAAGACGGCGAAGGTCGGCTCGAGGCCGACCTCCTTCCACCAGCCCTTCTGCGTGGCGATGTAGAAGGGCAGCGCCCAGTAGAGCGACGGCTGATAGGACACGCCGATCCGCTCTGGCTCCGCGGCCTTCACCGGGAGGGCCGACGCGACCACCGGCGCCAGCGCGAGGGCGCCGGCCAGGAGCCATGCCCGCCGCCGGCCGCGCCGGCACCCTTTGCCTCGAATCTCGGTCATGTCGCCTCTCCCTCGGGTCGCGGATCGCCGGCTGACCGGCCGGCCGCCTTCTCTTCGCGCAGCGATTTCCAGATGTGCGTCCGCAGATGGACGAACGATTCGAGGTCCATCACGTCCTCGATGCGGGCGTGCTCCTCCCAGCGTTCCGCTTCGCGGACCGCCTTGACGTCGATCATCTCCTTGATGCGCCCCGGGCGCTTGGTCATGACCGCGACCCGGTCGGCGAGGTAGACCGCCTCCTCGACCCCGTGGGTGATGAACAGGACAGTGCGCGGGTTCTTGCGCGCGAGGCGGACCAGCTCCTCCTGCATCACCACGCGGGTCTGGGCGTCGAGGGCGCCGAAGGGCTCGTCCATGAGGAGCACCTCGGGCTCGAGGACGTAGGCGCGGGCGATGGCGACGCGCTGCTGCATGCCGCCGGAGAGCTGGTGCGGGTAGGCGTCGGCGTGGCTGGCGAGGCCGATCATGTCGATCGCCGCGGCGACGCGCTCCTGGCGCTCGACGGCGGGCATGCCCTTGTTGCGCAGCCCGAACGCGATGTTCTGCGCCACGGTCTTCCACGGGAACAGCGCGAACTGCTGGAACACCACGGCCCGGTCGGGCCCCGGCTCGGTAACCGGCCGCCCGCCGACGGTGATCCGGCCGCCGGTCGGGGCCTCGAACCCGGCCACGAGGCGCAGGCAGGTCGTCTTGCCGCAACCCGAGGCGCCGACGATGGCCACGAACTCGCGGTCGGCCACCGTGAGGTCGACGCCGTCGAGCGCCTTGACGTTGCTCCCGAAGCTCTTCTCGACCCGCTCGAACCGGATTGCGCTCATCGGATCCCCTCAAGCCTGTCCGTGATGCCGGCGGAGGCGGGTCTCGAGCGTGCGCAGCGCGACGTCGATGACCACGCCGACGAGGCCGATCGCGACCATTCCGACCATCACGGTCGCGGTCGAGACGGCGCCCTGGGCCTGCACCATCATGTAGCCGACCCCCGTCGAGGCCACGATCAGCTCGGCGCCGACCAGGGATTGCCACCCCAGGCCTGCGCTGATGCGCAGGCCGGCGACGATCGAGGGCAGCGCGGCGGGCAGGAGCACCTCGGCGATCATCCGATAGCCCGGCGTTCCGAGCATCTCGGCGGCCTCCAGCAGGCGCGCGTCGACGTAGCGGGCGCCCCGATAGGCGTTGATCAGGCAGGGCGGAAAGGCGCCCGCGAAGATGATCAGGATCGGGCCGCCGATCCCGGTGCCGAACCAGAGGGCGGCGAAGGGAACCCAGGCGATCGGCGCGATGAAGCGCAGCCCGTCGAAGATCGGCGTGACGATGTCGTCGAGGAGGCGCGACCACCCCATCATCAGGCCGAGCGGCACGCCGACCGCGGCGGCGAGCAGGTAGCCGATCAGGAACCGCTGCAAGCTGGAGGCGACATGGGCGGGGAGCGTGCCCCCCGCGAAGGGCCGCTCGGTCAGGCTCGCGAAGCGCTCCGCCACGGCGACCGGTCCCGGCAGGAACAGCGGCGAGACGAGGCCGGACCGGGACAGGAACGCCCAGAAGCCGAGAAAGGCCAGGGTGCCGATCGCGCCGAGGGCCAGGCTGCGGTGCAGCGGGAGCGGCTGGCGGGAGGCGATCATGCGGCCCCCCGCAGCTGCGCCCAGCCGATCGCCCGGCGCTCGGCCATCCCCAGCAACGCGGTGCTCCCGGCACCGAGCACGCCGACGGCGGCCATGCCGACGAGGATCATGCCCGGGTAGAGATCCTGCTGCGCGACGTTCAGGACATAGCCGAGCCCCGCGAGCGAGCCGACGAGCTCGGCCGCGACCAGGGTGGTCCAGCTCGCCTGGAGCGCCAGCCGCAGCCCCGTGAAGATCATCGGCGCCGCCGCCGGCGCCAGCACGTCCGTGACGAAGCGCAGGCGCGGGGTGCCGAGCATCTGCGCCGCCTCGATGATCTGCGGTGGCACGCCCCGCACGCCGGCCTGGGTGCTGATCACCGCCGGAGGCAGCGCCGCGATGACGATGACCATCACTTTGGCCCCGTCGCCCAGGCCGAGCCACAGGATGGCGAGCGGGATCCAGGCGAGCGGCGGGATCGGGCGCAGCAGCAGGAAGACCGGGTTGATGAGTGCCTCGGCCGTGCGGTTCCAGCCCATCAGCAGGCCGAGCGGGACGCCCAGCGTCACCGAGACAACGAAGCCCAGGGCAACGAGCCGGAGCGAGTGCAGGACGTGGACGAGGAGCGTCGTATCGGGATAGCCGCGAACGAAGGCTTGGACCGCTGCCGTCTCCACGTCGCCGGGCGCCGGAAACCGCCCTGCCGAGATCAGGCCGAGGCCGGTGGTCGCGACGTACCAGAGGACGGCGATGACGACGAGCGTCGCCATGCCGACGCACATGCGGCGGCTGAACTTCACGGCGTTTCCTCGCGCTGCGATGGCCGTCTTCTCGCGACTCACCGCATGAGCATTCAATGAATGCGCTTTCATTGTGCGCTTCACCGCCAGTTTGTCAACCATCGGTCTATAATAATCGGCAGTACCGCGGCGCGAATCCAGCACGGATAGAGCATGCTTCGCTGGCCAGTTGCGTTTTATTGAATGCGCATTCATCACTGCGGAGCGGAGTCCGACCCAGAGTGTCTTGCCGTGAAACGTCAGCAGCGCGCGACATTGCAGGCGGTGGCCCAGCGGGCGGGCGTCTCGCCGGCGACCGCCTCGCGCGCGATGGCCGGCGCCGCGATCGTCCATCCGGACACGATCCGACGGGTGCGTGCAGCGGCCGAGTCGCTCGGCTACCTGCCCGGCGGCCCGGCCCAGGCCCTCGCATCGGGCCGGACGTATACGATCGGCGCCATCATCCCGACGCTCGACCACTCGATCTTCGCGCGTGCGATCCAGGCGCTGCAGACGACCCTGGCCCGCAACGGCTATCAGCTCCTGATCGCGGCGCACGAATACTCGGCCGTCGAGGAAGCCGCGCTTGTCCGATCCATGCTCGGTCGCGGCGTCGACGCCCTGATGCTGGTCGGCGCGGACCATCTGCCCGAGACCTGGGCCCTCGTCACCGAAACGCCGATCCCGGTCGTGCTGACGTGGTCGTTCGATGGCCGGCTGGACTCGATCGGCTTCGACAACGCGCAGGCCGGCTATCTCGCGGCCCGGCACCTGCTCGCCAAGGGCCACCGCCGGTTCGGCATGGTCTCAGGCTTCACCCAGGCCAACGACCGCGCGCGCCTGCGCATCGACGGCGTGAGGCGGGCCCTCGCGGCGGAGGGCCTCGAGTTCTCGAACGCCCGCGTATCGCAGCAGCCCTTCTCGCTCGCCGGCGGCCGGGCCGGCCTCCTGCAGCTCCTGGGGCTCGCCGAGCCCCCGACGGCGGTCGTCTGCGGGAACGACCTTCTCGCCGTCGGCGTGCTTCTCGAGGCCGAACAACGTGGTCTGACCGTTCCCCGCGACCTGTCGGTCGTCGGGATCGACAATCTCGAGATCGCCAGCCATATCGCGCCGTCCCTCACGACGATTCATCTTCCGACTGCGGAGCTTGGCCGGGAAGTCGCCGAGCATCTGCTGGCCCGACTGCGCGGGGAACTCCGCGCGCGCCGAACGGAGATGCCGATCGAGCTGATCGAGCGTCGTTCGTCTGGGCCGGGGCCGATGCCGACCGGCTAGCCGGCTCCGAAGCGGACAGGCGGCTTACGGCCAGTTCCGGTCGCGTCCTGTCCGACCTCATCGGCGACCCGCAGGCTGCGGAACTGGGAGCCGAGAAGCGATCCGACCCGATGCCGGACGCCGGCCGGCAGCCACACCGCCTGCTCCGGCGGGATGACGAAGGAGCGCCCTTCCACGACCACCGAGGGCACTCCGGACGTGGCGTTGACGCGTTGGCGCCAGCGGAGTGCGTGCTCGGCAAAGTACCCACGCGCCGGGATGATCTGGGAACGCCCGGTGACCGCTCCGGGCAGCACCAGCCCAGGCGGCGCCTCAATCGGCTTCTACATCACCGCGAGTCTTCAGGCTGGCAGCCATTCTATACCGATTGGCATGCCGTCGAGATACAGACGGGCGCCGCTCGATATAGAGCCGCCCGACCTGACCAAACCTGGCCCTCCCGGTTTGACCTCTCGTGCCGGCTCGCGGGCACGGGGAAGCCGTCCGTCGAAACCAGAGCCTCCGATGCCTGACGCCCCCACGTTGACCACCCAACGCGCGTCCTTTGCCCAAGCCGGCCCTTCGAACGTCCTCAGGCTGGCCATCGCACAGGCGCTCGCCGGGGCGAACTCCGTCGTCGTGTTCTCGACCGGCGCGATCGTCGGCAACATGCTGGCGCCGAGCAAGGTCCTGGCGACGCTACCGATCTCGATCTTCGTCGTCGGGATGGCCGCCTGTTCGCTCCCGGCCGGCAGCATCGCCCGCCGCTACGGTCGCGGCGCGGCCTTCATGTGCGGAACGAGTTGCGGGGTGCTTGTCGGGCTGCTGTCCACGCTCGCCATCCTGACAGCCGATTTCTGGCTGTTCAGCGCGGCCATGTTCTTCGGGGGGGCCTACGCCGCCGTGGTCTTCTCCTTCCGCTTCGCCGCGGCGGAGTGCGTCCCGCCGGAGCGGCGACCGCGCGCGCTGTCCACCGTCATGGCGGGCGGGATCTTCGCTGGGGTGATCGGCCCGCAACTCGTCACGCACACCATGAACCTGTGGCCGCCCTACCTGTTCGCCGCTACTTTCCTGGCTCAGGCGGCAGTCGCCGCACTGGCGGCCGTCGTTCTCGCTGGCGTCCGCCTGCCACGCCCCGCTGCGGACGTTCTCGACGGTGGGCGGCCGCTGGCCAGGATCCTGGCTCAGCCGCGCTTCATCATCGCGGTGGTCTGCGGCTCGGTGTCGTACCTGCTGATGAACTTCGTGATGACGGCGGCGCCGCTGGCCATGCACCTGTGCGGCCATGCGCAGGCGGACGCAAACCTCGGCCTCCAGTGGCACGTGATCGCCATGTACGGCCCGAGCTTCTTCACCGGACGGCTGATCACGCGCTTCGGGGCGCCCAGAGTTGTGGCGGCCGGCCTGACACTGACGGGCGCGGCTGCCGTCGTCGGCCTAGCGGGCGTGGACGTCGCGCATTTCTGGCTGGCCTTGATCCTTCTCGGCTTCGGCTGGAACTTCGGCTTCGTGGGGGCCTCGGCGATGGTGCTGGAATGCCACCGGCCCGAGGAACAGACGCGGGTGCAGTCGGTCAACGACTTCATCGTCTTCGGGATGGTGGCCGTCGGCTCGTTCTCGTCCGGAGGTCTGCTCACGAGTTACGGATGGGACACGGTCCTCTGGGTCTCGTTCGTGCCGCTGGCTCTTGCGGCTTCGGCGCTGGTGTTGATGTCCGTGCGAGGTGCACGCCGACTGGCTTGAGGCGGCTGAACGGCGGCCGCAACCGCTTCGGGCCGACGTCGTAGAGCGGCCGACGTATGGCGGGTCTTGAGAAGCGCCGATGGTTCCCCGGGACCGCGAAAGGTCCCCCTAGGAAAGGCGGCTCCGCGTGAGTTGCTCTGCACTCGCCGTGTCGCGGCCGCATCGTCCTCGAACGCCTGGCTGCGCCCTGTCGCAAGTCGTCGGGCGAAGGCTGCGCCGGATCGTAGCGCGAGTGGCTCGCGATCGCGCCCTTCGCGTGGGAACGGTTCGCCCGTGCCCGCCGTCTCTGGTCCGTGGTCGGCAACATCCCGACACGAGGGAGGCATTTTATGGTTCGCAAATCCATGTTGGCTGCGTTCGGCGCGCTGACCCTGGCCGTCGGAGTCGTCGGGGCCACCTCGCCCGCCATGGCGGATCCGCCATGGGCCAGGGGTGAGCGCGGTTTCCGTCACGGTGGCCCACCGGCCTGGGCCCCAGCGCACGGCTATCGCCGCCACCGCGAGTTCGGCGGCTACGGCCGCCGGGACGTGCGCATCTACGAAGGACGTCGTTACGGCGGTTACAACGGCTACGGCGGCTACGGTCGCTACTGAGCCGCTCGCGCCCAAGAGACGGGTCCGACAGCGTCGGCAGATTGGAGGTCCTCGTACCTCAGAGGCGTCCGGCCGGTCGCACCGTGGCGTGCGGCCGGATCGGCGCCTCACTCTGTCGCGAAGATCCGGCAGGATGCCAGAGGGATGCCCGAACGGTTTCGGCCTTTCGAGCGTTCCTGGTGCCTCACTACGATGAGGCGCCGGGAGGGTGCCATGCGCACTTGGAGGACGATGGATCGGGCCCCGCACGATGGGCGGTGGATCATCGCCATCAACCGTGACGAGCCCGACCAGCGCGCCATCATCCGCTGGGATCCCAAGCACGCCGACGATGCAGCACCTTGGCACGTCGCCTCGTGCGAGCACAGCTACCGCACCGACGCGTTCACCCACTGGATGCAGTTCCCCGACTGCCCACCCGTCGAGGACAGGAGCGCAGTCCGGCAAGTCGAAGGAGCCCACGATGGCAGCGGAAGCCCTCGCAGTCCTCTCCCTGCAGATTGAGAGTTGCCCTGAGGACCCCTCGCGCTATCGCTGGGTCATCCGCGATCAGGACTGCATCCTCCGGCAATGCCTCTACTCGTTGCCCGACGAGCAGACGGCGCTCAGTCAGGGCGAAGCCGCGCTCCAGGAAATGGCCGCTCTGTGGCGTGACGCGCAGTGAGGTGCGAGAACCGGCGGTGCTGTTCGTGACGGGGTCGGCAGCAGGATAGGGGCCGAATTGGCTGCGCGATCCCTGCCCGCTTTCAAGAAGGGCGCAGATGCGCCGTTACGGCAAGGTCGAGTCGATATCAGCATGGCGGCTCTTCCGGTAATTTTTCTACACAGCGGCCATTCTGCTTTCATCCAGCTGAAGACAGCTGAACAGGTACTCCCGCTCACTCCGCGGCTTCGGCATCGGGGTGGGTGTCGTCGGCGGCGGCAGACTCGTCAGCCGGATCCGCCTCCTCCGATGCCGCATCGACGGTGAAGAAGTCGCCGTTCCGGACCGCCTCGCCGCCCGTCACCATCATGCTCAGGTAAGTGTTGAGGGTGTTGGGCGCGACATCAGGCAGCCGGTCGGCGATCTCGGCGTGCGACAAGCCCTGTGGGCCCGCGCTGGCAAGGAGGGCCTTCAGGCGTCCCTTGGCCGAATTCGCTCGCGGACCGCGAGCCCCGCGCCGGCCACCCTGGGCGGAAGCGGCACGATCGGCAGCCGGAGCCCGTCCACCATCCGATGCGTGCAGGCGCGCGGTGTCCTCCAGCGGAACCCCCTCCACGATCGAGGTCAGGGCAGCCTCGGCTGCGCGCAGCTTCGTGAGTTCGGCCGCGATACGATCGTAATCGTTCTGAAGAGCGGCTCGGCGCGCCCGAACGTCAACGAGAGCCTTCGTAAGGGTGTTATCCTCAGCCATGGAACGATCCCGCCACATCAAGTCGTTGTCGTCAGGCATAGGTCATAGGCCCCTCGCAGCGTCAACAGCGCCGCGGATTGGCGCCGGCTCGGTACAATCGGGCAGGCCATGCACCGATGTTTACGACCTCGGCGCGCTCCGATAGGGCAGGAGGCAACCGACGTGGCGCCTCGCCCGGCGCACGTGACTGTCTTGAACGCAACCCCGCGAACGCATGCGCACACGGGCACGAGCTTCCAATGCAGCGAGCGGCAAGATCCACGCTCCGGCCCGGGCGCATCGCTCGATTCCAGGCATGGTTGACGGGCGAGACAGGCGTGTCGGTGACGGACTAGGAGTCGAAACGACCGGCGCGACGCGCTGCGACGTGAGTGCGGTGCCTTGAACAAACTCCACGGCTTGTATCGAAGCTGGGCGAGCGCTGGCTTGATCCGCGCGGGCAGCAGCGCCGTCGCCATCCTCGCGGGCCCCAAAGGCCTTCTGCCGGCGAACGATATCGCCTCCGCGCCAGACCAGATCGCCGCGCTGGCGCCGTACTTCGACGCGGACTTCTACGCGAGCTGGTACGGCATCACGGCCGATCCGGTGCGCGACTACCTCGTCCACGGCTGGCGCGAGGGCCGCGACCCGCGCCCCGACTTCTCGTCCGCCGCCTACCTCGCCGAGCACCCCCACCTGGCCCCGGCCGGCATCAACCCCTTCCTCCACGCGCTCGCGCGGCACCGCCACAAGGGGACGTCCACCGGGGAGGGCGCCGCCTATCCCCTGGCCCCGCGCGACACGGCCCAGGTCGAGCGCCTCGCCCGCCGCCTCGTCGACGGCGCCTTCTACCGCGCCGGCAACCCCGACATCGCCGCAGCCGGCGTCGACCCGGCCGACCACTACATGGCGTCGGGCTGGCGCGAGGGCCGCGAGCCCGCACCGCAGTTCGACACCCTGGCCTACTGCCTCACCCGCGGCCTCACCTTCGCCACCCAGAACCCGCTGGTGCACTACGTCCTCCACGGCGGACCCGCCCGGCCGGACCCGGCCGAAGCGCTGGCGCTGCGGCTCGGGACGCTCGCGCCCCACTTCGACGCCGCCCACTACCGGCGGGGCCTCGCCGAGCCCCAGGCCGAGGCGCTGGCGGGCGCCTCGGACGACGCGTTGCTGCGCCACTACGTGACCGAAGGCTGGCGGGCGCGGGTCAGCCCGCGGCCGGACTTCGACCCGGCCGGCTTCGTGCAGGCGCGGGCCGGCAGCCGGGCGGTGGCGGACGACCCGTTCTTCCGCCACGTAGCCGAGGCGCGGCTCACCGGGGCGGAGCCGTTTGCCGGGCCGCAGCGTCTGAACATTCCGGCGGTGGAAGAGGGCTGGTACCGGGCGACCTACCCGGATGTCGGCGGGACGGCGCCGTACCTGCACTTTGCCGGCGCGGGCTGGCGGGAGCTGCGCGATCCGGGGCCGGGCCGCTCGACGCTGGCGGCGCTGCTGCGGGTCTGCGGGTTGCGGCCGGCGCGGGCGCCCGTCGCGGAGACGGGCTGGCTGGGGGCGATCGGCCGGGAGGCTGTGGACCGGGAGGCGCTGCTCGCCCTGCAGGCGCGGCTGGTGGCGGGGGCGTTCGACCACGGCTTCTACCGGGCGCGCTACGGGCTCTCCGAGGAGGCCGACGCGGTGCGCGACTACTGCGACACCGGCTGGAGGAAGGGCCGCAA
>NZ_JBKFBO010000057.1:0-7966 GCF_053346215.1 Methylobacterium sp. A49B
CCAGCCCGCCCGCTTGTCAGAAGATGGCTCAGCGCCCGGTCCACTTCCGCGGCCGGCGCCGATGAGCCGGGGTATACGGACACTCAGATGGCCCGTCAACAGGGTTGTTCGAAAAAGTTCCCCGTACCGTCCGCGGTCCTCCGCGACCGATGTGTTCCTTCATCCGCCTCGGTGCGGGCACACGGGTATGACGCCTCAATCTCGACACGCTGCCTCGTGAGATGGACCAAGCGGGCGCGCTATCGAGCGCGGCATGGTACAAGCCGGGTCGCGGACCCGTTTGCCATCGTCTTCTCAGGGCCTTCGAGTGAAGCGCGAGCGACTCAAGATCGGTGACGTGGCTGCCGTCTCCACCGTCCATGGGGCGCAGGCACCGCTCGACCATCTTGGCGCTGGCACAGCGCAAATCGACAGGCGCGCGGTCAACCTGCGCTGGCTCTGCGCCAGCACGCTGACGGGCTTGACCGGCGCGGGCCTGATTGCGGCCGCGCTTCACGTGTCCCTCCAAGGTGATGTCTCCTTCGCGGCGATTCCCGAGAAAGCGACCGTCGTGGCCCGGCCGCAGCCGAGTGAGAGCGGCGCCAACCTCGCCCGCAAGGGTGACCGGCTGGTGCGGAACCTGATGATTGCCTCTGCCAAGCAGAGCTTTCGTGCGCCCGTGACCGTGCGGCTCGGCGACCGCGAGATCATCAAGGCCAAGGCTTTCGTTCGGCTCAGCACGCCACTGTCCATGACCACCGGCGTCTACGCGGCTGAGCCGCCGCGCTTCGATCCCATGAAGTTCGTCTCCGACGAGCCTCTGGAGCGCGCGCCCGAAGCCAGCGATACGCCGAGCGCAGAAGTCACCGTGGTCAAGCGCGACCTGGCCGACACCACCGTCGATGCCAGCGCGCCGGCGCTCAGCGATGACGATGTCACCGCCCAGGTCGAGGAGGAGCGCCGCATCGCCGCCGAGGCCGGGCGCCGCGCCGCCATACCGATCGCGCCACAAATCCTGCTGTCGCGGACCCTGCAGCAGGGCGGCGCAGGTGACAGCGACGGATCGGTCGCCAAGGAGGCCAATCCGTTCAAATCGATCGAGGTGCTCGTCGTCCCCGAGAATGTCACCAAGGTTGCCAAGACCGAGCTGAAACCCAACGAAGCCCCACTGGTCGAGGAGCGTGATCTCGCCCTCAAGCGCGGCGAGACCCTGGAGAGTACGCTCAAGGCTACGGGACTGGCGGGTGAGGACGCGATCCGCGGCATCGTCGCGGCGCTCGGCGGGAAGACTCGTACGACCGCCCTCAACGAGGGGCAGCCGATGCGCGTGCAGATCGCCCCGGGTCCCAAGCCGGGCGACCCGCGCCAAGTGACCCGGGTGGTCCTCTACGGCGAGGCCGGCATCGAGGGCATCGCCGCCCTCAACGACCGGGGCGCCTTCGTGTCGGTGGCGCCCCCTGCCGAGGAGACCCCCTCCCCCAAGCCGCAGCCGCAGGCTGAGGCAGGGGAAGATGAGGACGAGGATTCGGGCTCCGGTCCGCGCCTGTACCAGAGCCTCTACGAGACTGCCGCGCGGCACGACCTGCCGCGAGCCACCGTCGAGGACATCGTGCGGGTGTTCAGCTACGACCTCGACTTCCAGCGCCGCATTTCCAGCGGCGACGGCGTCGACGTGTTCTACACCTATGATGACGAAGCGAGCGCGGACCGGCCTGACCTGCTCTACGCGGCACTGACGCTCGGCGGGGAGACGCGCAAGGTCTACCGCTTCCAGTCGCCGGACGACGGCACCATCGACTACCTCGACGAGCAGGGTCGCTCCCTCAAGAAGTTTCTGCTGCGCAAGCCGATCGCTGACGGGATCATGCGCTCGGGTTTCGGTTACAGACGTCATCCGGTGCTGGGTTATGCCAAGCTGCACACAGGCGTCGACTGGTCCAACCCCATCGGCACGCCGATTATGGCGGCGGGCAACGGCGTGGTGATCCGGGCCGAGATGACGTCCGGCTACGGCAACCGGGTCGAACTGCAGCACGTCAACGGCTACGTGACGACCTACAACCACATGTCCCGGTTCGGTCGTGGCATCCGGGAGGGCGTGAAGGTCCGGCAGGGCCAGATCGTCGGGTATGTCGGCTCCACCGGCCTCTCGACGGGAGCACACCTCCACTACGAGGTGATCATCAACGGCCATTTCGTCGACCCGATGAAGATCCGAGTCCCTCGCGGTCGCGAGCTCGACGGGCGGTTGCTCGCCGAGTTCAAGCGTCAGCGGGAGCAGATCGACGCCACCATGCAGAAGTCGAAGAGCGCCACTGCGCTGGCCCAGCGCGACGCGGCCGTCCGCTGAGACTCAAGCCCGGCGTCAGCCGAAGCCGAGTCGGGCGCGGATGGCTTGAGGCGTCGATCCGGCCTGACGGAGATCGGCGAGGGTTGCCGAGCCGCGCGACTTGGCGAGCTTCGCGCCCGCGGCGTCGCGCAGCAGCGGATGGTGCCGGTAAAGCGGCACAGGCAGATCCAGCAGAGCTTGCAGGAGGACGTGCAGGTCCGTTGCCGCCTCCAAGTCGCTGCCCCGCACCACATGGGTGATTCCCTCTACGGCATCGTCGTGGACCACGGCGAGGTGATAGCTGGTCGGAACGTCGCGGCGGGCGATCACCGCGTCTCCCCAGCGCGCTGGATCCGTTACGACCCGGCGTTCGCCAGCCTCGTCGAAGGCGCTGTAGCCGAGTGGGGTGCAGGTGCTGCGGAGGGCAGATCCCATATCGAGGCGCCACGTGTGCGGATCGCCCCGCGCGATGCGGCCTGCGACGGCCGCGGCGTCGAGGGCGCGGCAGGTGCCGGGATAGAGCGGTATGCCGTCCGGATCGCAGCGTATCGTGCCGGTCGAGTCGACCTGCGCGCGGATGTCTCCGCGTGAGCAGAAGCAGGGATAGGCGAGACCCCGGTCGATCAGACTGTCGAGAGTGATCCTGTAGGCCGCCATGTGGCAGGACTGATGCCGCACCGGCTCCGGGTAGGTCAGCCCGAGCCACGAGAGGTCGGCGATGATTCCATCCACGAACGCGGGCTTTGAGCGCTGTGGGTCGATATCCTCGATCCGCAGGCGGCAGACGCCGCCCATTCGGCGAGCGAGATCCGCGTTGAGCAGCGCCGAGTAGGCGTGGCCGAGATGGAGGCGCCCGTTCGGGCTCGGTGCGAAGCGCAGGACCGGCGGACCGGGGTTCACGTGGATCCCGGTCACCCCTCGCGACGGCGCAGGCAGTGCGGCGCCTCGGGCTGGCAGGCGATGCCGGGCAGCGAGCAGGCAGGACCTTCTGCCAAGCGCTGACAGACCTTGCAGCCGTCGGTCCATTCCAGACAGGCCGGATCCTCGGCCACCGAGCGGGCCGGCGCCGCGTGCTGGGACGGCGCCAGCGCGCCGATCAGTACCGTCGCGACCACCAGGGCCGCCGAGCCCCAGGCGGCGAGCGCGCCGTTCGACGAGCGCGGTTCGGGCGACGGGGAAGCGGAGGTCGACATGGGGCTCTGTTGGCGCGGGATGCGGCCCGCTGTCAACGCGGGCCGCGGCAGCCCCCGGTCACGCCGCCCGGGCGGATCGGCGCTCTAGCAGGGATGGCAGGAGCTTCAGGTTGAGCGGCTTGGCCAGGAAACCGTCGAAGCCGGCCTCCCGGGCGGCGATCTCGTCCTCACGGCCGGCATTGGCGGTGAGCGCGACGAGACGGAGCCGCCCGGTCCCCGCCGCTTCCGCCGCGCGGATACGCCGGGCGGTCTCGTGGCCGTCGAGGCGGGGCATGCGCACGTCGATCAGCGCGAGGTCGAACGGCCCGTCAGCCTCAAGCCGTTCCAGCGCCTCGACGCCGTCCACCGCATGGACGACCGTGGCGCCGAGCCGCTCCAGCGCACGGGTCGCCAGAAGCGCGTTGATCGGGTTGTCCTCGGCGAGCAGGACGCGCATCCCGGCGCCGGTCCGGGACGGGGTCTCGGGCGCCGCCGCCGCATTCTCCGGAGCGACGGCCGGCGCCAGAACGCGCTCGAACAGCGACCGGGGCCGGACCGGCTTGATGAGATAACCGTCGAATCCCGCCGCGCCCGGCGATCCGAAGCCGCGCCGGTCGAAGGGCGAGAGCAGAACGAGGCTGGTGCGCACCCCGCAGGCGCGCGCCGCGTCTGCGATCTGCCGCACCGCCGCGTCACCCAGCGCCCGGTCGGCCAGCACCACGTCGAAGCTCGCGCCCGACAGGGCGTCCAGCCCGGACTCCAGAGTGTCCACGATCACCGTCGCCGCGCCGGCACGGGAGAGGCTGCGGGCGAGAAAGGGGGCCTGGAACGGCGAATCGGCGACGATCAGACAGCGTTGCGCGGAGAGCGCCGGCAACGGCTGGCGGCTCTCGCGCCGGGCCTCCGGCGCCTCCGCCAGCGGCAACACGACCCGGAAGGTCGAGCCGCGTCCCACCCGCGACTCCGCCTCGATCCGCCCGCCCATCCGGGTGACGAGCCGCCGGGTGATGGCGAGACCGAGACCCGTGCCCTCGTGGCTTCGGCTCGCGCTGCCGTCGCCCTGCTCGAACTCCTCGAACAGGACCGGCAGCCGCTCCTCCGGAATGCCCGGGCCGGTATCGGCCACCGCGAGCGTGACCGTGCCGCCGGCCTCGGTGCGGGTGACGCTCAGGCTGACGCCCACGCCGCCGCGCTCGGTGAACTTGATGGCGTTGCCCGCCAGATTGATCAGAATCTGCCGCACCCGGTCGGCGTCGCCCACGAGCGCGGACGGGAAATCCTCGGCGACGTCCAGGGCGATCTCCGTGCCCTTGTCCTGCGCCCGCGGCGCCAGCAACTCCACCACGCCCTCGGCGAGCGCCGCCAGATCGAAGGGCTCGGTCGCCAGATCGAGCCGCCCGGCCTCGATCCGCGAGAAATCCAGGACGCCGTCGATCAGGCCGAGCAGCGCCTGACCGCTGGTGCGGACCGCCTCGACGTAGGTGCGCTGCTCCGGGTTGAGATCGGTGCCGAGGACGAGATCGGCCATCCCCAGGATGCCGTTGAGCGGCGTGCGCATCTCGTGGCTGACCGTGGCCAGGAAGCGGGATTTCGCCACGCTGGCCGACTCGGCCCGCTCCAGCGCCGCGTCGCGGCTGCGGATCGCCTCGACCCGGGCCGTCACGTTGCGGCCGGCCCGCAGCCAGTGCATCGCGTCGCCGTGCGCCACCGGCATCTCCACGAAGGCGAACCAGCGCACGCGGCCGTCCACCGAGCGGACCTGCGCCTCCATCCGCCGCACCCCATCCTCGCCCACCTCCACGGCGTTGCGGTCGAGGATCTCGAGATCGATCTGCGTGCCGAGCAGCTCGATCGGTTCGCGCCCGAGCAGGCGGGCGAATTCGTCGTTGGCGTAGGTGATGCGTCCGCGGGCGTCACGCTGGACGATGATCTCGGTGGTGGCGGCCACGAGGGCCCGGTAACGGTCCTCGCTCTCGCTGATCCGCCAGATGCGATCCTGCAGCCGCTCGGCCTCGGCCTCGTCGGAGGCCTGATCCTGCGCACGACGTCGGCCGAGCGCCAGGATCGCCGCGACCAGGAGCGCCAGGACCAGCGCGATGTCCTCGATCATGCCTGCCTCCCCGGCGGGAGGCCGGTCCGGGGCAGGATCGCAGGCGAAGCTGAAGGCGGCGTTGGGAAAGGCGCTTAACCTTCGGTTGCGACGCTCGCCGAGTCGCGACGGTTCGCGGGGACTGCACGAAACGGCGCCGCCGCATGATCCGAACGGCGGCTCACGAGTTGCCTGCCAGGACGAAGGTCCGGACGGAGATGGCCCATGCCCGGTGAGCACTATGACGTCATCATTGTCGGATCCGGCCCCGGCGGCGGCACGATGGCGTGGCGCCTCGCACAGACCGGCAAGCGCATCCTGCTCATCGAGCGCGGCGACTACCTGCTGCGCGAGCCGCGGAACTGGGACAGCCAGGCGGTGATCGTCGACGGCTTCTACCAGGCCAAGGAGACTTGGTACTCCTCGGACGGCAAGAGCTTCCAACCGGGCCTCCACTATTTCGTTGGCGGAAATTCCAAGTTCTACGGCTCGATCCTCTTCCGCCTCCGCGAGAAGGATTTCTCCGAGATCCGCCATCAGGACGGCGTCGCGCCGGCTTGGCCCGTGGGCTACGACGAGTTCGAGCCGTACTATCAGGCCGCCGAGGAGCTGTTCCACGTCCACGGTCTGCGCGGCGAGGATCCGACCGAGCCCTGGTCGCGGAAGCCGTACGCCCATCCGCCGGTGACGCACGAACCGCGGATCCAGGAGCTGTTCGACAACCTGAAGCGGGCCGGCCATCACCCGTTCCACCTGCCGGTGGGCGTCCGGCTCGTGGAGAAGGACGGGCGCGCCGTCCCCACCTCGCCCTGCATCAAGTGCGAGTCCTTCGACGGCTTCCCCTGCCCCACCAACGGCAAGTCCGACGCCCAGACCATGGTCGTCGACCCCGCCCTGCGTGACTGTCCGAACCTGACGCTGCTGACGCGCACCTACATCGAGCGTCTGATGACGGATGCGTCGGGCCGCACCGTCACGGGCGTCGCGGGCAACCGGGACGGGGCGCCGTTCGAGGCCTCGGCCGACCTCGTGGTGGTGGCCTGCGGGGCGCTCTCCTCGGCGCTGCTTCTGCTCCGCTCGGCAAACGCGCAGCACCCGAACGGCCTCGCCAACGGGTCGGATCAGGTCGGGCGCAACTACATGCGCCACAACAACTCCACGGTGCTGGCGATCTCGAAGGTGCCGAACCCGACCCGGTTCCAGAAGACGCTCGGGCTCAACGACTTCTACTTCGGCGATCCCGACCGGAAGGACGACTGGGACTTCCCGCTCGGACACATCCAGATGGTCGGTAAATCGGACGGGGTACAGATCCACGGCGAGGGCCTGCCGGGCTTCCTGCAATGGTTTCCCGACAAGCCGTTCGACTGGATCGCCAAGCACTCGGTCGATTTCTGGCTGACCTCCGAGGACGTGCCGCTGGCGCAGAACCGGATCTTCTACAAGGGCGGGAAGGTCCATCTCGATCTGACCGAGACGAACGTCGAGGCGCACAAGCGGCTGCGGCACAAGCTGCGCGACATCTGCAGCTTCACCGACATCCATCCGCACCTGTTCGACCGCTCGCTCTATCTCGGCAAGAACGTCCCCATCGGCGGGACGGCCCATCAGGCGGGAACACTCCGGTTCGGCGACGATCCGGCAAACTCGGTCCTCGACCGGAACTGCAAGACCCACCAGCTCGACAACCTCTACGTGACCGACGCCAGCTTCTTCCCGTCTATCGGCGCGGTGAACCCGACGCTCACGATCATCGCCAACGCGCTGCGGGTCGCCGATCATCTCGTGAAGCGGATGGGAGCCCGAGACGAGATCCCACCGCCGCGGCTGTTCGACCACACCGAGCCCCGCGAGCCTCTGCCGGCTTGAGGCCTGTCGCGACTGGCGTGCGAGAACGATGGTTTCGGACCTTCCGGCAGTCCCATCCATCCCCTCATCCTGAGGTGCGGCGAAGCCGCCTCGGAGGAGCGCTCCAGACGTCGCGGATTCCTGGAGGGCTCCTTCGAGGCCTCCGCTGCGCTCCGGCGCCTCAGGATGAGGGCAACGGGCGGGATGATCACGCTTTCCACCCGCACGCGCCATCGTCCCCACCCGCCGTTCGGCGCCGGGGGCATGGCCCAGGAAGCAACACGCGGGACGCGGGACGCCGCGGGAACCCAGGTGTCGGCCGTGTACGCGCGGGATCCGATCCCCGCGGCGCCCGCGGCAGCGGCCGGGCGTCACCCCCGATCGCGGCCGTCTTTCTCGTCGCGGTGTCTTGCCGACGGCCCGGTCCTGCGCCTCGCTGCCGGCGGTCTCGGTCGAGGTGCACGCACCTCCGGAACCCGCTCTTCAGCGCCGCGGCCTTCCAGCCGTCCCCCGCCTCGTAGTGGGCGGGTCCGCAGGGGGCTTCGGGCA
>NZ_JBKFBO010000058.1:0-51300 GCF_053346215.1 Methylobacterium sp. A49B
GACACCATCAGCGGCGGGTCGGGCAACGACCACCTCTCCGGTGGGGCGGGCAACGACACCGTCTACGGTGGCAAGGGCAACGACACCATCCACGGCGGATCGGGGAACGACCACCTCTCCGGTGGGGCGGGCAACGACACCGTCTACGGTGGCAAGGGCAACGACACCATCCACGGCGGGTCGGGCAACGACCACCTCTCCGGCGGCAAGGGTGACGACGCCATCTTCGGCGGAAAAGGCAACGACACCATCCACGGTGGGTCGGGCAACGACCACCTCTCCGGCGGCAAGGGTGACGACGCCATCTTCGGCGGAAAAGGCAACGACACCATCCACGGCGGGTCGGGTAACGACCACCTGTTCGGGGGCAGCGGACCTGCAGATCATGGCCATGGGCAGATGGCGGCTCACCACGACATGGGTGGACACGTCGATGCTCACGTTGCCGACATGGGCATGTTCCACTGACCCCGTGATCGACCAGACCTTACGGCCATAAGTCCAAGACAGCGCGCCCCGCCAATTTCCATTGGCGGGGCGCGCCTTCGTCTGGCGGTCGCGCGACAATCTGGCTGGGAAGAGTTGGTTCCTGGCAGTTCGCGAGGCGAAAAGTGAGCTTCCGGTCAGTTCGCGACGCTCGCTCCCATCTGATTCTCGGCTGTGTGATCTTCTTCACAGCTGGTCGCCACGCACGCGGCGATACTCGCCATCAGAGCACGAAGCGATGGGAGGACATCATGCGGCGGTCGACCGAATTACGCATCAAATGTCAGATTTGGTCTGACATAGATCTTCTTCTCGCACAGCGAGCGGCCCTCGATAGTCTACGCAAGCGCGGAGAAACTCTCACGATAGCCGTGGCTAAACACGCGGCTGGCTGCGCGATCCGGTGAGGTGCTGCGGTCCGCGGGTCTCTCCGCGAATTGCCGATCGGAAAGGCGGTCGTCGTCCGCGGAGGTTCAAGTGGTTCGGCATGGGATCATCTACCGCCTGCGGTGGCGTCGCGGTTGCGGCTTGCGTCCCGTCCGCGTCACGGTCACCCGAATCACGTTGGACATGACGGGCGGCTTGTGCGGCATGTGGTCCGCGTCGGCGAGAACCAACTGCAGACTGTGCGTGCCGAGTGGCAGCGTGACCAGCGCCTCCGTCTGTCCGAGGCCGAAATGGAGGTGCTCGAAGTCATTTGGGATGCGCTCGTCGAGCGCGTGGAGGGAGCTGTCGATCAGCAGATGGTGGTGACCCGTATTGGCCTTGTCGAAGCCCGCCGGCGCTACACCCATCCCGGTCAGGCCGAAGCGGATGAGCGTCTTGCGTCCGACGACGTCGCCGTTGCGCGGCTGAACGAAGTAGACCCGCGCTCCCGGCGGTGATGGGCGCTGCTGGACGGCTCCTCCCCCCGGGGCGGCGGCGGGCTCGGCGCCCGGGGGAACGACCCGGACCTTGATGGCCTCTGACGCCACTGGGGGATTGTGCGGGATGTGGTCCTTGTCGGCGAGCAGCAGTTGGAGCGTGTGCTCGCCTGGCGTCAGCTCGATCTCAGCCTCAGTCTGTCCGGCGCCGAAATGCATGTGATTGAAGTCGTTTGGGATCGGTCGATCCGCGGCCGGCATCGGCGTGTCGATCAGGAGATGATGGTGTCCAGAGTTGGGGCGGTCCAAGCCTGCCGGTGCCACACCCATGTTCCGCAGGCCGAAATGGATCGTCGCCTTGGGCGGTAGCGTGCTGCCGTTCTTGACATCCACGAAATATACCGCCGCCCCCGACGGTGACGGCGTCGGGCCACTTTTGCGCTCCTGCGCCGCTGCGGCGGATGCGGTCAGCAGCAGAACGAGAGCCGCACAAGGCAGGCCGCCCGTAATGAGTTTCGCCGCATCAATCACGATGCCTCCTGCGCAACGCACTGATCAGAGCTCGCATCTTAAGGGAGCGCGACGTCTCTTCGATTCGAGCGGGACGACCCCCGATCCATACTACCTCGCTGCTGGAATGGCAATTGAAACCTATTGATATCTTGATTGAGGCGACATAATCCCACGGATGAGTGGACCTTCGGGTTCAACGATCATTGCGCTTCGGCCAATTCTACATACACTGCAGTTCTCGCTCGTCCGCCGGTCGCGTGCAGGTCATCATTCATGCCAGGACGGATCTATGTTCGAAGGCCTCTAGAGCTGACGCTCCGGGCAGGGTTACGCGACCGCATCGGCGGATGCGGCGTGCTGATCTTTCTGGCATTCCTCGCACTGAGCGTAATGCTTCTTACGGTAGGATCCGGAGAGGCTCAGAACCCGATCGGGGCCGGACGGCGCTTCGCCCTCCTCATCGCAAACAGCCGCTATCCCGATGCGCAGGGATCGTTGCCGACGATCGTGAAGGACGGGCGCCTGATCGCGGAGGAGTTGCGTCGAAGCGATTTTGATGTCGATTTGCGCGAGAACCTGAGGCGGGAGGATGTCCAGGCGACCTTGGACGCGTTCTACTCCAAGTTGAACGCCGGCGCGGCCGCTTTCATCTACTTTGGCGGATACGGTATTCAGGTCGAGCGCCAGAGCTTTCTGATCCCCGTAAACGCGCAGATCTGGTCCGAGACAGAAGTTCGTCGTGATGGCATCAGCCTCGATGCGATCTTGAGCGAGTTGAACCGGCGCGGCGTGCGCGTGAAGATCGCGGTCGTCGACGCGGCTCGGCAGAATCCATTCGAACGCCGCTTCCGAGCCTCGTCTGCGGGGTTGGCGCCGGTCGACGCTCCGGAAGGGAGCTTGATCCTGTTCTCGGCCCCGCCCGGAAAGGTGGTCCGCGAGGAGGACAGTGACGTCAGCTTGTTCGTGAGTGAGCTCGGGAAGGAGCTGCGCGCTCCGAACCTCACCGCGGAAGAGGCGTTCACGCACACCCGGATCGGGGTGTCGCGCGCCTCGAAGGGGGATCGCGTCCCGTGGATCTCCTCGTCCTTGATCGAGGAGTTTCGTTTCGCCGTCGCGGCGACAAACGCCGCGCCGGCGCCCGTGCCGGACCGGACCAGCAGGGCCGAGCCTCCGCGGGCCGCGCGTCGTCCGCCGCCCGAACCAGTCTCGCCGCCGGCGGCGCCATCCCCGACACCGTCCCCGGCGGTCCTCCCGCAGACCGCAGCGGCCGTGCCGGTTCCGAGCCCACCGGCCGCTCCGGCCCCGCCGCGGTCCCAGTCGCCGATCCAGGAAGGCAATCAGACGGCGGGACAGACCTTGCGAGACTGTGACACCTGCCCCGAACTCGTCATCCTGCGGGCAGGCACCTTCGAGATGGGCGCCGGCGCGCAGCCGTTCGACCGGCCTGTCCACCGGGTGACGGTCCCGCGCCCGTTCGCAATCGCGCGCCGGGAGACGACCATCAACGAGTGGCGCAGCTGCGTCGAGGCAGGGGCCTGCAAGTACCGGCCGAATACTGCGGACGACCAAGCCGGCACGCAACCGATCACGAACGTGAGCTGGTTCGACGCGCAGGAATATGTCGCCTGGCTCAGCGCGCTGACGCGGCGGACCTACCGCCTGCCGAGCGAGGCGGAATGGGAATACGCCGCGCACGGCGGGACGAGCACCGCCTTCGCCTGGGGGAGCCAGGTCGGCGAGAGCAAGGCCAATTGCCGCGATTGCAGCCGGACAGCCAGCCGGGAACTGGCGGGCGTTGCCAGCTTCGCGCCCAATGGGTTCGGCCTGTTCGACATGGCGGGCAATGCAGCCGAGTGGGTCGAGGATTGCTGGAACGATTCCTACCGCGGCGCCCCGCAAGACGGAACGGCCTGGCTCACCGGGACGTGCAGCCAACGGGTGCTTCGGGGCGGTTCCTTCGACAGTTCGGCCAGCTACGTGAAGCCCTCGGCGCGCTTCCGGTACGATGCCGACGTCCGGTACTATGCCAACGGATTCCGCGTGGTACGCGCTCTGCCGTGACCGGGAGCGACCACTTCCCTCCCCCCTTCGGCCCGGTCCGGCCCGGCCCGGCCCGTCGTCGGGTCACGCGCAGGACGGCTCCTGCGCCATCCGGGTGAGCGCCTCGGCATCGAGGAGGACGACGCAGCCCCGGCGCAGATCGATGTAGCCGGCGCGGCGCCAGACCTGCAATTGGCGGTTCACGCTCTCGCGCGTGCCGCCCACGAACGCGCCGAGCTGCTCCTGCGAGATCTGGATCTCGTTGCCGAAATCCTCGGCCAGCACCGTCAGCCGGCGGGCGAGCCGGGCTCCCAGCGACAGCGTCGCCAGTTCGTTCATCTGACCGGCGATGTAGCGGATTCGGCTGCAGAGCAGGCCGATCAACCGGATGGCCACGTCGGGCTCGCGCCTGAGGTAGGCGAGAAGATCGGAACGTCGCAGGACGAAGACCTCGCTCGCCACGGCGGCCACCGCATCGGCCGTGCGCTCGCGGCCGTCAAGGAGCGCGATCTCACCGAACAGATCGCCGGCTCCGAGGCTGTTCAGCACGATGCGTCGCCCGGCCTCGGTCCCGGTCTCGATTCGAATTTCCCCGCGCCGGATGCCGTAGAGCGTGTCGCCGGGATCGCCGACTTGGAAGAGCACTTCGCCGGCCCGCAGTATCCGCGTCGTCGCCATTTCGGAAAGACAGTCGATCGCCTCCGGGCCGAGGTCCGCGAATAGCGGGTTCACGCGCAGGAGCGGACCGAAACTGGAGCCTTTCGACATCACGGCACCCCGAGACCATGAGAGAATCGGATTCTCACGCGAACGCAGGTGATCGTACAACGGCTTGTTTTCAGTTGCCCAATGTTCCCCGTTCGACCATGCTGTTTATAGAGCATTCAACGGCGATTCACGCCACCTATTGTGGGGACGAGCCGTCCCTGCCAGCCCGGTATTGTGGAGTCTGCCGATGCGGACGGAGGGCGCACTCTCGTCGGCGCCGAGCTTGACTTGGCGAGGCAGCCTATTCCGCAAATACGTCCTGACGCTCGTGAGTCTCGTCGCCCTGGTCCTCACAATCAATGCGGCCGTCGAGACGTGGTTTTTGTACCGGGAAACGGTCGAGCGGGTCGCCCACAGCCAAGCCACCTTCGCGGCCAGCGCGACCGCGACCGTCGAGGACACGCTGGCGGAGATCGAGCGGCAGGTGGGCTGGGTGACCCGGGCGAGCGCACAGAGCCTCGCCCAGCACCGCGAGGACTACGCGGCGCTCCTCGATCAGACGCCGATCGTCCTGACGCTCGCCTTCTTCGATGGCGAGGGCCGCGAGCGTGTCCGAGCCCGCCGGCCGGACAGCACCGATCCCCTGATATCGGCTGATCTCGGGCCGGTCCCAACGCACAAGGGATTTCAGAACCTGCAGGTCGTCGGGGATCAGATCTACGCGAACCTTCTCCTGCCGCATCCGGGCGCGGGGACGGGCGCCACTCTGGCCCGCGTCCGGCTGACCGCCCTTACGGAGAGCCTCCCGTCCTCGACCGCTGGCGTCGGAATCTACGCCGACCTCGTCACGCCGGACGGGGTCAGCATCGCCCGCTCCAACAAGAGCCCACACACGACGGGCGATCGCCTGACCCTGCCGACACCCGGTTCGGTGACCTACGCCTCCGATGCCGCGGGACAGCCGGTCGTGACCACGCAATATCCCCTCGCTGCGCTGCCCGCCTCGCTCATCGTCGCGCAGCCCGTGAGCGAGGCGCTCGCGCCGGTTCGCGACCTGCTCATCCGTCTCGTCTGGCTTCTCGCGTTCGGCCTCGTCGTGGCGATCTGCGCCAGTCTCCTGCTGGCCCGCCGCATGCTGGTGCCGATCCGCGCGCTGCACGCCGGGGCCGAGCACTTCGCGGCCAACCGGTTCGAGCATCGCATCGCGGTGCGCACAGGCGATGAGTTCGAGGCCTTGGCCACGCGCTTCAACGACATGGCCGACGCACTCTCGACGTCGTATGCGCGGCTCGAGAGCGAGATTCAGAGGCAGACCCGGGATCTCGCTCGCTCCGTCAGCGAGCTGCGGGCCCTTGAGGAAACCGGGCGCGCCATCGTCGCCTCACTGCAGATCGATGACGTCGTGCGGGCGATCGCCGCGCGGGCAGCAACCCTGGCGGGTTCGGACGCGAGCGCCGTCTACTTGGTCGAGGCGCCGGGCGAGACATTCCGCCGTGTGGGCGACCATGGTCTTCCGCCCAGCGCGGTCAGCGACATACTCCCGGCCAACGCCCTGGCGAGGGCCGGTGACGCCGCGGCTGAAGTGATCTCGGTCCGCGACCTGACCACGATCAGCGGGCTTCTCACGGGCGTCGCGGAGGGGTTTCAGGCCGCCACGCTCATCAATCTCGCCGACAGCGACGGTCGCCTCGGTTTCCTCCTCATGCTCGCCCGAGACGCCGCCGCGCCCCTGGGCAGTTCCGAGCATGTCCTGCACACTTTCGCGCATCAGGCTGCCCTCGCGATCCGCAACGCGCGTCTCTTCCAAGAAGTCGACGAGAAGGGCCGACAGCTCGCCGCCGCCGACCTCCACAAGACACAGTTCTTCGCCAACATGAGCCACGAGCTCCGCACGCCGCTGAATGCCGTGCTGGGCTATTCGGAGCTTCTGGCCGACGGGCTGTACGGTCCGCTCAGCGAGAAGGCCAGCGAGGCGCTGGAGCGGATTCAGATCAACGGCCGCCACCTGTTGAGCCTGATCAACGACGTTCTCGACTTCACGAAGATCGAGGCCGGCCTGCTCACGCTCGATGTCCAGGATTACGCACTGGGCGCGTTGATCGAATCCGTCACGGTGGCGGCTTCCTCGCTGGCCCAGGCCAAGGGCCTCGCCCTGACGGTCGACGTCCCGCCGGCACTGCCGATCGGACAGGGCGATGAGCGGCGGCTCACACAAGTGCTCATGAATCTCGTGGGCAACGCCATCAAGTTCACGCAGGCTGGCTCCGTGGAGGTGGCTGCCCGCGTCGTCGACGACACCTTCGTCATGACGGTGTCCGATACCGGTCCCGGGATTGCGCCCGCCGATCAGGCACGGATCTTCGACGAATTCCAGCAGGTCGACAGCTCGAGCACGCGCCAGCAGGGTGGCACCGGACTGGGCCTGTCGATCACCCGCCAGCTCGTTCTCCTCCATGGCGGCCGGATCGAAGTGCGGTCGGAGGCGGGTCAGGGTGCGGTGTTCCAAGTGACCCTTCCGATCCGTACACCGGTCGAGAGAAAGAAGGCTTCATGAAGCGAATACTGATCGTCGAGGATACGGAGGATAATCGTCGCATTCTGCGCGACCTCCTCTCGGCCGCGGGCTATGGCATCGTCGAGGCTCCGGATGGGCGGCGAGGGGTCGAAGTGGCGCAGGCCGAGCTGCCCGACCTCATCCTGATGGATATCCAGCTTCCGGTGATGGATGGATACGAGGCCGCGCGGTGCCTGAAGGCGGATCCCGCGACGCGTCACATCCCGGTCGTTGCCGTGACCTCCTACGCGCTCTCGGGCGACGAGGACCGGGCCCTCGCCGCGGGCTGCGACGGCTACGTCGCCAAGCCGTTCAGCCCGCGCAAGGTCCTGAGCCTCGTTCGCCAGATGCTCGTCGACGTCTGAGGCGGAGCGGAGGCCGTGCCGGCGCATATCCTCGTCGTCGACGACAGTCCTGAGAACCTGGAGATCCTGCGCGTCCGCCTGGAGGCTCAGGGCTACGAGGTCGGGCTCGCACCGGACGGCGAGGCCGCCCTGGCACGGGCGGCTGCCAAGCCGCCGGACTTGATCCTTCTCGACGTGATGATGCCGCGTCTCAGCGGATTGGAAGTTCTGCGCCGCCTCAAGACGGATGAGGTGCTGCGCTACGTCCCCGTCGTGCTGCTCACCGCGCGGGTGGAGACGCGTGACGTCGTCGAGGGGCTCGATGCCGGGGCGGATGAGTATCTGACGAAACCCTACGAGCATGCCGCTCTGATGGCGCGGGTGCGCTCGATGCTGCGGCTCAAGGCGCTGACCGACACCGTGCGGGCGCAGGCGCGCGAGCTCGCGGATCAGAAGGCGGCACTTGCCCAGTCAAACCGTGATCTCGAATGCCAGGTCGCCGTCAAGGCCGCCGAGCTCCAGCGGATCGGCCGATTGCGGCGGTTCCTCTCGCCCCAGATCGCCGATCTCGTCGCCGCCGACCGCGACGACCACTCGCTGTTGGAGCCGCACAGGCGCGAGATCACGGTGGTTTTCTGCGACCTGCGCGGCTTCACGGCCTTCACGGATACGGCCGCGCCGGAAGAGGTGGTTGCCGTTCTTCGCGAGTATCACGAGACCGTCGGCCAAGCCGTATTTCACTATGAAGGGACTTTGGAGCACTTCGCCGGCGACGGCATCATGACCTACTTCAACGATCCGTATCCGTGCCCGGACCATACCGAGCGCGCCGTGCGCATGGCTTTCGACCTCCGCGAACGCGTCGGTAGCCTGTCGCGGCGGTGGGAAGCGCGCGGCCATTCGATCGGGTTCGGGCTGGGACTCGCACGAGGCTACGCGACCCTCGGACAGATCGGTTTCGAGGGGCGGTTCGAGTACGGGGCCCTCGGAAGCGTCACCAATCTGGCATCCCGGCTCTGCGACGTGGCCCAGGCGGGACAGATCGTAGTGAGCCGGTCGGTCTTCAGCGCTGTCCAGACGGTCGTTCAAGCGCGCCCGCTCGGCAATCTGCCACTCAAGGGCTTCCTGCGCGAGGTTGCAGCCTTCGAGCTTGTGGCCATGTCGGAGGATCGGACGGGCACCTGACCCGGGCCCGGCAGCGCGGTCAGTCGTTCGTCTGACAACCAAGGACCCGGTGAGCTTCCAGCAGGAAGTCCGGAGCCGTGTGCCCCGATGCCTCGGGCACTCGCGGACGATGCTCGTCGGAGTCGAGCACCGGCATGGCCTCACCGTCCGATGATGATGGTCTTCACCTCACCGGAGACGGGATCGAGGAGAGTGATGGTCTGCTGGCTCATATGCCGTTCCTCCGTCGCTCGCAGAAGGTCTTGTGCGTGCTGCCCGGTGGCAAGCTCAGATGCGTGGCCAGCACCGTGCCGACCATCGGGCATTCGGTGATCAGCGCGACCGGCTGAACGATCACGTCGAGCGCCGTCTCGCGGGTACAGTCGGGACCCTCGACACGTGGAGGACAGGCCAGTGCACCGGCCATGTAGCCCGGCGTCTCAGCGAGCGCCGGCTGGTCGAGCACGCAGATCCAGGCCCAGCCCACCATCAGGATCAGGAGGATGCCGGCGATCTGCCGGACACCGAGAGATAGGTTTCGGACGACGTAAAACATCTGCTTGGCTCTCCATGTTCTGCACATGAGCGCAGATGTCGAGCAGGCGTTCTGTGAACGTCCTCACCGAAGACGGTAACGATCGTTGCGAGCCGGCGAGGCGGGGCCAGACCCGGCATGCCCGGACCTGCCGAGGTCCGGGAGCGCGCCCGGCGACGAGCGTCCGATCAACTCACCGGGGCTGGCCGTCCATTGACCTCGCCCCCGCATGCGCGCCACCCCTTCGCCTTCCATGCGCGGATCCATTGGGTACTTGAATCGACCCCGTACCGGCTGTCGCTCCCTAGGGGGGATCAATTGCCGGCCAGTCGACGATCCGCCGCTGCTTCCGGCGCGGGTCAGGTCGATCGATCCATCCCGCAGCTACAGCCGCGTGGCGCGGAAGGTGGGCGGGTCTGGCACCTGAGTCGTGAAGCGATCGGGTGCCGCAGATCCGCTCGACCCGCGTTGAAGCAGTTCGGCGTCCCGAGCCATGAGGCCGAGCGGCGTCCGTTTCGAGTTCGGGACCAGCGCGGAGGCTTCAATGCGGACATTCACGGTCGCCTGGGACGCGACGAGGCTCGCCCGGGTCAGGGAGCGCGTGCGGGCGCACCGCATGCCGCACCTGCCGGCGGAGGCCGGCTGGCGCTACGGCTGCGATCCGGCCTTCCTCGCCGACCTGTGCGCCCACTGGCTCGACGGCTTCGACGAGGCGAAAGCGGCGGCCGAACTCAACCGCTTCCCGCAGAGGCTGATCCGCATCGAGGATCTCGACCTCCACGTCGTTCACGTCGTCGGCGAGGCGGAAGGCAGGCGGCCGCTGCTGCTGATCCACGGCTGGCCGGGCTCGATCTACGAGTTCTGGTCGGTGATCGAGCCGCTGGCCTTCCCCTCGCGCCACGGCGGGCGATCGGAGGATGCGTTCGATCTGGTGATTCCGGCGCTGCCGGGCTTCGGCTTCTCGGGCAAGCCCGCCGCGCCGATCGGGCCGCGCACGACCGCGCGCCTGTTCGACAATCTGATGCGCGAAGGCTTGGGCTATCCGCGCTACCGGGTGCAGGGCGGCGACTGGGGCTCTGGGGTGGCGGCTTGGCTGGGCCTCGATCATGCGGCCTCGCTGGAGGCGATCCACCTCAACTACCTGCTGGTTCAGCCGGATGCCGAGCCGGAGAGCGCGGCCGAACGGGCTTGGCAAAGGGAAGCCCAGGCCTGTCAGCAGGCCCTCGGGGCCTACGCGCAGCTTCAGGGCACGAGGCCGCTCTCGCTGGGCTACGCCATGGCGGAGGAGCCGGTGGCGCAGCTGGCTTGGCTGGTCGAGCGATTCCACGACTGGGCGGATCTGCGGGAGCAGCCTTTCGCGGAGGTGTTCTCGAAGGACCGGCTCCTGACCAACGCCTTGCTCTACATCCTGACCGACGCCTTCGCGACGTCGACGTGGATCTATGCCGGCGCGCAGCAGGAAGGCGCGCGCCGGATGCCGCCGGGGCGGCGCGTCACGGTGCCGACGGCCTTCGCGGCCTATCCCGATCCGCGCATGCCCGCGCCGCCGCGGGAATGGCTGGAGCGCGGCTATGCGGTCTCGCGCTGGCAGACGATGCCCCGCGGCGGCCACTTCGCCGCCATGGAGGCCCAGGATCTGTTCGTCCGGGACCTTCGGGAATGGGGTCGCGGCTGACGGAGTCATCCCGCCGCATCCCGGACCCCGCCACCTCCTGGCGGGTTGCCCGTGGGATCCCCTCATCGTCGTATTGGAGTGCGCGCTATGATGTTTGCTGTTGGCGTTCGCGTCGGGCTGGCCGCATCGTTGATGTCCGGTGTCGCCGTGTTGGCGGGCCCCGCCGCGGCTCAGGACCCGAAGCCTGCGTCCGGGACACTCACCAAGGTGGCGGGCTTTGCCCATCAGGTCACGGGCGTCACCGTGAGCCGCGACGGGCGCATGTTCGTCAACTTCCCCCGCTGGAGCGAGGACGCCCCCGTCTCCGTAGCCGAGCTGAAGGACGGCAAGCCCGTCCCGTATCCGGACGAGGGATGGAACAGCTGGCGCAACGCTAAGGCGGACGCGGTCGACCCGAAGACCCATTTCGTCTGCGTGCAGAGCGTCGTGGCCGACGGTCAGGACCGTCTCTGGGTGGTCGACGCCGCCGCGCCCGCCATGGCGCACGCGGTCAAGGACGGCCCGAAGCTCGTCGGCATCGACCTGAAGACCAATCAGGTCGTGAAGACGATCCCGTTCGACACCAGTACCGTGCTGCAGGCCTCGTACATCAACGACGTGCGGATCTCGCCTGACGGCAAGACCGCCTACCTGACCGATTCCGGCGCCGAGGGCGCGCTGATCGTGGTGGATCTCGACGGCGGATCCGCCAAACGCGTCCTGTCCGGCCATGCCTCGACCATGCCGGACAAGAGCGTCACCGTGCAGTACGACGGCAAGCCGCTGCGCCGCCCGGACGGCCGCGGCGTCGAATTCTCGGCCGATGGCATCGCCCTCTCGCCCGACGGAAAGACGCTGTACTGGCAGGCCATCAAGGGCAAGACGCTCTACAGCTTGCCGACGGACGCGCTGACGGGTTGGGCCACCGCCGCGTTCGTGCCCGAGATGCTGAGCGACAGGACACTGGAGTCGAAGATCGCTACGGTCGGCGAGAACGGCCCCGCCGATGGCCTGCTGATCGCACGCAAGGACGGCCGGATGTACGTGACCTCGCCGCAGGACAATGCCGTGAAGGTCCGTGACCTGTCCCGCAAGGGGAGTGGCCTCACCACGCTGGTGCAGGACCCGCAACTGCGGTGGCCGGATACGTTCAGCGAGGGGCCGGACGGCACGATCTACGTGACGACGTCGCACATCCAGGACTCGGCCGATTACAAGCCCGGCGCGCCGATCAGCCTTCCCACGGAGCTCTGGGCCATCAAGTCGGGCTCGAGCGAGGTCACGGGCTCCACGGAACCCGGCACGGTACGGTGAGGACGGGCGACAATCCGGCGGCCATTTGCCGACCATAGCCCACGCGCTTGCCGCGGTTGATCGGCGCCCGGCATCCGCGACGGGCCTCTCGCATTCGTGTGCGGGTTCGACGCCGCTCGCACGGTGAGCGAGGCATTCTCCGGCTTGCGCCCGTATCAGAGATTAGATTAGTTCCAATCTGTGATGGCGCATGACGAGCTCACACGTGAATGGCGCGCCCTGACGCCGGGACAGCAGGCGATGCTGCGTCGGCTGGATCGGGAGGGATCGCTCCTGTCCCTCGCGCCCTGGGAGATGCGGACGGTGCGATCGCTGCTGGAGCGGGGCCTCGTCCGGCCCCGGCGGCCAGGGCGTGCGGATGTCGGCCTGTGGTTCCTGAGCGCCAGGGGCCTCCGGATCCTGCAGACCGCGACGGGCACGGAGACATCCGTCGCGCGAACCGCCCCCCTGCGTCATGGGCGACCCGCGCATCCGGCGCCGCGCTGCGAATAGGGAGGCGCAGGCCTCCGTCTGCGTCTCCGGTGGTGGACGTTCAGCCCTTCTTGCCCTGCTTGAAGCTCTGAATGGCGGATTGGCACCCGGGCGACAGCTTCGCCATGTTCTTCTCGAAGCACGCCTGCGTCTCGGGGCCGTCCTCGGGCGGCAGGTCGCCGCAGAAGGTCGTGAAGTCACCCGAACATTGCTGCTGGAGGGCGGCCTTGTCGTCGGCGCTCATGGGTGCCGCCAGCACAGGGCCGGTGACGGTCGCCAGAAGTGCGAGGGAGATTAGAACGCGGGTCGGCATGAGGTGCTCCAAGACAAGGGGTTCGGCCCGAGACCAAAGCCGGATGAGACGAAAACGGTTGCATGCGCTTTCTGCTCGCAGGGTCGTAATCGCCTGTCATGGATCGGTCGTGCGGGGATCGGCGTCTCTGTCGCGCACAGCTCACGCTTGTTCCGGAACGAATAAGCCAAGCTTCGAGTTGAGCGCCGCAGCCCGGAGGCCCTTTTGCGCGCACCGTTTTTCCTTGTGGTCGGGCTGATGCTCGTGGCCGGGCCGTCGCTTGGTCTGGCCCAGACACCCGGCGCAGATGTACCTGCCACCACCCTTGAGGCCGATGAACCCAGGCCGGGGCCGCCGCCGCCCCTGCCCGAACTCTCGGACCCCAACGGCCGCGCCGGTGAGGCGCTGAACGAGCCCGGCGAGCGCTCTGGCATCCCCAGGGCGCTGCGCGGATCGGGATCCAGGGCGGGCGGCCCGGCCAACGATCTCAATCCTGGGGGGCGCGCCGAGGATCCGACGCCGCCCAAGGGCGACCTCGGCCGGGTTATCGCCGGGCAGGAACTGTTCCACGGCAATTACTGCGGCAAGGGTCAGCGCGGTGAGGGCCTGCCGCCGACCGACGCGCTGGACGCCGCGTGCATGCGGCACGACGCGTGTTACGACGCGGCGGGCTACGAGTCCTGTGCCTGCAACGCGACCCTGCGGCGGGAGGCATCGGCGGTGGCTGACGGGCCGGACGCGGCCCTGGAAGTCAGGCGCAGGGCGCTCAGCGTCGTCGAGGCAGCCGCCGCGATGGCGTGCCGCACGCCTTGAGCGGATCACGTCCGGCCGGAGCCCGCGCGTCTGTCACGACGGCGCATTGCCGGAGTCGATCTGCGCGCCGGCACCGGCTATCGTGGTGGACGACGTGAGGCCGGCACACAGGGTCGACCATGCCTGATGGCGCTTTCGACGTGGTGATCTACCACAATCCGGCCTGCGGCACCTCGCGGAACACCCTCGCGATGATCCGCAACGCCGGCATCGAACCGCACGTGATCGAGTACCTGAAGACTCCGCCAGCCCGGGCGCTGCTCAAGCAGCTTCTGGACCGCGCCGGTCTGACGGTGCGCGCGGCGCTGCGCGAGACGGGTACACCCTTCACGGAGCTGGGCCTCGGCGATCCGACCCTGACCGACGACCAGCTTCTCGACGCGATCGACGCGCATCCGATCCTGCTGAACCGCCCCCTCGTGGTGAGCCCACGGGGCGTGCGGCTGTGCCGGCCGTCCGAGGCCGTCCTGGACCTGCTGCCGCCCCAGCAGGGCGCGTTCGTCAAGGAGGATGGCGAGCCGGTGATCGACGCGGAGGGCCGGCGCGTCGCCACGGCGTAGCCCGCCCGCAGGGCTGTCGCGCCGATGCGCCGGCTCGGCAGAGGGCCGACCCGCCGTGAGAGCCGCCGAACCCATGGTCCTTCCATCCCGTCGCTGGCCTGTGATCGCCGCGCTCGGCGTGGTGCAGATCCTGGCCTGGGGCTCGACCTATTACCTCCCGGCCGTCCTGGCCGAGCCGATCGCCCGCGAGACCGGCTGGCCGCTCGCCTGGATCGTGGGCGGCCTGTCCTTCGGGTTGCTGGTCGCCGCCGTCGCGTCGCCGCGGGTCGGGGCCGTGATCCAGCGGCGCGGCGGCCGGCCCGTCCTGGCATTCGCGGCCCTGTTGCTGGCCGTGGGGCTCGTGGTTCTGGCGCTCGCCCCGGTTCTACCGGTGTTCCTGGCCGGCTGGGTCATCCTCGGCGTCGGCATGAGCTGCGGCCTCTATGACCCCGCCTACGCGACCCTGGGCCGGCTCTACGGGGCCGATGCCCGGTCCGCGATCACGCAGCTGACCCTGGTGGGCGGCTTCGCCAGCACGGTGTGCTGGCCGCTCTCCGCCTTTCTCGTCGCGCATGTCGGGTGGCGGGGGACATGCCTCGCCTATGCCGGCCTCCACCTCGCGGTGTCGCTCCCGCTCGTTCTTCGCCTCATTCCGTCGGCGCCGCCCGTGGCGACCTCGGGCGACGGCCGGGCGCGCGCCGCGGAGCCCCTGGCGCCCTGGCAGCGCCGGGCCCTTCTGCTGATGATGGGCGTGCTGGTGCTCGGCGGCGCCACCATGGCGCTGGTGTCGGTCCACCTGCTGACGCTGCTCCAGGCCCGCGGGATCCCCCTCGCGGCCGGGGTGGCCTATGGCGGCCTGATCGGCCCGACCCAGGTGGGCGCACGTCTCGTCGAGATCGCCGGCAGGGGACGGTATCACCCGCTCTGGACCCTGACGGCCGCCTTCGTCCTCGTCGGGCTCGGCCTGCTGCTCCTGGCGGCCCACGTGCCCGATGTCGCCCTCGGCCTGATCCTCTACGGGGCCGGCAACGGCATCTACTCGATCGCCCGGGGCACCGTGCCCCTCGCCCTGTTCGGCCCGGACCAGTATGCCGGGCTGATCGGCCGGCTGGCCCGGCCCGGGCTCGTGGCGCAGGCCCTGGCGCCTCCGATCGGTGCGGTCCTGCTCACCCGCCTGGGCGCGGACGCCCTGTGGGCCATGCTGGCCGCACTCGCCCTGGTGAACCTCGGCCTGATCGGCGGCCTGTGGTGGCAGAAGGGGCGCCGCCCGACCGGCTGAGAGGCGTTAGGGCGGCGCCAAGCGCGTTGCACCGCGCCGCCCGAAGGACCAGAACGGGCCCGACCCGCACCCGGAGAGAGGCCCGCATGCGCACCGAGACGCCGCCGCTGATCCGCCTGGAGGAATACCGGCCGAGCGATTACCTGATCGACCGCGTCGAACTCGACATCCGCCTCGACCCGCATGCCACCCGCATCGACGCGACGCTGGCGCTGCGCCCGAACCCGGCGGGAGTCGCCGGAGCGCCGCTCAACCTCGACGGCGACGATCTGCGGCTGGTCTCGATCGCCCTCGATGGTGCACCGCTGGCCGAGAGCGCCTACACCGTGTCGCCCGCCGGGCTGAGTCTCAGCGCGCCGCCCGGAGGGCCATTCACCCTGCGCCTCGTCACCGAGGTCGATCCCACGGCCAATACCAAGCTGATGGGCCTCTACCGCTCCAGCGGGGTCTACTGCACCCAGTGCGAGGCCGACGGCTTCCGCCGCATCACCTATTTCCTCGACCGGCCCGACGTCATGGCCGTCTACACCACCCGCATCGAGGCGGACCGGGCGGAAGCGCCGGTGCTGCTCGGCAACGGCAATCCGGTCCAGGCCGGGGATGCCGGGTCCGGCCGGCACTTCGCGGTCTGGCACGATCCGCACCCGAAGCCCGCCTACCTCTTCGCCCTGGTCGGCGGCCGGCTCGGCAAGGTCGAGACGGCGTTCACCACGGCCGAGGGACGCCCGGTCACCTGCGCGGTCTACGTGGAGCCCGGCAAGGAGGACCGCGCGGGATACGCCCTCGACGCCGTGATCCGCTCCATGGCCTGGGACGAGACCGCCTTCGGGCGCGCCTACGATCTCGACGTGTTCAACGTCGTGGCGGTGTCCGACTTCAACATGGGCGCCATGGAGAACAAGGGCCTCAACATCTTCAACGACAAGTACGTCCTGGCCAGCCCCGAGACCGCCACCGACGGCGATTACGCCGCCATCGAGGCGATCATCGCCCACGAGTACTTCCACAACTGGTCGGGCAACCGCGTCACCTGCCGGGACTGGTTCCAGCTCTGCCTGAAGGAGGGTCTCACGGTCTTCCGCGACCAGGAATTCTCCTCGGACATGCGCTCCCGGCCGGTGCACCGGATCGCCGAGGTGCGCTCCCTGCGAGCGCGCCAGTTCCCGGAGGATGCCGGGCCGCTGCGCCACCCGGTGCGGCCGCGGGCCTACGCGGAGATCAACAACTTCTACACGGCGACCGTCTACGACAAGGGCGCCGAGATCGTCCGGATGCTGCGCACGCTGATCGGCGCCGAGGCCTTCCGCGCCGGCATGGACCGCTACTTCGCCGACAATGACGGCCGGGCCGCCACGGTGGAGGACTTCCTCTCCGCCTTCTCGGCCGTCACCGGCCGCGATCTCGAGGCCTTCGCCCGCTGGTACGAGCGCCCCGGCACGCCCCGCCTCGCCGTCGCCGGCGCCTACGATCCGCAGGCGTCCCGCTACACGCTCCGGCTGGCCCAGAGCCTCCCCGAGGAAGCCGGGCGGCAGGGGCCGCCCCTGGTGATCCCGGTGGCGCTCGGGCTCGTCGGCGCGGCGGGCCCGCTCACCGGAGCCACCTGCCCGGATCTGCAGGACGGCGTCTACGTGCTGGACCGGCCCGAGGCGGAACTCGTCTTTCGGTCGGTCACCGAGGAGCCCGTCCCTTCGGTCCTCCGGGACTTCTCGGCCCCGGTGCGGCTCGACCTCGCGCTGACCGACGCGCAGCGCGTGCGCCTGCTCGCCCATGACAGCGACCCGTTCAATCGCTGGCAGGCGGCGCAGGACGTGGCCCTGTGGCTGATCCTCGATCCCGATGCCGAGCGGGCCGAGGCCTTCGCGCAGGCCCTCGGCCGGTTCCTCGACGCCGAAGCCCTGGCCGACCCGGCCTTCGCGGCCCTGGTCCTGGCCCTGCCGAGCGAGGGCGAGGCCGCCGACGCCGTGCCGAGCGGCGTCGATCCCGACGCGATCCACGAGGCCCGGCTCGCGCTGCGGGCGCATCTGGGCCGGGTCCTCCGGTCGCGGCTCGAACGGCTCGACGCGGCGCTCGCACCCGTTGCCGGCACGTCCTACAGCCCCGATGCGGCCTCGGCGGGCCGCCGCTCTCTGCGCAACGCAGCCCTCGACCTGATCGCCGCGGGCGATCCCGAGGCCGGGGCTGAGCGGGCCGGCGAGCGCCTGCGCGGCGCCACCAACATGACCGATCGCCTGGCCGCCCTCGGCACCCTCGCGCTGATCCCGGGCGAGGCGCGGGAGACGGCGCTGGCGGATTTCGCCGCGCGCTACGCCGACGAGCCCCTGGTCCTCGACAAGTGGTTCGCCATCCAGGCTCAGATCCCCGAGCCCGGCACCCTGGAGCGAATCACCCGGCTCCAGGCCCATCCGGCCTTCACGATGACCAACCCGAATCGGGTCCGAGCCCTCGTCGGGAGCTTCGCCTTCGGCAACCCGACGCAGTTCGCGCGCCGCGACGGCACGGGATTTCGGCGCGTGGCCGAGACGGTTGCGGCCCTCGATTCGACGAACCCACAGGTTGCCGCACGCCTGCTCACCGCCTTCGGATCCTGGCGCCGCCTGGAAAAATCGCGGGGCGCCAAGGCCGCTGAAATCCTTAATTGGATCAAGGCGATCCCGGGGCTCTCACGGGACACGGCCGACATCCTCGCCCGCACCCTCGGAGACGGCTAAGCACATGAACTTGCACTAGAAATTGATTCTCCGGCCGGCATGCAACACCGGTGGCGCGTCAATCCCGTATGGTAAAAAATCCGTGGACAAACCGCCCTGCGGGGTGGTTGTATTCAATCAGATTCGGGGGGCCGCAGCGCCTCGACCGGATCGAAGTTCCCACGGGTGAGGTTCGGCCATGCCGGAGGCGGGTTCCGCTTCCTTCTCCGCGCGTGCGGACTCGACTCTCGCCATCTCCTGGCCGATGCGGGCCCGCGATCCGCGGCTCGGCCAGGCCGAGCGCTGGCTGCGCTACGCCGTGCCGGGGACCCTGGCGGTGTTCCTGGCCTGTATGGTCGGCCTCGCCGCTCTCCATATCCAGGGGCAGCGAGCCGAGATCCTCGCCGGAGCCCGCGCCGAGGTCGAGGGCTTCGCCCGCCTGGCCGCCCGTGCGGTCACGCCGGCCGGGACCATCGCGTCGGACCTGCGCGCCCTGATGCCGGAGAGCGAGCGGCATCCGGGCCGGCGCCTCATCCTGGTCCGGCCGGACACCCGCATCGTCGCCGCCCACCCGCCGCTGCCGGCCGACCTGACCACGCTGGCCCAGGTCCTCGGCGACAGCGAGCCGCTGTCCGGCCTCGGCGAGCGCGCCGGCGCCATGGCCCTCGAACTGCCGGGCGGCGAGACCGTTCTGGCCGCCATGCACAGCCTGCCCGACGGAGCCGGCCAAGTGGCGGTGCTGCAACCGGTGGAACCGCTGCTGCGCGGCTGGAGCGCCCGCACCCGCGACCAGATCGTCCTGATCGCCGCCGCGGCCATCGTCATCGTCGGCGTCGGCCTCGCCTACGGGCTCCAGACCCGGCAGGCCGCCCGCGCCGATCGGGCCCGCGAGCAGATCTGCGGCCGCCTGGAGACGGCCCTGCGCCGCGGCGCCTGCGGCCTGTGGGACTGGGACATCGCCCGTGGCCGGATCTACTGGTCCGACTCGATGTACAGCCTGCTCGGCTACCAGCGGCAGCACGAGTACCTCGCCTTCGGTGACGTCAACGGCCTCGTTCATCCCGACGACGGGGATCTCTACAGCCTCGCGCGGGGGCTCGCGGCGAACCAGACCTTCATCGATCACGCCTTCCGGATGCGCGGGGCCGATGGCGCCTATGTCTGGCTCCGGGCCCGGGCCGAGGTCGTGGCGGATTCCGCTGAGGGCGGCCGGCACCTCGTCGGCATCGCCTCCGACATCAGCGAGCAGCGGGCCCTCGAAGAGACCAGCGCGGCGGCCGACATGCGCCTGCGCGACGCCGTTGAGGCGATCTCGGAGGCCTTCGTCCTGTGGGATACCGGCAACCGGCTGGTGCTGTGCAATTCGAAGTTCCGCCACCTGCACGCCCTTAGCCCGGAGGATGCGCAAGCCGGCCGGAGCTACGCGGACGTGATGGGCCGCGGGGTGCTGCCGCAGGTCCGGCGCGAATCGCCCGAGGCCGGAATGGCGTTGGCCGGCATGACGGCGCGGACGTTCGAGGCCGAACTCGCGGATGGCCGCTGGCTTCAGATCAGCGAACGGCGCACCAAGGACGGCGGTTACGTGTCGGTGGGGACCGATATCACCAGCCTGAAGCGCAACCAGGAGCAGCTCCAGGCTTCGGAGCGCGAGCTGATCGAGACCGTCAAGGACCTCAAGCGCTCCCGTCGCACCCTCGAATTGCAGACGCAGCAGCTCGCCGACCTCGCCGAGCGCTACCTCGACCAGAAGGCTGCGGCCGAGACCGCGAACCAGGCCAAGGCCGAGTTCCTCGCCAACATGAGCCACGAGCTGCGCACGCCGCTCAACGCCATCATCGGTTTCGCCGACGTGATGGAGAACGCCGTCCTCGGCCCGATCGGCACGCCCCGCTACACCGAATACTGCCGCGACATCCGCGAGAGCGGCTCGCATCTCCTCTCCATGATCGACGACATCCTCGACATGGCCCGGCTCGAGGCGCGCCGCGTGCGCCTGAGCCCGCGAGCGATCGACGCCGAGTCCGCCATCGCCGACGCGCTTGCGCCGGTCGTGGAAGAGGCCAACCAGAAGGCGATCACCGTCAGCGTGGACGTCGCGGCCGGGCTTGACCTGCTGGCCGACCCGGGCGCCATGCATCAGATCCTCGTCAACCTCGTCGAGAACGCCGTGAAGTTCACGCCGGCCGGGGGACGCGTCGCGGTGCGGGCGCGCCGCGCCGGGGCGAGCACCCACCTGTTCGTCGAGGATAACGGTATCGGGATCCCGCGCGGCGACGTGGCCCGGCTCGGCCGACCCTTTACCCAGGTCGAGACCCAGATGACGCGCAGCCACAAGGGCTCCGGCCTGGGCCTCGCCATCACGCGCTCGATGGTCGAGCTGCATGGTGGAACCCTGCGCATCCGTTCGGAGCAATCGATCGGCACCATCGTGCTCGTGCGCCTGCCGGCAGCGGACCGGACCGGACCCGAGACCGCCGCCGGGCCTGTTCCGGCCGCGCCGGGGGGCCGCCGGCGCCCGGCGCGCTTGGTCCCGGCGTGACGCGGACCCCCCGGTTCAGCGAGCGCAGCGCAGGCGCCGCTCAGGATTCTGGCGTGGCGCAGGTTTGCATCGCAAGACCGACGGCTCCTCCCGGGAAACCTGCCTAGGAACGCGGTTCGAGACCGCCGAGACGGGCTGCGCGTCCCTGTTCCGCGTGCCAGCGCGCCTCCGCGACGGCCCGGGCCAGGGACCGGATACGCCATCGCCGGTAGAGCGTGACGACCGGGTTGCCGCCGAGTCCCGCCTGATGCCGGTGCAGACGCCGCAGCAGGTCCGGCAACTGCGCCGCGGCCGCGTCGCCGGTGGCGATCGCGATAGCCCGCATCTCGGCCCGCAGGCCCGCTTTCCAGTCTTCCATGGCGCTCGCGCCTCCGCGGCATGACTGCACGCCCCGACAACCGCCGTCCCGATCCGGGGTTTGCACCGGAGACGATCCGCTCCGCGGGTCGGATTGGGAGATTACGACCGATGCGCTCCAGGACAACCGTTCGCTTGACCTGCGCGGCCCTCCTCGGGCTCGCCGCCGCCCCGGCCCTCGCGCAGAGCACCGGCTACGTCACCGGAGTTCCCGGCAAGGACCCCGCCGGCGACGAGGAGATCGGCTGGGGGCCGGCCTACCGTCCGGAGACGAGCTTCTCTCAGCCAGGAACGCCACCCACCCCGGGCGAGATCGCCGGCCGGGCCTATCGGGCCCGCACGGGCCGCGGGGTCTACGATCAGGTCGAGGGTCGCGGCCCGTACCGCGGCCGCTGAGGCGCGCGGTCTGCGCCGAGCTGGATGCCGGTTGGGCGCCAGAGAGCGCGTCACAACAGAGGCTTGAAGCCGTGTTCGCCTGCAACACGCACGAAACGGGACACACCGCCGGAAAGCCTCGGACCGGCTCTCCAATTCACTCCCTCATCCTGAGGCGCCGGAGCGCCGCGGAGGCCTCCTTCGACGCCCGCTTCGCGGTCACCTCAGGATGAGGGCGCTGGGTGGGATCGCCCGATGCCTCTGCCACAGGGTCCTGTCGCGGACCATGCGCAACGCGAGCCGGCCCAGTACTAGCGCCGCAGCACCTGCTTGGCGGCCGCGCGCGCCTGCCTCTCGAAGCGGGCGAGCCCGAGACGGCGCTCCAGGGTGAGCGCATGCCGACCGGGCGGCACGGCGACGATCTCGGCGATCCGCGTCCGGTCCCGATAGAGGCTCTCCAGCGCAGATCCTTCCAGCGTCGCCGAATCGAGCCGGCCGGCGAAGCCGGTCTCGTGGCAGGCCCGCACGATCTCCGCCTCCAGGAGCAGGCCGGGAGCGTGGCTGCGCAGATCCTCGTCGTAGGCGATCTTCAGGAGGCTCGCGGTGCCCCCGGCGACGAGGGCGAGGCTGACGGCGATCGGCCGCCCGTCGAGGGTCAGGGCATCCGCCCGGACGCCCACCGGGCCTACGGGCTCCGCGAACAGGTGATGGGCGAGCACCACGGTCTCCGGCCGGCAGGCCAGGGCTGTCCCGGCCGCGCCCTTCCAGCCGGCGCGCTCCAGATCGAGGAACGCGGCGACGAGGCGGGCGAGATCCGCGCCGCCGGTGGCGCTCACATGGGCGACCGAGCCGGCCTCGGCCAGACGGCGGGCGCGGCGGCGCAGGTCCTTGAACCGCGACCGGTTCGGATGCCCCGCCAGGAAGGCGTCGTGATCGGCGCGGCGGTCCATCACGGGGCGATCGAACGCCGCCACCGTGCCGATCGCCCAACCGCCCGCGCGCATCGTCGCGAGCATCTCGGCGACGGCGCCGTCCTCCGTCGGCAGGAGCGGCCAGCGCCACGGCCGGCCCCCCGAGGCCGCCGCGAGCCCGTCGACGAGGGCGGCGCAGTCGGCGGCGCGGTCCGGCCCGTCGGCGATCAGGGGCGCCGAGGCCGTCATGAACGGGGACAGGACGGGCCGCGCGACCCGACCGCCGAGGCCGGTGAGGTCGTGGGACAGCCTGTAGGGCAGCAGCGCCGTGAGACGGTCGCCGCGCCGGACCGTGACGTACCGGATGGAATCCGGAAGGAGGCCGGAGGCGCGGTGCGCCGCCATCACGTGCCGGGAGAAATGGGGATGCGGCGCAGCGCCGGCGGCGATCAGCGCGTCCCAAGTGTCGGCCGCGGGCGCGTCGCCGACGCGGACGAGTGGCCGGATCTCGTCCCGGCTCCCCAGCGGCATCGCGCTCATCGGGCTGTTCCTGCGGACCAGACGGGCGTCGGCAGCCCGTGGATTCGCCCGGCCACGCGGGCCAGGAGGGCGGCCCGGCCGACCGTCGCGAGTGCGACCGCGACCGCGGCGCCGAGGGTGCCGAAAGCCGGAACCAGCGCCACGCACAGCCCCGCGGCGGCGACGAGGGATCCCGCGGTGATCCCGGCACAGAGCCGCTCACCCCCCAGCATGGTCAGGAGATCCTCGCCGGGGCCGAAGAGGCTCGCCCCGACGCTGCCGGCCACCAGGATGCACAAGATCGGCACGCTTGCCCCGAGGCCGGAGCCGAACATCGCCAGGAGCAGCGGGCTCGCGGCCAGGATGGCGCCCCCGACAGCCACGGTCGCGGCGGCGGTGACCCGGCCCTGGCGCCGGACCAGTTCGGCGAGGAGGAAGCGGTTGGCCTGCGCCTGGGCCGCGCTGTAGCGCTGGAGCGTCGCGGCGCTGACGGCGAAGTGCACGAACACGACGAATTGCTGGATCCGCGTCGCCGCGAAGTAGATCCCGACCTCGGCCGGGCTCACGAGGGCCCCGAGCACGATCACGTCCACGAAGGTGAAGCCGGCATTGGCGAGATCGATCGCGGCGATCGGCAGGCTGGTGCCGAGCCAGGTCCGCCAGCGGTAGCGGTGCGGACCCCGCGGCAGCTCCCGGCGTAGGCGGGCGGCCAGCAGGGCGGCCTGCAGCACCGTCGCCGCCGCCGCCGCCGCCAGCATGCAGGCCATCGCGACCTCGGCGCGCGGCGGCGCCCCGAGCAGCACGGCGCCGAGCATGCAGGCCATCATCAGGGTCTGGCGAAGGAGGTAGGGCGGCGCGATGGCGAGCCCGACCCAGTTCTGGCTGCGGGCCACGCCTTCGAGATAGTCCTGCAGCGCGAAGAGCGGCATCACGCAGATCGCGACCGCGATCGGGGCCCGGTAGGCCGGCGCGAAGAGCTCGGGTTCCAGGGCGAGCAGCGCCGCGCCCAGGCCTGCGACGGCCAGCGCCGCCCCGCCGGTCATCAGCGCGCCGGCCCGGATGTAGCCGCGGGCGAGATCGAAATCGCCCTGCGCTTGGTTGCCCGGCACGAACCGGCAGGCGCCCTGAGACAGGCCGAGTGTCAGGGTATGGCCGAGCATCGCGGTCCAGACCCAGACGGAGGCGAAGATCCCGTAGGCGTCCCAGCCCATCAGCCGCGCGGCCAGCACCTGCGAGCCGTAGGCGAACCCCGCGGAGCCGACGCGGATCGCGAAGACCGTGAGCGCGGCCCGCTGCGGCCCGCCGCGCAGGGCGTTGAGGCGCCTGAGCGCGAGAGCCGGGAGGGCCGTGGCTGACACTACGCGCTCCGCGCCGGACCTGCGGGCGGCGGAGCGCCGACCTCTGGTTGTCGGATCTAACCCGGTGCGCGTTGCGACCCGGTTAAGGGCGGTGCGGCGGGATCGGCCGTCGGTTCCCGCGGCGTCTCCGTGCGCGTCAGCGAGGTGGCGATCGTCAGGGCCACGTGCTCGGCCATGCAGCGCAGGCCGAGATCGTTGAGCCGGAACTGTCGCCCGAGCATGTGCCCCTCGCCCCGGTCGCTGCGGCTCGACAGGTAGTGGAGCGCCTCGTACCGACGCACCAGCGGCACCTGCTGCCGGGTGGCGACGACCCGGACCGCATCGACGATGCGGTTGTAATCCGCATCCGCCGCCATGCTGGCGGTGTAGATCGGGTCGACCAGAACCACGTCGATCCCGTGCGAGCGGATCCAGGCGACCGCCTCGCTGAGGGCGCTCTCGAAGGCCTCGGCGTCGACGCGGGCGATGGCGTCGTGAGTTCCGACCTGCCACACGACCAGATCGGGCTCCGCCTCGGCCACCATGGTGCGCAGGCGCTCCGCGGAGCCCGAGGCGATCTCGCCCGGCAAGCCGCGGTGGTCGATCACCACGTCGACCTTCGGAAGCGCGCGTTCCAGCGCGGCCTCCAGCTTGGCGGGGTAGGAGGCCGAGGCGCCCGGGGCCGCACTGCCGCCGATCGCCAGCAGCTTGATCGGCCGGTTCTCGGCGAGCGCGGCCTTGACGGCGCCGAGCTTGGCCACCGTGTAGAGCTGCGCGCCCGGGACGCGGCATTCCTGCGACAGGCCCGGTTCGGCCGCCGCGGGATCGGCGGCCTGCTCCGCGGCCGCGGGGAGGACGAGGCCGACGGCGATCGAGGCCGCGAGCACCCGCCGGAGGGCCGCGGCGGCGCGCAGCGGTGCAGGCCGGCGCCCGGAGATCACGTGCGGGGTCTCGAGGACCTGCTGCGGGTGCGCCATTCGACGAACCATGCGGTAAACCCGAGCCCGACGAGGCCCGAGCCGGCGACCAGCATATCAATCAGCAAGCCGCCGCCGGTCTGGAAACGCACGAGCTGCCCGATCAGACTCAGAATCGAGCCCATCGAGAAAACAGCCAGGGAATTCCGGCCCAGCTGACTCAGGTAACCGACGATGCGGCCAATTCTGGGGGCCAGCAATGCGTAAACAGGTGCAAACGCTAACAATACCCCCAGAAAATGCAGCAGGCGCGCCGGTGTCAGATAGGTCTTCTCGAAGGTGAACAGCAGGCGCGGCTCCGGGACGACCATCGGGTCCGGCCGGATCTCCGTCACGGCGAGCACGATCCCCAGGACGACGATGGCGATGCCGGCCGGAAACAGCCTGCGCGACCAGCGGCGCAGGGCGTCGGAGCGCAGATTCCAGCCCTGGAGCACGAAGCCCAGCACCAGGAGCACCTGCCAGCAGAGCGGGTCGAAGAACCAGTCCCCCTCCCCCGGCCAGGACGGCACGTTCCACTCGAACACGAGGCTCGCGAGGTAGATGCTCCCCGACAGGCCCAGGGCCGCGAGCAGGCTGAAGCGCCCGACCAGCACGAAGAGCGGCGCGACGCCGATCAGCAGCACGTAGAGCGGCAGGATGTTGAAGTAGCCGAGCTGGTAGGTCAGCAGCGCCATGCCGCACACGGACTGGATCGGGTCCGCGAAGAAGCCGCCGGCATTGTGCCATTCGAGGATCAGGGGGTTGTCGAGCAGCAGCGCCGCGCCCGCGATGAGCGCCAGCGCCAGCAGCATCACGGTGAGCTGGGCCCGGTAGACCTCGACCGTGCGGGCCAGGAGCCGCACCACGCTGCGGCCGGGCGGCTCCGGGCGGCCGTCGCGTCCGCGCGTGGCGATGCCGATCGACCACCCTGCCAGGAACACGAACAGCTCGGCCGCGTCCGAGATGCCGTACTGCGAGAAGGTGTAGCGCTCGAAGGTGTTGCCCGGGATATGGTTGATGAAGATCGTGATCAGGGCGAAGCCGCGCCAGAAGTCGATCGCGTTGGGGTCCCGCATCGTCGCGGCGGCTCCGAGTTTCGACGCTTCAGAGGGTCGGCGGCAGGGTCGCGGCTCCTGATACGGTGCCGCGTCGGCTCTGCAAAGGCGAACAAAGGTGGGAATCGCGCGGCCGGTCGAACCGGATGGTCACACCCGCGTTAGGCCCCGTCACCGGAGTTCCAGACAGATGACCCGTCCGCTCCCCACCCTCGGCCTCGCCCTCCTCCTGCCGATCTTGGCAGCCGGCGCCGCCCTCGCGCAGTCTCAGACCGGCACCGGCGGCGGCCCCGCCTCCACGGCGACCGCGCCGAACACCTCCTCGGTCGGCCGCGTCATGCCGCCGAGCCGCGGCGCGGGCGACGCCACGCCGGACGACCGGCGCGACCGCACCCCGCGGGAGGCGGAGAACGACAAGATCATGCGCGGGATCTGCGTCGGCTGCAGCCCGAAGTAGCGTTATACGGCCGCCCGCTCCGGCCGCGGCCGGGAGCGTCGGGCTACTTGCCCCGGCGTAGGCGCAGGTCGTCCTCGCTCTCGCGGGAGAGCCGCAGCAGGTTCTGGCCGTAGGCGGTCTTGGCGAACATCTCGCCTCGGGCCACCAGCTGGTCGCGGCTGATGAAGCCCTGGAGGTAGGCGATCTCCTCGAGGCAGGCCACCTGCAGGCCCTGCCGATGCTGGAGGGTGCGGACGAACTCGCTCGCCTCCAGCAGGCTGTCGTGGGTCCCGGTGTCGAGCCACGCGTAGCCGCGGGACATGCGCTCGACGTGAAGCTGCCCGCGCTGCAGGTAGGCCTCGTTGACGCTGGTGATCTCCAGCTCGCCCCGGGCCGAGGGCTTCACGTCGGCGGCGATGTCGAGCACCTGATTGTCGTAGAAGTACAGTCCGGTCACCGCCCAGGTCGATTCCGGGTTCTGCGGCTTCTCGACGATCTTGGTCGGCCGGCCGGACTTGTCGAGGTTGACCACGCCGTAGGCCTGCGGGTTGTCGACGTGGTAGGCGAACACCGTGGCGCCCTGCCGGCGCGCCGCGGCGCGTTCCAGCAACTCGCCCATGCCGGCGCCGAAGAACAGGTTGTCGCCGAGGATCAGCGCCACGTCGTCGTCGCCCACGAAGGGGCGCCCGATGATGAAGGCCTGGGCGAGGCCCTCCGGCCGCGGCTGCAGCGCGTAGGAGAACCGCAGGCCGAACTGCTCCCCGGTGCCGAACAGGCGCTTGTAGTTGTCGAGGTGCTCCGGCGAGGAGATGATCAGGATCTCGCGGATGCCGGCCAGCATCAGCACCGAGACCGGGTAATAGATCATCGGCTTGTCGTAGACCGGCAGGAGCTGCTTGTTGATCGACAGCGTGGCCGGATGCAGACGCGTGCCGGAGCCGCCGGCCAGGACGATGCCCTTCATCGTGTGGGAACTCCCTCTGCGACCGGCCCGACGAGCCGGTCCAGGATATCGTCGAGCGCCGCCTGCCAGGGCCGCGGCGCGATGCCGTAGGCGGCCTTCAGGCTGTCGGTGGACAGGCGCGAATTGGCCGGCCGCTTGGCCGGCGTCGGATAGGCGGACGTCGGGATGCCCTTGACCGGGACGGAGCGGCCGCCGCGGCGGGCGGACCCCGCCACGATCGCTTCGGCGAAGCCGCGCCACGTGGTGTCGCCCGCGTTGACGCAGTGGAACGTCCCGGTGGGGGCGGCGGCGTCCGCGGCCACGCGCTGCGCGATCACCGCCAGGGCGGCGGCGAGGTCGGCCGCGGAGGTCGGACAGCCGTGCTGGTCGTCGACGACGGTCAGCGCGTCGCGTTCGCCGGCGAGGCGCAGCATCGTCTTGACGAAGTTGCCCCGGTGCGGGCTCACCACCCAGGCCGTCCGGACGATGGCGTGGCGCGGGTTGCCGGTGCGGACCGCCAGCTCGCCCGCGGCCTTGCTGGCCCCGTAGACGCTCTGCGGGTCAATCGACTCGTCGGGCGCGTAGGCGCCGGACGGCTTTGTGCCGGCGAACACGTAGTCGGTCGAGACGTGCACCAGCGGGATCGCCTTCGCCGCGGTGGCGGCCGCCAGGATCGCGGGCGCAAGGGCGTTGAGGCGCCACGCCGCGACAACATCGGATTCGGCCTTGTCGACCGCCGTGTAGGCGGCGGTGTTGATCACCGCCCGGTAGTCGCGCGCGGCGAGCGCCGCTCCGACCGCATCCGCGTCGGTGATGTCGAGATCGCCGCGCCCCGGTGCATGGACGGTGACGCCCGTTGGCCAGGCCAGCGCCTGCAGCTCGGTGCCGACCTGGCCGGCACCGCCGAGGACGAGGATGTCCATCAGCCGTTGAGCCCCAGCCGCTCGCCCTTGTACCGGCCCTCGCGGATCGGGCGCCACCAGCCCTCGTTCTCGAGGTACCACGCCACGGTCTCCTCAAGCGCCTGCTCGAAGGTCTTCTGCGGGCGCCAGCCGAGCTCGGCCTCGGCCTTGGTGCAATCGATGGCGTAGCGCCGGTCATGGCCCGGACGGTCGGCCACGAAGCTGATCAGCTGCTCGTGCGGCGCATTCTGCGGGCGCAGCCGGTCGAACGCCGCGCAGAGACCCTTCACCACTGCGAGGTTGTTGCGCACCGCGCGACCGCCGAGCAGGTAGGTCTGGCCCACGCGCCCGCGCTCCAGCACGGCGACCAGACCCTTGGCGTGGTCCTCCACGTGGATCCAGTCGCGCTCGTTCTGGCCGTCGCCGTAGACCGGCAGCTTCTTCCCCTCCAGGGCGTTCAGGATCATCAGCGGGATCAGCTTCTCGGGGAAGTGGCGCGGCCCGTAATTGTTGGAGCAGTTCGTCACCAGCACCGGCAGGCCGTAGGTCTCGTGCCACGCGCGGGCGAGGTGGTCGGAGGCCGCCTTCGAGGCCGAGTAGGGCGAGCGCGGATCGTAGCGGCTGTCCTCGGTGAAGAAGCCGCCCGGCGGCAGCGAGCCGTAGACCTCGTCGGTGGAGACGTGGAGGAACCGGAAGCCTTTCTTGTCCGCCTCCGGCAGGGCCTCGTAGTGGCCGCGGGCACCGTCCAGCATGGTCTGCGTGCCGATGACGTTGGTGCGCACGAAGGCGCCCGGATCGGTGATCGAGCGGTCGACGTGGCTCTCGGCGGCGAGATGCATCACCGCCTGCGGCCGGAACTCGGCGTAGGCCTTCTGCACGGCGTCGCGGTCGCAGATATCGGCCTCGACGAGGCGGTGGCGCGGGTTGTCCTGCAGCGAGGCCAGGGACACCGGGTTGGCCGCGTAGGTCAGCGCGTCGAGGGTGCAGACGTCGTGGCCGAGGTCGTGGACGAGGTGCAGCACCAGCGCCGAGCCGATGAAGCCGCAGCCTCCGGTCACCAGGATGCGCATGGCGATGTACCTCTTCGGACGGTCTGAAATGGGATGGCCGGGCAGCGTAAGACTGGCCGGCGTGACAAAATTGCGGCCGGACCGCCGGATCAGAAGACCTGACCGAGGTCAGCGAGGCGCGGCGCGCGCCGATCCTTGTCGGACAGGATCGCGGCCTCGCCGGAGACCGGCCACGGGATCCCGATGTCGGGATCGTTCCAGAACAGCGCGCGGTCGTGCTCGGGGCTGTAATAGGCATCGACCTTGTAGGCGACCATGACGTCGGGCGTGAGGGTGCAGAAGCCGTGGGCGAAGCCGTGCGGGATGTAGAGCTGCTCGCCCGTCTCGGCGTCGAGGGTCGCGGTCACGTACCGGCCGTAGGTCGGCGAGCCGCTGCGGATATCGACCGCGACGTCCAGGATCGCACCCTGCAGGACGCGGATCAGCTTGGCCTGGGCCCGCGGCGCGATCTGGAAATGCAGCCCGCGGACGGTGCCCTGCGGGGCCGAGAAGGACTGATTGTCCTGGATGAACGTGGCCCTGATGCCGGCCCGCTCCACGGCGTCGACGCGGAACGTCTCGGAGAACCATCCCCGCGCGTCGCCGAAGCGCTTCGGCACGATGCGCTTCACGTCCGGGATCTCAGTCTCGATGACGTCCATGCCAGCGCCCTTCCCGCAGATCCCGTCGCGAGCCCCCGCGGACGCGTCCGCGTCGGTCATGCCGGGCCGTGCGCCCGCCCCGCCGAACCCGACCTCGTGGATCGACCCGCGACTTCCGGTCATTCGCCGGCCGTGTCAAGGCGGGCTCCTCTACGGGTGTTCGCGGGGCGTCGATGACGGACGGAGCAAGGCGGTGCGCCGAGGCTCTCCTGCGCGCGCAGCTCGCCGATCCGGCCTGTACCTGGAGGCTCGGCGGGTACGGCGCTGCCGCCACCTTCGCGCGGGATCCCGAGGAGCCGGTTTACCGGCTGGACGGCGACGCCTTCGGGCTCGTCACGGCCCGCGGCGCGATCGTGCTGGCGGTGCCGCCGGGCCTGAGGCCCTTCGCCTACGAGACGGGCTTCGCCGACGGCTGGAGCCAGGCCGTGGCGCTGTGCCTGCCCGCCTCGGCCTGCGCCATGGGCGGGCGGGGCGTGCTGACGGAGCTGGGTCCGGACGATGCGGCGGCGCGACCGCAGGATCGCGGGGCGCTCCTGTTCGATCTGGGCCTCGGCCTCGAAGCGGCGGATGCCTGCCTGCGCGTCTCGGACCGGGCTCTGATCGACCGCCTGCGGGCCGGGCTCGGCCGGCCGGTCCTTGGCCCCGACCATCCGGCCGGACCTGTGCGCGCCGCGGAGGCGGCGCATCGGATCTTCGTCACGCGCCTCGGTCGGATCGAGGTCTTCGCGCCGGGCGCGTCCCAAACCGGAAGCGCCCACGGGCCGCGCAGCCACATCCTGCCGGACCTGCTGACCCTCCGGCGGACGCACGCGGCGACCGCGCCGATCCCGCGCGGCTGGGTGCCGTGCGGGGCTTTGCATCCCGCACATCCGGTCCGGGACCGATCCGGCCGTGCCGTTCCGTTCGATGCGGCCCGTCACGCGGCCTTCGGACACATCCTCGACGCGTGGGGCGACCCGGCGCTCGTCGCCCTGCGACGCGCGGTGCTCGCCGGCGTCGATCCCGATCCGGCGACGGTCGACGGCCGTTACGCGCGCCTGGCCATGCGGGCGGCGCGCGCCCAGGTCTCGGCCCGCGATCCGTGAAGCCGCCGCTCGCGCATGGGAGAACTGCGCCCGCATCGGTCGGGGGCCGCCACACGCTTTGGGCGCGTTGGCCCTCATGAGCCCGGCGGTCCCGGTGCGAGCAGCGAGTCCAGGTCCGGATGGGCGCCGGCCGGCATCCAGGCACCGCCCAGCGGGTAAATCTGCGTGTCCGCGTGCAGGGTCCCGGCCCGGGCCATGGCGACGAGTTCGGTGATCGGGAACGGCCCCTCGAGCGCGTCGCGATAGACGTAGACCTGTGCGGCGGGTGCCTGCGGAGGCTCGGGCGTCGCGGGACTGGCCAGGCCCAGCAGCGTCTCCGTGACGAACATGACGGGATCGACGGATCGTTTGTCCAAGGCCCGCAAGGTGGGCGGGTCGGCCGGATCGCGGTTCGCATCCTCGGGTGGAACGTCGTCGAGGCTGCAAGGGATCGAGCGGGTCCAGTCCTCGATCCGGGCGAGAAGGATGTCGTGCAGCGCGTCCGCATCAACCGGGAGCCGGCCTGCCTCCGGAACCGCGCGGCGCCAGCGCAGGGCCAAGTCCTGCGCCACCGCGTGACCGATCCCGCCGACCCGCGCCTCGGCGTCGTAATGGATCGTCTCCCGCCGGGGCGCGTAGGCGCGCTTGCCCGTCCAGGCGAAGAGAGCGGCCAGGGCGAGCGTCTGGACTGGTGACAGCTCCGCCTCCGCTGCGGCGAGCCGCGCCGCGATGGCGGCCTTCTGAGACGCATCGAACCCCTTGCGCCGGAGCGTGCGCTCCGAGCCGACGCTGCGCCAGTCGCCCGGCTCGAACTCGAAGCGCCAGAGACCCGTCTCGGGCGCGCGCACCAGCAGGTTCAGGCAGATTCCGCGCAGGAACAGCGACAGGGTCTCGCGCAGCGCCTCGACTTCCGCCGCGGTGGGCGCGACCGGATCGGGAAAGCGGAGATAGTCCTTGTGGTTGTGCAGCGGGATCGCGTCCAGGCGGTCGAGCTCCTGCGCATAGGCGTTGCGCCACTCGCGCCGGAGCGGGCCGAGCACGTCGAGGGGCACGCCCGACAGCTCGCAATAGCAGACGATGCGCCCCGGCTGGTCCGAGTCGAGGATGCTGATCGCGCCGGCCCCGAGCACCGGCGGCAAGCTCGCGCGGAGGATCGCGCCGAACTCGGCCTGGAAGGCCTGCGCGCCCTCGATGGCCAGGATCGTCTTGAACTGGTCCCCGCTCGGGCTGAAGGCGTCGAACCGTCCCTGGATCCAGGGCATGCAGCGCAGCAGCATCAGCGTGAGGATCTCGCGCTGCCGGTCGGTCGGCAACGCGCGCAGGGCGTCGAGGGCGGAGGGGATGCGGGCGCGGTGGGGCGCGAGCCGGCGGCGGGCCAGGGTGCGCACCGCGTCGAGCAACGCCTCGCGGCTCTCCTCCGCCCGCAGCAGCGCGAAGATGGCGCGGGAGCCGCCATAGGCCTGGAACGCCTCCCGCGCCCAGGCGAGCCGGTCCGCCAGCGGGACAGCCAGATCCGGCAGGTCGCCCGACGGCAGGACCAGGAAGGTGCCGCCCGAGGGCCGCTCGATCGCGTGGCGGATCTCGGCGAGGTCAAGCCGGAGGGCGCGCATCAGCCGGACGACGTCGTCGTGCCCCTGGTTCAGACGGCCGAGCAGGCCGTCGTGACGGGCGGAGCCGGTCTCCGGATCCCGACCGATGCGGGAGCCGAGCCGCGCCGAAGCCCGGCGCAGCAGCGCGGCGGCCTCGCGGGCGGCCAGCGACCGGATGCGGAGCACGCAGGCGCCGCGCAGGTCGTCCCGGGCCTGTTCCAGATAGCGCTCGGCGTCGCGCCGGTGCGAGACGATCAGGCCCGGCCGGACCTGCTCGAGCCGGCTGAGCGAGGCCGAGAAGTGCTCGGCGAGCATCGCGTCGGCGAGCCGCGCGTAGGTGTCCGCGGCGGCCGCCAGACGGGCCAGCGCCCCGCTGTCGCCCTCGATCAGGTCCTTCACCCCCTCGATCAGGGCGCGGGCATAGTCCAGGCCGCCGCGCTCCTGATCGTCCAGAACCCGGTAGAGCGCGGCGGCCAGCGTGCCGTCATCCGCGAGCCAGGCCGCCTCGAGCCTCGCCCGGACCTCCCGGATTTCCGCGCCGCGGGGGCCGTAGGGGGTGCCGGAGCCGGTGCGGCCGAGGATGTCGTCGCGCAGCCGCTCCGCTTCCCGGCGCAGGCTCGGAGCCCAGTCGCGGAAATTTTCCAGCTCCGTGCGGATCGCATCGACCGCGTCGTCGGCCGCCAGCGCCACCGCCTCCTGGATGGAGGAGCCGTCGGCCCGCTGCAGGAGCGCGTCGACCAGCTCGAACTCCGCGATCCCCGGCGGCGGCGGACGGAGCACCTTGGGAAACACCTCGTAGGCCGCGAAGCGCAGGGCGAGGCGGTCGGCGGCGAAGCGGTCGCGCTCCTCGATGGTGGGCACCCGGCGCTCGGCCCGGCCCCGGGCGAGGCCGAAGAAGGCGCCGACCATGTCGAGACCCGCCTGGGCGGCCGCGGCCTCGAATTCCAGGCTGCCCCGTGTGGCGAGCACCGCCTGGCCGAGCGCCGAGTAGGTCAGCGCGAAGAGGGCGGTGCGGCCGGCCTGCAGCGGGCTCGGCGGCGCCCATTTGCGCATCTTGTGCTGGGTCTGGTTGACCCCGATGGAGCGCTTGCGGCCCGCGAACGCGGAGTTGCCGAAATCCTCGAACAGGACGTCGGCCATCATGTCGTAGAGGTCGCTCACCGCATGCGTGTGCTGGTCGGCGAGGTTCCGGCTGTCGAACAGGTACACGTCGGTGAAGGGCCGCTCGACGTCCGGCGCCACGGCCTCGTGATCGCCCCAGCGCTCGACGTAGGGCGGCCGGGGATGGCCGCGCATGACGTATTCGAGTTCCGAGAGGGTCGCGACGCCGTTGGCGTAGACCCGGTCCCTGTTGGCTCCGACAAAGCCCGAGGGCAGGACCAGGAAGAGGTCGACGGCGTCGGGGCGCCGGGGTGTCTCCAGGGATGAGATCGCGTAGCCGGCGTCGATGACCGTCCCCGACCCGGTGCCGCCCGCGACCGAGGCCACCACGACGACGCGCAGCTCCGTGGCCGTGTCGAGGCCGAGCGCGCGCAGCTGCGCCGCGTTCGACATGTTGGCGAGAACGGCGGCGGCCTTGGCGGCGATGCGGCCCGTGAAGCTGCGCGCCACGTCGAAGAACAGCAGGCGCGCGATCGCGCGGATCTGGCCGGCGCCCTTGGAGGCGTCGATGCGCGCGAGATCCCGGTCGGGCAGCCATTCGTCGATGTGGGGGTAGCTCCGCCGTTCGGCCTGGTACCGGGCGAGGCTGACGGCCTTCTGCAGCGTCTCGCCCTCGCGGAACGCCACCTTGGCCGAGAGCGGGTCCGTGGCGGCGGCGCGCTGCGTCTCGCGCGCCTCGAGGGTGTCGGTGTCGAGATACAGGAAGGCGGCGGCGGGGAACTGGTCGAGGGCCTGGATCCGGGTTCCGTTCCAGTCGGCCTGCAGGATTCGGCGGCGCAGGCGCAGCAGAACCTCCATACCCGTGCCGCCGAGCGCCACGAAGACGGTCGGGCGAACCTTGAGCTGGGGCTCGGTGGCGGTCGCGCGCGGGTCGTCCATCGGCTCAGCGCCTGCGCTCGGGCGCGCGCAGGAAAAGCGCCAGGGCGATCGCGAACAGGATCACGCAGAGCGACAGGCCGGCGGTCAGTCCCGCCCAGGCCTGCCAGAGCCGCCCGACCGCGGCGCCCACCAGGATGAGGGCGGTGAGCATCAGGGCGGCGAACAGCATCCAGCTCGCGCCGTCCGCCGCGTCGAGGGTCGCCCTCCGATTGATCAGATGGATCCGGACGCCCTGGCGGACGAACAGGAAGATCACCGCGCAGGCCAGCAGGGCGCCGCCGCCGAGGAGCATCTCGGGCGTGGTCGCGGCGCGCTCCAGCTTGGCGAAGGGGGTCCCAGCCGCGGCCAACGTGTCCGTCCGCGGCATGTCCGTCCTCGGTGTTTCGCCCCGCGGCGGCGGAATCGTGAAATCCTGCCTGCCCGGCACCTGAACCCGGGTCGCGTCGAGGGGAACGCGGTGGCTGTGGAGAGGGGCGATCATGCGCCGGTCCCGGGCTCGTCGATGCGGGTCACCCGGGGCGCCCCCCACGGGCGCGCCCGCACGCGCCAGCGGCTGCCGTCGGGCGCGCGCAGCACCGCGGGCCGGAAAGGCCGCAGACTGACGCGCTTCGCGAAGCCGCCGATCGTCACCGTACAGGTGCGCGCGCGCCTGAACGCGGCGGCGCCGAGGCCGAGGGCGGCGGTCAGCGCGAGGGTGCCGCCCGAGGCCGCGGCGAGCGGCCAGGGCGGGAACGCGGTCTCGATCCGGACGGGCAGCCTGACGGTCGCCTCGGACACCCCGCGATAGTCGCCGAACAGGCCGGGCAGACCGTCCTGCGCCGCATCCGCGGCGCCCGGCCCCACGGGTTGTTCCGCGACGAGGAGGCGGCTCGCGAAGATCGGCCGCACGCGCTCCAGGAAGTCGGGATCGAGGGTGAGGTGCAGGTCGGAGAGCCGGAGCGTCAGGGTGCCGTCCACGTCGCGGCGGTTCGTCAGCAGCCCGGCGAACCCGGGCGGACGCGGGATCGGCGGCAGGGAGAGGGTCACGCCCAGCGGCGCGCTCCGGGCCTGCGGCGCCAGATCGGCCAGGGAAGCCGGCTCGACCGCCGCCCGCGCGATGTCCGTCCCCGTCTGTCCCTCGCTCCAGTCGAGGGCGAGCGCGGCCGTCGCGACCCGCTGCGGATAAAGACCGTTGGTCAGGTGCGCTGTGAAGCGCAGGACCGTCCCGCCCGCGGCGTCGGCGCCCCGCACCACCAGGACGCCGTCCTCCAGGCCCGCTTCGAGGCCGCCGCTGTCGAGGCGGTCGAAGCTCAGGGCCAGGGCTCCGCCCGGGACGGGCTTGAGCGTCACGGCCGGATGGCTGAACAGCGTCCGCAGCCCCGGGGCACCCAGGGCCGCCTCCAGCGCCCGTTCGCCGCCGGGCCCGTAGCCGATGCCGTACACGACGAAGCCGGCCTCGGAGAAGGTCCGGCCCGTGAGCGGCATCCGCACCGGATAGGCGACGATCCGGGGGATGGCCCGCGACGCGCGCAGGCTGGCGTAGAAGGCTGCCGTGTTGCGCTCCACCGCGGCGCTGTTGCCCGGCGCATTCTTGTTGTTCGTGACCATCCAGATCACGCCGTCGCGGCCCTGCAGGCCGATCCGGATCCCGCCGAGGAGCGCGCCGTTGAAGTCGGCATCCGCATAGGCCCGGCCGCCCGCCTTGCGCGGCAGGTCGATCGCCGCCACCGCGGCCCGGGCGCGATCGGCACTGTAGCGACCCTGATACAGGATGCGTGGCGAGGTGCGGCCCGGGACCTGACCGTCCTGATCGAAGGCCGCGATCACCACCGTGTCCGCCTGCGCGCCCGCCGCCGCGATCAGCGCCTCGACGAAGGGGCGGAACTGCGAGTCCCCGGCGGTCAGGAACGGTTCCATCCACCCGGAATCCTGGATCAGGAACAGGTGGCGTGCCGGCGTCTCCCCGCGGGCACTCCAACCCGGGAGGACGAGGAGCGCCAGAAAGGCCGCCCGCCAGCCCGTCACGCCGGTCGCAGCCGCAGGGCGTGGCAGCGGCTCCCCGAGCGGCTCCAGAGATACAGGGCGCCGTCGTGCAGGAGCGCACCCGCGTCGTCGAGGGCGGAGACCTCCAGGCTGACCGGCAGGCGGCGCAGGCCGGCCCCGTGCGCGTGGTGGAGCACTTGGCCGGTTGCCGGAGCACTCAGCGTCGCGCCCCGCAGGAATTCGCCGCGCGGACCCGGCAGCGTGACGGCCAGCAGGATCGTGTCGCGCGGCATCGCCAGCAGCGGAACGAGGAGGCTTCCCGCGTGGACGCCGAGGTTGAGCGCCTCGGTTTGCGCCTGCCACGGCACCGCGAAGCACGCATGCCCCGAGTAGGTGACGGTGCCGGCGGCGAGGTGCGGGCCGTCCAGGAGCCGCGGGACGGCGTCCGGGGACAGCGCGGCGGCGTGGTAGCGGCCGTCCGCCATGCCGAGCTGATGGTGCCTGTCGGCCCGATCGCGCCACGGCGCCTGCGCGAGGATGGGGCCAAAGCCCTTCGGCCAGGGGATGAAATCGACCGCGCCGTCGCCGGCCCGGCACGCGACGGAGCCGTCCGGGCCGGTCCAGGCCGCGTCGCCGAGGCGGTTCAACGAGGGGCCGGCGAGCGTGCCGCCGGGGGCCGGCCGGCCGGTATCGAACAGGTCGAGCGCCCCCGAACCCGCCGGGCTCCGGCACAGGATGAGCCGTCCGTCCCGCGCGGCCCAAGCGAGCAGGTCGGCCCCGCGCCAGCAGGGTGCCGACAGGAAGCGCAGACCTCGTTCGCGCCCCACGGCATGATCGAGGCGCGGGCCAAGCTGCGGCAGGGGTACGGAGATCAGCGCGTCGGGGATCGTGTAGGCCAGACCCCCGGGACCGGTGGCGAGGGCCGACCCCGCCGGGTTCGCCGGAAGGCGTCCGAGCGTGTCGAACGCGGTGCCGGTCCAGGCTTCCAGCGCGCCGAGATTGTCCTGGAACAGGTAGAGCCCGGTGGGCCGCCCGGCGCGGAGCAGCGTCGGCCTCCCGCTCGGGAGCGGCACCTCGACGACGCTATCGCGGTCGACATCGAGCTGAGCGGGATCCGGCGTGGGCGCCAGGGCGCCGAGACCTTCGCCAGTTGCCGGTGCGTGCGTGAACGCCGCCGGGAAGGGACGGGCGTGGCCATCCCGGCGGATGCCGAGAAGACCGATCCGGGCGTCCTCGGCTCCGATCCTGTGACCCGCAACCTCCACCCCGACAGGCTGGGCCTGCGCGAAGTGCCACCTCTGCTGGCCGCGGAGGTTGGTCAGGCGCGGGTCCGGATCGACCGGCCAGATCCCGTCAGATCCGGGACGGATGGGTTTGCCCGATCCGACGGTGTTCGATCTGACCTCGAAAGACTCGGTGAAGTTCAACGGCGCAGGCCCGAGGCAGAAATGCCTGAGGCAGCGTGGATGATTTCACGAAAGTTGGGAAGGCCGGCGACAGGTTGTCGACTCCCATCTTTCGGACATCCTGTCAGGGTATGCCGATCATCTTGTGGGTCTGCAGCGACAGGCGCCAGCGCGCATCGCGCCGGCAATAGGCGATCGCCGCCTGCGTACTGGCGCCCTGGTCCGGCCCGTCCATGGGCTGGAGGAAGCGGTGGCGGAAGTCGAGGCCGACGAACGCGCTCGGGTCCGCATCCGCCTGCGGATAGACCAGCTTCAGCTCGTCGCCGGTGATCTGCGCCAGCGCATTGCGCCCCTTCGGGCTCACGCAGATCCAGTCGATGCCGGGGGGCGCCGGCAACGTGCCATTGGTCTCGATGGCGATCTCGAAGCCTTGCGCGTGCACGGCCGCGATCAGCGGGGTGTCCAGTTGCAGGAGCGGCTCGCCGCCCGTGAACACCACGTAGCGGTTGTTCGGCCCCCCCGCCCAGGCCGCCGCGATGGCGTCGGCGAGGGCCGCCGCGTCGGCGAAGCGTCCGCCGCCCTCCCCGTCCATGCCCACGAAGTCCGTGTCGCAGAACCGGCAGGCGGCCGCGGCGCGATCCGCCTCGCGCCCGGACCAGAGGTTGCACCCGGCGAAGCGGCAGAACACGGCCGCGCGTCCCGCCTGGGCACCCTCGCCCTGCAGGGTATGGAAGATCTCCTTGACCGCGTAAGCCACTGTCGTCCCAGTCACCGTCGTCGCGACGCCCGGCCTGCACATAAGCTGTGGGCCGTCTGTGCACCACCGGCAACCGTGCCGCGCAGACCCGCCCTGGGGTCTCGCCTTGCTCTTGCCACGGTAGACTCGTTCATGCCGTGATACTGCTCGGCGACCGAACCCGGCCGCCCGGGTTGTGCCTCATGCCGGCCATTGGGCCGGACGACCGGCGCCTCGCGGTGCCGGCCCTGGCGATCCTCTGACGAGTCGGGCTCGAATGTCCTCTTCTCTCTACCGGCGCCTCACCGTCGGGCTTGCGGCGCTGACGGGTCTGTTCGGAACCACCCTGGTCGGTCTGGTCGCGGCGCAGGCCGTCACGGTGCCGATCCTCGTGGCCGACGTGGATTCGGGGAAGGTGATCTACTCGCAGGCGCCCACGGACCCGTGGTTCCCGGCCTCGATCACCAAGCTCATGACGACCTACGTCGCCCTCGACTTGGTGCGGCAGGGCAAGGTCTCGCTGGATTCGATGATCACCATCTCGGCCGCCGCCGCCGCGGAGCCGCCCTCGAAGATGGGTTTCAAGCCGGGGACGCAGCTGACCCTCGACAACGCCCTCAAGATCATCATGGTGAAGTCGGCGAACGACATCGCCTACGCGATCGGCGAGAATCTCGGCGGCTCGATCGACACGTTCGCCGCCCTGATGAACGAGACCGCGGTGCGGATCGGCATGCGCGACAGCCATTGGTACAACCCCAACGGCCTGCCCGATCCGCGTCAATGGACCTCCGCCCGGGACATGGCGGTGCTCGCCCGGGCGCTGATCCGCGACTTCCCGGATTCGCACGACCTGTTCTCGATCTCGGCCATCCAGTTCGGCCGCGCCGTCATGCCGAACCACAACGGCCTGCTCGGGCGCTATCCCGGCACCGACGGGATGAAGACCGGCTTCATCTGCTCCGGCGGCTTCAACGTGGTGGCGACCGCGACCCGCAACGGCCGCCGCATCGTCACGATCGTCATGGGCCAGCCGAGCCCGCGCGAGCGCGACGTGAAGGCCGCCGACCTGTTCGACTACGCCTTCGCCCAGGGCGCCGGCTGGACGAACCCGACCCTCGACGCCTTGCCGGCCTCCGCCCTGCCCCAGCCCCCGGACATGCGGCCCTTCGTGTGCGGCGGCAAGAAGCCTCCGGCGATCGAGGACGGGCCCGGCGCCCTGAGCGCGCCCGGTTCGGCGGCGCAGCTGGTCGGCGGCGCGGCGGCGAACTCGCCCGCGCTGGCGCTCGCCGCCTTCTCGAACCCGGCCCTGCGCGCCCGCAGCCTGCCGCCTCGGGCCCCGCTCCAGCCGATCGCCGTCTGGGTCGGCCGCAACCCGGCCGAGGGCCAGCAGATCCTCGACGCCCAGGAGGCCGAGCAGAAGGCTGCGGCCGCCAACACCAGGGCCGCGAAGCTCGAAGCCGCCAAGGCCAAGCGCTTGGCGGCGGTCGAGGCGGCCAAGCAGGCCCGCGAGGCGCGCGCGCAGGCCGCCAGGGACGCGGCCGCCACCAAGGCCGCCACCAAGACCGCCGCGAAGCCGGCCCCGAAGGTTGCCGCCAAACCCAGCCATCCGCTGCCCCGGACGGCGAGCGCCTACACGGCCGTCGAGAGCCCGTCGATGCCGGAAGCCAAGCCCGGCAAGGGCCTGACGAAGCCAGCCCCGAAGGCCGCGGCCCATAAGCCGGCCCCGGCCGGCACGGCGGCGAAGTCGGCGGCCAAGTCGGCGGCCAAGAAGCCCGCGGCCAAGAAGGCGGCGGCCGGCGAGTAGGTCCGCCGTTCGGGCGTCCCGGCCCGTTGCCGCGGACGCCCGCGGACCCCACCTCGGCGATCATGTCACAGACCACCGCGCCCGCCCCGGATCCCCGCCGCCCGGAGCCGATCCCGCTCACGGTGCTCACCGGCTTCCTCGGCGCCGGCAAGACCACGCTGCTGAACCGGCTGCTGCGGGACCCGGCGCTCTCCGACACGGTGGTGATCGTCAACGAGTTCGGCGCGATCGGCCTCGACCACCTGCTCATCGAGACCGTCGACGAGGACATGATCCTGCTCGGCGCCGGCTGCCTGTGCTGCACGGTGCGGGGTGACCTCATCGCCACCCTCGAGGACCTGCTGCGCAAGCGCGACAACGGCCGGATCCGGCCGTTCCGTCGCGTGGTGATCGAGACCACGGGCCTCGCTGACCCGGCGCCGATCCTGCACGCCCTGATCTACCATCCCTATCTCGTGCTGCGGTTCCGCCTCCAGGCGGTGGTGACGGTGGTGGACGCCGTCACGGGCGCCGACACCCTCGACGCCCACCCGGAGGCCCTGCGCCAGGCCGCGGTCGCCGACCGGATCGTGCTGACCAAGACCGATCTGGCGGGCGACACGTCGGGACTCCGCGCGCGGCTCACCGCCCTCAATCCGGCGGCCCCGATCGTCCTCCCGGATGCCACCGCAGAGACCCTGCTCGGCGGCCTCTTCGGCCTCGACGGCAAGGGAGCCGATGTCCGCGCATGGCTCGGCGACGCGGCCCTGGCGCACGACCACCGCCATGGCGCCGACGTGAACCGGCACGACGCGTCCATCGAGGCGGTCTGCCTGACGAGCGAGACCCCCGTGCCCCGCCCGTCGTTCGAGATGTTCATGGACCTGCTGCGGTCCGGCCACGGGCCGAAGCTGCTGCGGCTCAAGGGCATCGTGGCGCTCGCCGACGATCCAGGGCGCCCGATCGTCGTTCACGGCGTTCAGCACGTGTTCCACGCGCCGCTCACCCTGCCCGCCTGGCCCGATCCCGACCACACGTCCCGGCTCGTGCTGATCCTGCGGGATCTCGACCCGGCCTTCGTGCGCAAACTGTGGGACGCCTTTCTGGGGCGCCCGCGCGTCGATGCGCCGGACGCGGCCGCGCTCACCGACAATCCCCTCGCGATCCCGGGCTTCTGAGTAGGAGACCGGGCGGCATCATCCTTGAAACTCTCTTTCCGAACCGCGCCCCGGGCGCGCCGGATCGTCCTGAAACGGGACGGATCGTCGAGAGGCAAGACACGCGATGGTGCGACGCTTCACCGTGATACAGGGCGGCCTGTCCGGGATGCCGGCCGCGGCACCCGGTCCCGTCGCCGCGCCATCGAGATCGGAAGCGGCCAGCGTGTCCAAGATGTGGCGCGCCAACTTGCGCGCGCCCAGCGCTGTGGACGAAGAAGCGGTGCCGGCCTGGCGGGCCATGCTGGTCCGGAATGCCGTGGGTGATTCACTCCGCGATCCCGATCACCTGATGCCGCTGGCCCACCACCAACCCGCCGGACGCCGGGTCGCCATCGCTCTCGCCTGGGGCGGGCGCGCCGATCCCCGGCAGCCCGCCGAAGCCACAACCACGGCACTGGTCGAGGATACGACCGCTCTGGCGGTCGACCGCGCGCTGAAGGCACGGCTCGCCGGGCTGCGGCGGCCCATCCGCCTCGTGGGAGCCGTCGAGCCCCTGCGGGCCGCGGCGCCTTTCCGACCCCGCGTAGCGGTCGATCGCTCCGCGCGGCCGCGCTCGATCCCAACCGGGGCCTTCGTGGGAACCCGGCCGCACGGATGGAAGGCGCCCGCCGCCGAGATGCTCACGGTGACCGAGCCGGAGGCCGTGCGCGACGCCTTCGAGACCTTCCTGACACTCGAGGCCCGGACTGCTCACCGGCCGATCATTGCCGACCCGTCCGAGGCATCCCTGGTCCGCGCAGTCAGCCGCCTGTTCGGCCGCAGAAGTGCGCTTCGCGTCGCGTTCCTGCGCCGGGCCGGCGAAATCGTCTCTGGAACGCTCCGTCTCGGCGTCGGCAGGGCCTCCGTGCCCTGGCTGCGCGCTCGGGCCTGAGCGGTCAATCCGCCGCGCGCACGGCGTCTGTCGCCGATCCGTCCAAGCTCTAGCTGGCGCTCATGGCGCGCGACACCCTTCACGGCCTCCGCCCCGCTCAGCGTCGGACCACGGCGGACGAGACACCCCGGTCACCCGGGACGGGTGAGTCGGCGCATGTCGGGGCCGTGCTCGCGCGGCTGGCCGAGGCGAACCCGGACCCGAAGGCCGGGTTCGACCGGACGGATCCTTACCGGCTCCTCGTGACTGTGCTGCTCTCGGCGCAGTCGACCGGGCCGACGGTTTCCCGCATCGCCGATGCCCTGTTCAGTGCCGTGGAGGATCCGGCCGGGATGCTGGACTTGGGCGAGGCGCGGATCACCGAGATCATCCGGCCGGTCGGGCTCGGGCCGTCGAAGGCCCGTAACATCGTCAAACTGTCGGCGGCGCTGCTCTCCGAGTTCGGCGGCGCTGTCCCGCGCAGCGCCTCGGAGATGCGCCGCCTTCCGGGAATCGGCCGCAAGAGCGCCGAGGTCACGGCGAACTTCGCCTTCCACGAGCCCGTCATCGCCGTCGATACCCACGTGTTCCGGGTCTCGAACCGGATCCCGCTGGCACCGGGCGCCACCGTCGACAGCGTCGCCGACGGTCTCGCGCGGCTCGTGCCCGACCGCTTCAAGGACGGCGCGCATGTCTGGCTGTTCCGGCATGGCCGCGACACCTGTACCGCCCGGAAGCCAGCCTGCTCGCGCTGCCTCGTCCCCGACCTCTGCTCGTGGCCCGGAAAAGTGACCTAGGCGGCGCGCTATTCGTCCTCGCCGAAGCGGTTGGCGAGCAGTGCCTCGATCGCGTCGAGGCATTCTCCGGCATCCTCGCCAACGGCGGTGACGGCGATGCGGGTGCCCATGGCGGCGCCGAGCGTCAGCAGCCCCATGATCGAGCGCCCCCCCACCGTCTCGCCCGCGCGCGTCACCGCCACCGCGGCGTGGTAGCGTTCTACCGTCTGGACGAACTTCGCGGAGGCCCGTGCGTGCAGACCGCGCCGGTTGATGATCGGCAGCATGCGGAGCAGCCCGCCCTCCGGCACCGGAGGATCGTCGTCCGTCTCGAAAAGGTCGTCCATCGGGCGGCGTGTTTTCGTGGTTGGCGCAGAGCGGGTTGCGGTCCCACTTCACGCAGAGTGATCAGACTTAGCAGAGATGCACCGGCTTGCCAGGATTTCTTCCTCTGCTGTTCTTTCTCGGCTGGCGATAAAGATCCCCATCGACCAGCTCAGTCACTGACTGCGATCTCACTCAGGATCGGGTCGTCGGTAAGATCATCGCCCTTGCCGCCGAGCGGAACCTCGTGGTCGCCACACGTGATACGGGACGCTTCGAGGCGGCCGAACTGCCAACCATCAATCCCTGGACCAGGTGATTCTGAGGTGTCGTCGCAGCTTCGTCGGAACCCTCGTGCGCCTACCACTCGTACTCTGCCCCGACCCCCAGGCTGGTCCGCCCATCACTGCCGGCCTCGCCCTTGAGCTTGATCCGCCGGGTGACGTCGAAATCCACCCCGACCGCCGTGTCGGCGGGTTTGGCGCCGGCCTTCACGCCGACGCTGACGCGATCCGAGATGTAGCGCGAGGCGCCGAGCGCCGGGCCGCCGCTTGCCCCGGTCGACACGTCGAGGCTGTCGAGCCCGAGGCCCTTGCGCGCCTGCTCGAAGACGTCGGGCCCCGCTGCGCCGCCCGAGAGCTGTGCGACGGCCTGGGCGAGCTGCAAGGCCTGGAACGGCGAGAGACCGCCCGCGGCCTTCTTGAACAGCAGGCGCGACAGGATCTCGTCCTGGGGCAGCACCGGGTCGGAGGTCAGGGCAAATTGCGGCGCGTCCGCCGGGCCCATCACGGCGACGCGGGCTGTGACGTCCCCGGCCTTGGTCTCGGCGGCGAAGTCGAGTTCCGGCGTGGTCAGGCTCCCCGCGAAGGTCAGCTTGCCCCGGCTGAAATCGAGGCGCTGGCCCACGAGCTCGAGACGTCCCCGGCGCATGGCGAAGGCGCCGACAGCGTTCGGAGACGCGGAACTGCCGGTAACCCGGAGCGCCCCTCCCAGTTCGGCATCGATACCGCGCCCGCGCACAAAGATCCGGCTCGGCGCGTTCACGGCGACGTCGAGGGTGGCGTCGAACGGGACGGCCGGCTTTCCGGGCCGCCGCCCGGTCCGAGCCGACTTCGGACCGGCCCGCTGTGCCAACCGCACCCGCACCTCAGGCGGCGTGTTGACGTGGCGCACCCCCGGCAGGGGACGGACCGTGGCCGGCAGACGGTCCGGCACAGCGACGTCGATCGACACCACGTCGACCCGGCCGGTGATCCTCGGCGTCCGCACCAGCGGGCCCGCCAGGGTGAGGTCGGCGCTCGACACGGCGGTCATCAGCGGGCTCGAAACCAGCTCTGCCCGGTCGGCGGTGACATGGAAGCTGCCGGGGAAACCGGGCTCCAGGGCCACGCGCCCCGTGACCGCGACGCGTCCGCCGTTGCGGGTCGCCGCATTCAGGCGCTCAATCACGATCGTGTCGCCCCGGCCGGTCACCCGGCCCTCGATTCCGGTCAGGCGGATGCCGTTGAGCGGATCGGTGAAGCTGCCGCCGCTCAGCACGGCGGCGCCCTGCGCCCGCGGTGCCGCAAGGGTGCCGGTCACGCCGCCGTCGATGGCGACGCGTCCTGCGACGCTCTGCCCGCCCACGCTCAGCATCGAGTTGGCGAGCGACGCGTCGAGAGTGCCCCGGGCGCGGAGATCGAGCGGCCCGCCGGTCTCAACCGGCAGCGTGCCTGCGACGGCGAGGGCGATCCCCTGCCCGGCCGAAACGCGGCCGTCCAGGCTGGCCTGCCCGTCGGACAGCGTGCCCTTGGCGCTGGCATCCACGGGCGGCAGGCCTGCCTGCCGAGTTTGTGGCGCCACGAGTTTCGAGACGGTCAACGCGTAGCGGCCCTCTGGTCGCCCGGCCGGCCCGCGCAGATCCGCCTCACCGTCGAGGGATCCGGACAGGGCGAGATCGGGCATGGCGATCCGAGCCAGAGATAGGGGCAGCGCACGGATCCGGATCCGGAGGTCGAGGTCGCGGCCTGCGCGCCCGGCCATCGTGATCCGGCCGGCGCCCGCCGAAATCGCAAGCCCGTCGATCATCGCGCCGCCGTCACGGAGGATGACGGTGGCAGGTCCGTCGATGGCAAAGCGGTCGCCGCCCCGGGCGGCCGACAGACGCTGGATCTCGATGCGCGTCTCCTCAGCCGGGACGACCCGGACCGCGCCATCGAGGTTGAAGCCGCGGGCTTTGGCGGTCAGAGTCAGGTCGCTACCGCTCGGGCCGCCGGCGGCGGCGAGCCGGATCGTGTCGATCTGCTGGTCGGCGGCGAGCAGCCGGTCGGCATCCAAACGCCCGTCCAGAATCGGATGGGCCCGGAGGTCTCGGCCCTTCAGGTCCGCGTCGAGCCGGGTGAGCGCGTAGGCACCGTAGCGCAGGCCGGAGCCGGTGGCCCGGATCGCAGCATTCTGGCGCCCACCGTCCCGGGCGAGCAGCACGGTGGCGTCGAGGCGTCCGGCCACGGGTCGCGGTGACAGGGGTGCAACATCTTCAAGGTTGCCGGCGCGCACCGCGAGAGCGCCAGCGGAAAGCCATGTCGCCGCGGACACGGTGGCGTTGCCCGCCACCGCCACGGAGCCGAGATTGAGGTCGAGTCGGTCGAGCACCCAGTCGGCGCCCGTGCGCGCGACGTGGGCGCCGCCGGTCAGCGCCTTGCCGGCCACGTCGCCAGAGACTCGCAAGCTGCCGTCCGGCGCGAAGAGGGCGTCCGTCAGGGTCGCCTCGACGCGCAGGTCACGGATCGGCTTGCCGTCCGCCGTGGCAGCCGGCGCCGTCAGCGTCGCAGCGAGATCGGGGCGCTCCAGGGAGCCGGTGAGCCGGGCGTCGATCCCGGCACGTCCGGTGAGGCGGCTATCCAGATCCGCGAGGCTCTTGAGGTCCAAGCGGCCCGCGACGTCGGCCGCGGCCGAGGTCGCCTCGCCCTGGAGGGTCGCGGTGACGCCCGCGCCCTCGAGGCGCAGATGGTCGAAGCCGTAGCCGTCATAGGATTGCGAGACCCGTCCCTGAAGGGTGGGCGTACGCCCGAGGGTGCGGTCAGCGGCAGCGATCCCGGTGACGAGGCCGGCGGTCGAGACAGTGAGGTCGGCCGCCAGCGCCTTGCGGGCTGGATCGCCGCTGAGGCGCGCCCTGGCCTCAAGTCTTCCCGCGAGGCCGCTGCCCGCGACGCCTGAGAGCACCGCGAGGTCCGGCAGGGCCGCGTCGACCGTGCCGGTCAGCGTGTTCTGGCCGACACGGCCGGCGTAGCTTGCCCGCGCGGTCTCGGACTCGAGCCGCAGGGTGGCGACGTCGATGACCCCGTCCGGCCCGGACGCCGCCCGAAGAGTGAACTGCGCCCGGTTCCCGATGGCTCGGCGCAGGGCCGGATCGGCCAGGCGCAGGCCCTCGACCTTGCCGTCCGCCTGGATCGCGAAGCGCTGCGTTGCCGCGTCGCCCTTGGGTTGCACGCCGAGGCGCGCCTCGATGCGCTCCAGCGCCGAGTCGTGGCCGCGCAGTCCGGCCGCGTCGAGGCTGCCATGAATCTCCGGCGCCGTCAGCGGCCCCTTGAGGCTGCCGTCTAGGACGAGACTGCCGATCTCGGCTTCGCCAGCCCGCGTGATCGTGCCCTCGGTGGGCAGGGCTCGGGCCTGGAGGGTCAGGTCGGCGACCCGATCCTTGGTCAGGCTTCCGCCGGCCGTGAGCCGCGCCGTGCGGGATGTCAGCTCTAGCCTGTCGATCCGGAAGGCGCCGCTATCCGCGAAGGCGAGGCCGCCGTCGAGCTTGGTCGTGCCTGCAAAAATCGACGCGGCCGGTCCCGGCGCGAGGCCCTCGATACGCGCCGCGAGGTCGAGGGCGAGCCGCCGCTCCGCGCCGATGCGGGAAATCTTCGCGCCGCCTCTGGCGCCGATGTCGGACCCGGCGGTGAAGTCGAGCTTGGCGTTCCACGCGTCGAGGGAGCCCGCGCCGTCGAGATCGAAATTGATCGGCGGCGTTCCAGGGAGATTAGCCGCCTTCGAGAGAAGCCCGCCTTCGGGCTCGATCAAGCTGGCCTTCAACTCCAGACGATCGCCCGTCGGCACGTAAACGAGCGAGAGCAGGAAACGTCCCGCGGCGTCCAGGCGCTGTGCCCGCGCCTGGAGATCGAGCCCTTCGCTCGCCGCGCCGAGCTTGGCACGCCCCTCGGCCGAGAGGCGGGCGGGCTGCCCGGCCACTGGCTCCCCGAGAACCAGCTCGGCCAGCTTGAAGCCTTTTACCTCGACCTTCACGGGCAGGTCCGGCAGCAGCTTCCCGTCAGGCTTGGCCTCCGGCGGCGTCGGACTCGGGATTGGCCGGCGCAGCACCTCGATGCGGCCGATCTCCAGGCTGTCCACCTCCAGCCGCCCCGACAGCAGCGCGAGCCGGCGCCAGATGATCCGGGCCCGATCGAGCTTCAGCCAGACACCCTCCCGGTCGCTCACGGCAACGTCGCGGATCGTGGCATCGGATGACAGCGCCCCGTCGATGGCGCCGATTGCCACCCGGGACGAGGGCGTGGACAGCGCCCGCGACAGGAGCCCGCCCAGCACGGATTTGTCGCCCTCGTCGGCGCGGGTCGGGAGGGTTACGGACGAACCCAAGACCGCGAGGACGGTCACGAGCAGCGCGACGAGCCACGCGCATCTCCGGCGGCTCCAGCGCTGCGATCCGGTCGGCCGGCGTGAAACATCCATTCAGAACGCCTGCCCCAGGCTGAGATAGAGGACGGCCGGACGGACGTGGCCGCCCTTGTAGGGGTCGAGCGGGAAGGCGAGATCCGCGCGGATCGGGCCGATTCCGGTGTAGTAACGCAGGCCGATGCCCACCGATTTCCGGATCTTCTCGTCGAAATCAGGCACCGCGGAGGCGAAGGCGGTGCCCGCGTCGAAGAACGGCACCACGCCGATCGTGTCGGTGACCTTGATCCGGGCCTCCAAGGACGCCTCCAGCAGGCTGCGGCCGCCGATCGGCAGATTGAACGGGCCGATGGGTCCGAGCGTCCGGTACGGATAGCCGCGCACCGAGCCGCCGCCGCCGGCGAAGAACCGGAAATTGTCCGGGATGTCGCCCAGCGGCGCGCCGGAGACCGAGCCGAAGCCGACCCGGCCCGCCAGGATGTACCGGGCTTCCTCGTCCAGCGCGTAGTAGGTGGAGCCCTGCGCCTTGGCGACAACGATCCCGGGCGACGAGATCGCGCCCGGATAGACGGCGAGCGAGGCGATCGCCCGCACGCCGCGCGTTGGATCGAGGAGGCTGTCGGTGGAGTCGTAGGTCACCGAGGCCGGCACGCCGATCAGCCGGTAGTTCACCGTGCCGAGCGCATCCTTCGAGCGGCCGATCTGGGCGTCGAGGCCGATCTGCGCCGAGAACGTGTCGGAGAACCGGTGTCGGATCGCCGCCGATACGCCGCCGCCATCCACGAGGTAGCTTTGCTGCACCTCCCGGGTGACGAAGGCGTTGGCCAGAAGGTCGTTCCGGCTGCCCCACAGAGCCGGCTGGACGTAGGTCGCCGACAGGCGCCCCCCGAGACCGTTGGTGCCGATTCCTGCGATCTTGCGCTGTGTGGCGAACGGATCGTTGCCAAGGCCGAGATAGTAGAGATCGGCGTCGATCCGGAAGGTCTCGCCGCCCCCAAACACGTTCCGGTTGGCGTAGTAGGCTCGCACTCCCGGGCCGTCGACTGTGGAGTAGCGCGCCGAGATGCCCACGAGGTTGCGCTCGCGCTCGGTGACTTCGACGAACAGCGGCAGGTTGCCTTCGGCGTCGAGCGCCGTGCCTTCCCGGACCCGCACGCCGCCGATCCCCTCGATCCGCGCCACTGACCGCCGGATCGCCGCTAGCGCCTGCGGCGAATACGGATCGCCGGGCTCGGCGTAGATGAAAGAGCGGATCGTGGCCGGGTCGATCCCCGGCGCGCCACTCACCGCCACCGGGCCTAGACCGGCGACCGGCCCGGGCTCGATGGTAAAGGTCACATCCATCGCGTGCGCGGCGTCGTCGACCACCGGGTCCCGGGCGACCGCCTTGGCGAAGGGATGGCCCTGAGCGCGGAAGTGGTCGACGATCTGCGCCTCGCGGGCCAGGACCGTCGCGGAACGGGCCGCGGTGTCGTCGTCCACGCGCGTCACGCGCGGCGGCAGGACCGAATTCGGGAAGGGACGTCCAGCAGGGTCGCGGACAGTGATCCGCCGCAGCCGATAGCGCGGCCCGAGATCAACCGCGATCCGTATCGGGACGAGGCCGCGATTGCGCCAGCCCTCCGCGGCCCTGACGGCTTCTGCCGCCCGGCCTGTCGCGGGCGTGCCATCGATCCGCACGCCGACGGTGCCCTGATAAAACCCGTAGCCTGACAGCACGTCGGCGAGTTTGGCCAGATCGGTCTCGGCCCGACGCAGGAGCCCTTCACCGTCTGGCGGCGGTTCCTGCCGTAGGCGATAGAGGCTTGACGCATCCTGCAGGGCGCGGAGCACGTCTTCGTTGTCGGTCCCGGTGATCCGCAACGTGTAGGGCAGTGCGTTCGGGCTGGGGACCGGCGGCTCCGGCTCGCCGCTGAAGAGACCGAACAGATCGAATGCACGGGCCGGACTCGGAAAGCCGGCCAGGATCGGGAGCGCGGCTGCCGCGGCGAGCACCAACCGCGGGACCGCGCGACGCGCGCCCACGACCGGGTTCTGGTACGTTGAGGACGGAACCCGCAAGCCGCGGTCTTCAGTCCCGCTCGGCGGCGAAAGCGCCGCTCGTTCCGTATACCATCGCTGCTCCCCCCGCTGCCGCGCGATGCGGCGTACCCCAACCTATCTTAAGGCCGGGTGCCTTCCAGGCCAACATCGAGGTGGCTCTGGCCTGGAATTGTTCGTGGAAGGCAGGCGAATGGGCTCGGGCTTGTCCCCTCCCCTGCCAGGAGCGGATATCGAATTGGTTGAGCTTGACAGCGTTGGCGCACGAAAAAGCCCGCCGCGCTTGTGGGCGCGGCGGGCTTCGTTCGAGATTGTTTTGGTTGCGGGGACAGGATTTGAACCTGTGACCTTCAGGTTATGAGCCTGACGAGCTACCGGGCTGCTCCACCCCGCGCCAAGTGTGTACGGCTTGTCCCGCCGGGCGTGCGGCCTGTGTGAGGCTGCGGCGGGGGCCGGATCGGTGGTCGTGTCGAGGGAACGGCGCGGGCTCGTGCGAGCATGCGCTTTCGATTGCGATGGGCAGGCCTGGCGGCGACCGACTCTCCCGTGTCTTG